>DAIDHC010000135.1 GCA_027452065.1 Bryobacterales bacterium
CGCCGAGCTTGATGCGCCGCCCGTCAGGTAAGCGCCGCCAGCCGTCGGCATCGGGCGCTATTGCGTAGATCTCTTCTGTGGTCATCTTGTCCGTGGTCATCTTGGCTTTCCTTTCGGGTCGGGTTACTTCGCTACTTCAATTCACTTTTACTTCCGCCATTCCGCCAACACCAACTCGTCCAGCACCACGGCGGTGCTGTAATCGACATGGTAGACAGGAACGTCCTCATTCGCCTTGTTGAACGCCTCGATAGCCGCGTACAGCTCCCCGGCGCCTAAAAGCTCAGCCGCTGTCGAGGTCCGGTTCTCGTTCGTCCCGTCCATTCTCATGACTTTTTCCACCCCCTCAATCGCGCTATCTCAGTAGATCCGCAGTGGCCGCTGCACCGTGATGGTCTTGAATTCCTCCAGCGGCGGGTCACTCGGCTGGCGGTGCGCGATGTAGTAGGCACCCAGCGCCTTCGCGTCGATGCGCTCGACTTTCTGCTCGCGGAAGTAGACCTTGCGTCCGCCGCAGTCCACCGCCGTCCGCTCGCCCATCTCGCCCTTGATGGCATCCTTGATCTGCTGGAGTTCGGCCTCGGCATCCCGGACTTGCGCCTGGGCGTCGTCGTGGCTTTCAATGAGAAACCGGAGCGATTCCGAATTGTCATACTCGATGGAGTCGGGGGCCGCAGTCGTCTCGAAATCCACACCACCCCAGCACTGGCGCCGAAATCGGCAACCTGAACACCGGGAATCGCCCGTATCGAGCCTGTCGGGCTCAGTCTTCGAGTAGGGAGGCCCGGCGATATAGGCATCCCAAAACCAATTCGCCTGCGCCTGGATCTTTTCTCCGAGCGCCGCGTCTCGCTCGACGACGAAAATAGCGATGGAGCCAGAGTCGCGGTTCCCGATGATGAAAACGCCGGCCGGGGCGGATGCCAGGTGCAGCTCAAGCTGAAGCTGCATGATGTAGTCGGGCGGCAGGCCGTCCCTGCGCGCTTTCCACCAGGCGGCGGCGCCCATCGATTTCACTTCTACTATCCGGCCGTCCCGCAGGATAGCGTCCGGGTGGCACAGCAGCAGGCCAGACTGGTCACGAATCTCGAAGCCGTGATTGGCGCCGACCTCGACGACCTCGTCCGCCTCGTCGCGGGAAACGCCAATGTCCAGCAGCCCGGCTCGGAGGAAGACTGGCTCCAGTGCGTGGCCCAACGCGAACGTGATCGGCTCGGTCCACCCCGCGTCGGGGTCTGTCCCGGTCTTGTCGTACCAGAGCGCTCTCTGGCAGCCGTAGCCGACGCTGAAGAGGGAGCCTGCGTCCGAGGCTCCGATGTGGCCGCGGCGCTGTGAAGCGAACTGTTGGTTTGTCATCTGGCCCTCACCAGTTCTGCGTACTTCGCAGCGATGATCTCCAGGTCGCGGATGAGTTCCGTCGCCCAGGGGAACTCGGCAGCCAATGAGTCCAGGGCGCAGCGGCGGCAGGTCGAGGCAGCGATGACCGATCTTGTAAGGTTTAGCGAAACCACATGCTGTTCGCCGTCAATCCAGGCTCCTCCGCCGCATCTCTCGCAGAGATCCTTCCCGCAGTCGTCGCACTCGCGGATGTCGCCTTGCCTGGTTCCGCATTCGTCGCACGACAGTTCGTATTCGGCCGGGCAGTCGCTAGTTTCAGCGTGGAGTAGATGCGCACTCATCGTTGGCACCCTTCGAGCATCGCGATCAGCGCGGCGCTTCGGCTTCCGGGGAGGGCATTGGCGCGCCATCGCGGATAATTTTCACGATGCGCTGGATCTCCCGGTCCTGCGCTCCGGTCAGAGATTTTCCGCCGGCCAACACCTGACGCACTGTCTCGGCCATCTCCCTGCGGTATTTCCTCGTCATCGAAAATCTCCATACCGAATACTACCGCGCACTGACGGTAGTGTCAATATCTTTTTCAAGTTTTTTTCTGGCCGGGGCGTCCATGGATCGGACGACGGACTCCACGTATTTTTGAAGCTGCCTGGACATGGAGTGCCCGCGCATTGCGCAAAACACGCGGAAAAGTCTCTTGTTCTCGCGCGTGAGGTAGACGACGACGGCTGATTGCTTAATGTCCTCTGCTGATCTTGCCATATCTACACTATAAGCACTGCCGCACCTGTGCGCAACAAAAAAACGCCGCCGGGGTGGTCATTCCCGGCGGCGGTCGGAGAAATAGGTGGCCTTCTGGGTCAGGGTAGCATAGCGACAAGCCTAGAGTGGAGGGCCTGGGCCCGCATCTGGTCGCCGTAGAGCCGCGATGCCCAGCGGTGAGGAATGGCGCGGTACCCGGCCGTGCGTGCGGATGCCGCCCCGGCGGAGGCGGCGCCAACCGAGACCAGGTAGGTCTGGACGGCGGCCGCGGTTGCCGCAAGGGCAGCCGCCAGCGCCGGCGACATCCCCAAGGGCAGCACCGCGGCGGCGAAGTAGCCGGCGATCTTCGACGCTTGCAGCGCCGGCGCATCCGCGCTCTGCATCTCAGCGGAGCTTTCCGCGACAGCTCGCGATACTGCAATGAGGTAAACCGCTGCCAGCGCGGCATCGCTGGGCGGAATCGTCCCAGACGCGGCTAGGGCGGCGGTAGCGGCTTCGGCGGCGGCGAGGGCGGCTTCCAGTGTCACTATCGGCGCGGGAGCGCTGCAACCGCTCAGGAGCAGGCACGCGGCGAGGATTACGGCTGTCGGTGGTCGGAGCATATGGCATCCAGTGTACACCCCCGGGCGTTCGGCGGCGAGTACCGCTGGGAGGCGGAACGGCGCCAGCGGACTTTCCGCGGCCGGGACTCGCCGTACCAGCTCCGGCGCCAGGCGCAGCGCCGGCACTGGCAGTTGGCCGGGCAGTCATCCCGGCGCAACCGCCGGCGCAGGCTTTCTTGCTCGATATCGAGGCGGCGCTTGGTCATGTCGGGAAAGCGTCCCATTCCGCCCGCTCTGTGAATGGGCAGGTGCGAGTCTTCCTATTGGCTTTCCTCTTTCCGGTTTTCCTCACGCCTCCATCGTACAATAGATGTGTAGGCAGTGTCAACACTTTTTCCGATCATCACTCAGGCTGCCTAGTGTTCTATGTCCCCATGTCTCCGGCTTCTCGTTCCATCTCCCCGACTGGGCCTATGTTCATACAAACACCCTTGTTCCATGTCTCTGTTCTACGCTAACTACCTTTATTATCAATACATATTATGAATATAGGTAGATATAGGTGGTATGTGAGATAGTGTTATGCTGTAGTGTAAGGGGGGATACGGAACGGAGAAAATAAAAAAATATATAACATATCTACGGGCGACCAAAAAAAGTGTCCGCTTTTGGGATTTTTACTGAAAAATAAGCAGTTAGCGTAGGACGGAGACGTAGAACGTAAGGACTTAGCAAAGATGAGACATGGAACATTTGATTCTAAAGGACTTACGCCCAGAGCACGTTGTGTTGATTCTAAAGGACTTATGTCAATCTATGTGCAGTGTAGACATAGAATTTCCACAGGTTTTCCACAGCCACCGATGTACAGTGTACAAAGGTGTACGGCGCCGGCGAGACGTGGATTTTCGTCTTCCCTTCGCCTAGGAAGGCCTGGATCAGTCCGATTCGGCGGCCGCTCGGACTTCGAAAGCGAATCCGGCTGGGCTGATTTGCCCGGAAACTGTTGGAGAGGAAGAGCTTCCTACTCGCGGAGCATCGTGGAGGGATAGCGCGGCCCGCAGCTGAGCATCAGTGCAGTCAGTGCGCAGCGCGCGGCGGGTGATTTCGTCCTCCAGCTGCTGGCGCACGCGTCGGCGCCCGGAATGGAGGAGAGCGCGATAATGAGCCGAATGGCGCATCAGGCGCAGATGCTGCTCCCAGCCGATGCCGGCCTCGGTGAGAGCGGGCAGTAGCTCCCCCGAAGTACCGTATCGGTCGGCGACTTGCTTCCCCGCACGGCGAATCTCGCTGCTGGGGATCGCGCCTTCGGCCGACAGCCGATCCGAGAGGGGCCGCTCGGGCAGCCGAAACGTGATCGTCGGAGCATTCCCGCTGGGCGCCGGTAGCGCCCGCACGTATTTGTCATCCATGCCGATATGGTATCTTTTCCGTAGGCAGCGGCGCGCTGGCTGGCGATGCGGGGAGGCAGACCGGCTGGCGCGCTGGGCCGGATTGGAGCCGCAATGCCGAATTATGGAGTGCCGCAGGCGGGTGGTCAGCTAACAGCCCCGTCGCCTGGAAGTCTGTTCTATCTGTTCAATGCCGAGTCGCCCGCGGCGCCGCAAGCGTCGATTGCGTTCGCCCGGCCAGCATCTCCCGTGGGCGGGAGGGATCCGATCACGTTCAGCATCAGCTTCGCCGCGGCGCCGACCGCCAGCCTCGTCATCGAAGGATCCCATGTGGACTCGGACAGTCAATATCAGACGCTCTACACCAGCACTAATAAGCAGCTCGACTTTTACACTGACGACGGCTCGTGGATGTTCTACCGCTGCAAGCTGGTCACCCAGACCGGCGGCGGAGCGGTAACGGTGATCGTTCGGCTCTGATGGCCCCGCGCGCCCGGCAGCGCCACCAGATCGTCCTTCAGCCGAAGCAGCTCCAACTGCTGGACTACATGCTTGCCGTTGGGCCAGAAGCACCCACGATCATAGGCTACGGCGGCGCGCGAGGCGGGGGCAAGAGTGGGGCGATCCGGCGCGTGGCGCTACTGGTGGCCGAGCACTACCGCGGCATCAAGCTGCTCATCGTCCGGCGAGTATACTCCGACGTCGCCGCGAACCATATCGAGCCGATGTTGGCGGAGTTCCCGCACTTACGCGAGTTCTACGAGGCGACGAAAAAACAGATCTCGCTACCCAACGGGAGCGTTATTGCGTTCGGGTACGCCGAGACAGCCGGCGACGTGAAGCGCAAGTTCCGCGGGCTGGAGTTGCACCACATCTTCGTGGACCAGGCCGAGCAATTCTCCGAGGCGGAGCTGGCCGAGATCCGCATGGCGGCGCGCTGGCCGGCTGTCGCGCCGTCCCGGACGAAACTTGGGCTGTTCTTCAACCCTGGGGGCATCGGAAACGCCTACCTCCGGCGCGTCTTCTACCTGCGCGAGTACGAGGGGATGGAGAAGCCGCACGAGTACGCCTTCATCCAGGCCTATGGCTGGGACAATTACGAGTGGTTTCGCGGGCAAGTCGAGGCCACGCAGCGGAACTTCTATTCCGACGACTGGTCCGACGAGCGGCGATTCCGGGCATTCATCGAGGAAACCAGCTACGGGAGGTCGCTGAACGCGCTGCCGCCGTCGCTGCGCAAGGGGCATTTGCTGGGCTCGTTCGACTCGTTCGAGGGGCAATACTTCGCCGGAGTTCTGGACGAGAACTTCATTCACCTGAAGGCGGACCAGCAGAGCATGATCAGGCCATGGTGGAACCGCTGGATCGCGATGGACTGGGGGTTTGCACACTTTGCGGCGGTGATTTGGTTCGCCAGCGGGCGCTTGTCCCCGGAAGAAGCGCAGCGGTGGCTGGGAATCCGGACGAATACCCAGATCGAGGTCGTCGTGGCCTACCGCGAGCTGGTGGTGAACCAGACGCCGGAAAAGGAGTTGGCGCAGATGATTGTCGATAGGTCCGTGGCCGACGACAATATTCAGCGGTTCTACCTGTCTCCGGACGCCTGGGCGAAGAAGGGCAGCGCGAACACGATAGCGGAGCAGATCACCGAGGTGATGGATGCAAGCCGGATGCCGCGGCCCGAGCCGGCCGACAACGACCGCGTGGGAGGCTGGCGGAACATCTACGACGGGCTGAGGCAGACGATTGCGCTGCGGAAGGGGGCCCGAGTGATGCCGGGGCCGCTGCTGATGATCGGGCCGGAATGCCCGGAGTTAGCCAGCGCGCTCCCGCTGCTCACCCGCCATCCGGACAAGACCGAGGACGTGTTGAAGACGGACACGAAATACGACGACGTGGCGGACTGTTTCCGGTACGGTTACAAGAGCTGGATCGACGCGCCGAACAAGCCAATTGCGGAGCGGGCCGAGGAAGTGTATGATTCGTATGAAGACCCGACGATGAAACATATCGCCATGCTACGTTTCAAACAAAAGCAGGTGAAAATGACGCAGAAGGGATTTTACCGGTGAAGCGCCTGTTTCAGCGATGGCTGGGGATTCAGGCAGTCGAGCTGCCGCAACCGCAGACCGGCGAGATTTTGCGGCTCATCGCCGAGAACGACAAGCTACAGCAGCAGATTCGCGACTTGCAGATTGACTTGGCGCGGGCCAAGAACCAAGGCACTCGCGCTACCAAGACCTTCGCCGAGTTCAGGGCGGCCGTTGAGCCGCAAGGAGACGCATCGTGAGCATGTTGGGAAATCCGCAAGGCGGCAAGCCGATCATGAAGGGAATGCGCCGGGTAGGGACGGAGAGCGACGGCGACAAGGGAATGCCGGCGCCGAAAGAGGCCCACGGCGACGGTGGTGGCCACGGATCGACCACGCTTCATGACCATGGCGACGGAACGTTTCACACCGAAGGTCAGGACGGGGAGCGTACCGAGCATCCGCATATCGGGCACGCACTGGTTCACATGGGAGCCAGGCACGCCGGCGGCGCCCACCACCATTCGCACGACGGAGGCGACGGAAGGATCGTGTCGCATTCTTCGCGCGATGGCGGCGAGGCGGACGGCCCGCGCGAGCACGGAAGCCCCGAGGAAGCCGGGCAGGACTTCGCCGACAGCATGGGAGGATCCTACTGATGCCTTTTCACGTCCCCACCATTGAGGCCATCGCCGCGGCATTCGAGAGCGGCATCGTTCTGGTCGGCGATGAGGCCAAGGCGCTGAAAAATGCGCTGGTGCGCTTCGTCGGCCCGCATTCCAGTGATTTCGAGCAAGGTTTCGTCGCCGGCTACCGCTCGCACGAGGAGATGTGTAAGCGTTCGCAGCCGCCCGACCAGTCCACCGAGGAGAGCAAACAGTGAATTTTTCCAGACTCAGCCGTATTTCGCGGGTAGCCGTTGTCGCGCTCCTCGCTGTCGTTTCTTCTTTCGCCCAAAGCGGTCCTTCGGTCTTTTCCGGCGTATCAAAAGCGTGGGATTTCGCCTTCGGAGCCAACGGGTATGTCGCGCCCCTGACCGTGGACGTCGGCACCACGGCCACCGGGTCACAGACCATCACGCTGGCGTTCGGCCAGGTCACCCTCCGCGACGGTAGGCTGCTCACGCCGCTTTCCACCACGACAGCGATCACGATCGGCTCTTCGGCCGGCTCGAATTTGGAGACGGTGACGCCGAGTGCGGTTAGTTGTTCGACGCCAGCGGTGTACGACTCATGCACGGTGACGGCCACGTTCACCTACACGCACGGGAAGGGCGAATCCGTATCGAGCGGCAGTTACGGCATCGGCGAGGCGGCGAATTACACCCATACGCTGGGCGGCCTCGTGTCCGTAGACGGGTATGTCGCGACTGCGGCCGGCAGTCGTGCGAACGCGATTACGGCAATCACCGGTGTTAAGGGCTGGACGAACGTGACCGTTCTCGACTGGATGGGGACGACCGGCGCCGTCAGCTACAAGGCTCTCTCGAACGGGTCGCTATACGTCGCTACCACGGTTGGGCTCTACTGAGGGAAAGGCATGGCTGACCATTGGATTCAAGGAGCGGTGAAGCACCCCGGCGCGTTGACGGCGGCGGCGAAGCGGAACGGACGGTCGAAGCTTCAGGAGGCGAAGGCGGAGGCCAAGAGTTCGAATCCGCACATCCGAGCGCGGGGAGTGCTGGGGGAGCGGTTCATCAAGGGCGACCTCCGCAAGTAGTTCCGGTCGAGATCACGCGCCTCAGCCCGGAGCACAAGATGGCCTACGTCGAAGCGCAGATCCGCCATGGGATCGCTGCGATGTCATGTCCCTATTGCGGTTCGGGCTTCACATTGGAGGGCGACGACCCGGCGCCGGTCTGCTGCCTACTGATGGCCGAGGCTTGCAACGCGGTGCTTGACCGCATCGAGCACGAGGAGCGCTTGGACCGCGCCGCGAGGATCACTGAAGGGGCGATCCGGAACGGATTGCTGAACTGAGCCCATGGGCGCCGCCGTCGATATTCTGAGCCGCCGCTCTTCTGAACCCGGACGCGACGCCCTCGACCCTCCCATGGCCTCCGCGTTGCGCGAGGCGCTCCGGAACTACATGCAGGAGGACATCTACCTGCGCCGGCGGGAAGTGCTGGCCGACCGCAAGAAGCGGTTCTACGAGCGAGGCATCCAGCATGTGTTCGAGGATTACCGCACCGGAGCGCTTGCCGTCGCTACGCCCGGCGGCGTGTTCAGGAACTCCTACGGCCAGGACGTTCAGGCTCCGAATTATATCGGCGACTACAACATTTTCGAGCCCTACGAGCGCATCGCCATCAGCGTTTTGAGCCAGAACCCGCCGGGTATCGTGTTTTCGCCGCGGAACGCACAGCTTTCCGAGGACATCGAGGCAGCGAAGGCGGCGGAAGCCTACAAGGGCGTCTTTGACGCGAACAACGACGTAAAGGCGCTTCAGACCGAAATCGCCAGGATGTTCCACCTCTCCGGCCGAACCTTCATCTGGACCCGGTTGGACCCGGAAACGCAGAAGGAAACAGCTACGGTGGGTGGGACCATCGAAAGCCGCGTCAGTATCATCGCCAAGAAACTTTCCGACAGCCCCTATTTCTGCATTTTCGACGATCCGCACCTGGACATCGCGCGGTACGAGTATCCCGATTACGCCGACCGCTTGCAAGGCGGCGCGACGGCGCCTGGCGAGAACAACTACGACCGGCTGGCCCGGATCGGCGTGGCGCAATCGGGCGGCGTGAGCGGCGGATCGCCCTACGGCCAAAACACTCGGATGCTCACTACGACGCTCACCAGGGCGCATGTGTGGCTGTCGAAAAAGGCCTTCGCAAACGAGAAGTTCACCAAGGGAGCGGACGGCTCGGAGGGAGTTCGCCAGCAGTTCGACGAGATGTTCCCGAACGGCGTCCATGCCGTGTTTCTCGGGGAGATTCTCGTTTCGGCCGAGGATCAGGCGATGGAATCCTGCATCACTGTTGGCTTCCCCTTTAAGGGCGAAGGCATGTTCCGCATGGCGATTATGGACCCTATGGTCGTAATCCAGGACAGCTTCAACGACATGATGAACGTCTCGCGGGAGATCTTTTCAGTCGGCTGGCCGAGCACCTGGATCAACGTTAACGACAACGATTTCGACGCCATCCGGCAGCAAGTGGCGATTCCCTACGGATTCCGCCAGATGAAATTATCGGCCGGCGCCGACATCCGGCAGAACATCGTCCGCGAGGCGAACCCCGAACTCCCAGCGACGTTCATGCCGTACACGGAACTGCTGATGAGCACGCTTCCGCAGTTCATCCAGAGCACGCCTCCGAGCCTCTGGGGCCAGCAGATGCAGGACCAGAAGACTGCCAGCGGATACCACTTGGCAACAGCGCAAGCGCTCGGACAGCAGGGCGTTCCATTCGCCGAGATTCAGCGGATGATGGCGGCAATGTACAAGCAGGCCGCGATTCTGGCGTCAAGCAATCCAGCCCACGACGACCAGACGCCAACGATCGAGACCGATGCCGGCGTTCATAAACAGCTCGGTCTGGCGGCGATCCGGAATGGCATGTTTGGCGTCAAGGCCGACGACGACGACAGCTCACCGGAGACGCCAGCTCAGAAGCGCGGGACGCTGGCGAACCTGATAACCCTTATCGGCCAGAGCCCCATGGGCGCTTCGCTATTCGCTAGCCCGGACAACTGGGCTGTTTTCAACCGCTACCTTGGCCTTCCCGACCTGGAGATCCCGCAGGCAGCAGCGCGGGAAAAACAGATGGCCGAGGTAGAACAACTCCTGCTGGCGCCGCCGGTCGGGCCGTCTCCCGAGGAGATGGCGGCGGCGCTTGCGCAGGCGGCGGCGACCGGCCAGCAACTCGACCCGGCATCGCTCATGCACTCGTCGATTCCGATTGGACCGCTCGACTTCCACCTCTGGGAATTCGAGTGGGGCCGCGAATGGCTGAGCAGTTCCGACGCGCGTGAAGAACAGCAGAAGGGGAATTCAGCCGGATTGCTGAACGTCCTACTGCACCTCATGGAGCACAAGGCCGCCGCCGAGCAGGAAGCCCTGCAAAACGCCGCTGCGCAGCCCCAGCCGACTCCGCCCCTGGCAACGCCTCACAGCAAGGGGCTCCAGAAGGCGGCGCAACACGGCGCGCCCCAACCCCAGCAACCGGCACAGCCGCCGCAGCCGCCAACGCCGGCGGCGTAAGGAGATGATCTTATGCCAGACGAAATGATACTTGACGCGCCGATCGACCTGGGCGCTCCCGAGACGCCAGCGGCTGCCGAGCCTTCCAGCCAGGAGACTTCGACCGAGCCATTGGAAAGGCAGCAGGAGGGCCACGAGCCGGTTGAGGGCCAGCAGGCCGCGGCGCCTGTCGCCATCTTCGAGAACGGGAAGCTCAGCGCTGGCGCAAAGCAGGTACTTGACAAAGTAAAGGCAGAGAACCCAGCACTCGAAAAGTCCATTCGCGACAGCCTGTACACTGCCGACCGCCTCCAGCGCGAATTTCCCGGCGGCATCCGGGCGATGAAGGAACTGCAATCCGAAATCGAGCGTTTCGGCGGCAAGGAGGCCATCCAGCAGACACAGCAGGAACTTGAGCAGTGGGCCGGCCTCGACGAGAAGTTCACGCGGGCCGATCCAGCCTTCGTCGAGGACATCCTGGCGACTCCCCAAGGCACCGAGAGCCTGATGCGGCTGGCCCCGACCGTCATGGACAAGATGCAGCAGCTTGACCCGGACGGCTTCAATTCCTACTTCGGAAAAATCGGCGCGCAGTGGCTCCAGGAAAGCGGCTTCGCGCTTGCTATGGAGCGGCTCCGCGACGTGATCGGCGACAACCCAAAGGCGATGGAGCAGTGGGCAAAACTGGCCGGATTCCACAACGGAGTTATCCAGGCCGGGGACAAGAAAAGCAAATTCCAAGGCGCAGCGGCGTCATCCGGCACGGCGGCGAATCCCCGCGAGGCGGAACTGTCGCAGCGGGAAGCCGAACTCCAGCGCCGCGAATGGACCGGATCGGCGACGGCAATACGCGATGAGATCGTGCGATCGGAGTTCAAGCGAATCGCCAACGGCGCCACAGTGAGCCCCGACCAGCGGGGCGCGATCGCCGAGCTTCTGATGAGCGGCCTGGCGCGGGAGCAGCGCAACGACAAGCACTTCTCCGAGGCCCTCACGCGATTTGCTCAAACCAACGACAAGCGCGGATTCGACCGGCTTGTACGGGAGTGGACCGCGAAGAAAGTGCCCGTGATCCTCAAGGGAGCGTTTCGGGTGGTGGTACCAGCGCAGTCCCCGAAGCCAGGATCGCCGGCGGCCAAGCCTGGCGCGCAGCCGAATCCTGGCAGTCCCGCTCCGCAACCGCTGAAAGCCGGAGCCGCGCGAGTCCAAGGTGCGCCGAACCCATCCGAGGTGGACTACCGGAAGACGACCATGGACATGGTGCAGGCTGGTTGGGCCGTGCTTCGCGACGGCCGCACCGTGCAGTGGAGATAATCTCGTTTTGGAGTATAATTCAAACAAGCCGAAGGCGTTCAGGACCGGAAACCTGTAAAACCGAAGCTGACGGCGGCATCGAGAAGCGCGGAAAAGCTCAGGCGCGCCAGCCTGGTCCCACCTGCCATCAGGCAGCGGACGAATCGGCCCAGCGCGGACTCACAATTCCAATCCTAGGAGAATTATGAGCATCGCGAATCTTGCACAGGCAATCGCCGGACAAATGGAATACGTTCGGCCTGAATTGCCCACTCTCTACAACACCTCAAGCCGGCTGATGCAGCGCATCAAAACCCGGACGGACGTGGAAGTGACGTCTTCGCGCCCCAGCCGCATTCCGTTTTGGGTGCTGGCTGGCGGCAAGTTCCGGATGGCGAATTTCGACGGCGGCGACCTCGGTATCGGCAGCGGCCCGGTGCAGCAAAACGGCTATCTGTCCTGCGTCCCTTTCGTCTACGCCTACAGTTACACGCTGGCCGCCGACTGGACCAACGACAGCAGCCAGAAGGCCGTCGAGAACTACGTCACCAAAACCAACGCCGACGCAGTGAAGGGCTTCGCCGGCTACATTGAAAGCCTGCTCCAGGGCAATGGCTCCGGGCAGATCGACACCGTCGTGAGCGTTGCCGGGAATCAAGTGGTGGTCAATAACGCCAACCTGTTCTCGGACAACCAAGACGTCGACGTTTGGACCGCAGTGAACGGCGCATACCTCGGTACCATCACGATCCAGAGCGTCGACAAGCCCAACAACTCTCTGTGGCTTCCCGCCGCCGCGCCCGGCTACCTCGTAGCGAATGTTTCTCTTCAGGTCAGCGGATCGCTCGGCGTCTCCAACTCGTCGCTGCTGGGGCTGCGCTACTGGCACCAGGCAGGCAACACCGGAAACTTCGCCGGAATTCAGCGATCGGCTTACCCTGGTAAGTTCGTCACGCCATACCTGAACTGCTCCGGCGGCACGCTGACGCCCCAGTTCGTCCGAGCGATGGAAGCACAGATCGAGCTTCTGATCGGCTCGGAGAACTTCGAGAAACTGGACCTGCTCTTCCAGGGCAACGTGGATATGCGCGCGGCCTGGGAGAACGTTTACCTGACCGTCCAGCGCGTCATCGCCAACGATACCGGTAATACCGGCGTGGACATGCTGAAGAAAGCGGGTCCGAGAATGATGGCGGGCCGCGAGTTCATGACCAACGAACGCGCCATGCCCGGCATGATCGACGGCATCGCGGCCAGCGAGTGGTTCCGGCTGGAACTCAAGTCGCTCGACATGCTCGATATCGGCGGGGAAACTCTTTTCCCGATGTACGGCGGCTCGGGCGGCATCGCAGCTTCCGTGTTGTTCTATTACGTCTACTGGGGCCAATTCGCCCTCGGGAACCCTCAGAGCGGCGTGTTTGCGAACAACATCAGCATCCCGCAGTACTACTTCGGCCACAGCTAAGGGACGGCCCGGAGACCACATGGACCTTGCGCCCATTACCTTCAGTCCCAGCGTCCACATTTCGGACGTTGTCAGCATCCTGACGACGCTCGGCGCGCTCTTCGCCGTGCATCGCGCGAACCAGAAACGGCTCGCGATCATGGATGCCAAAATCGGCCTGATGTTCGAGTGGTTCCGGCATCACGTCATCAACGGGGCGCCCCCAGCCGGGCGCACTGCGCAGGGAGGGCGTCAATGAGCGCCCTTACCAGCGCGCCGGAATTAGTTCACGCGCCATGGCCGATGTCGGCCTACGGCAAGAATCCATTCGGCGAGAATATGTACCGATGCGTCTGGGCTCCGTCCCGGCGCCGGATCGTTTACGGCCAATGGCCGGATGGCTCGGTGAAATCCGACTGGACGCCGAAATACCCAGCCGTGGGCGAGCGCTTCATCCTCGAAAAATGGCTACCTGTCGAGAAGTTCGCCGGCTGCACGCGCGAGGCGTGGGAACGGCAGAACTCGCTGCTTGGTCCCTACCCGGACCGGGGTGATTACGAAATCATCTTCACGTTTGACGCCGAGGCTCCTACCGATGGAGCCTTGCGGACTGTCATTGCCGCGGCGGAATTCGGATCGAAGATCACCATGGCCGAAAACCGCTCGTTTCTGAAACAGCAGTATGAGGACGAAGAGGCGGCGAAATACAACGAGCTTTGCGACCGTATACGGAGTCGCCTGCCATTCATGGGTTCTCAGGCTATCAGCGGGCGTGTCTCGCGGGGCACCAAGAACTTCAAACCGATGCGCCGGAGGCCACTTCCGGCAAGGCCGCGGAACGTCGTCCAGGTGACCGCAGGCGGCAAAGGAAAGCGTTCAGTAGCTTAGAAAGGGAAACATGCCGGTAACAGCACAGCAAGCACAGCAGCACGTTCAAGAGATGATGGGACGACGGAGGGCTCAGATGCACGTCGATTCGCTCCCGGCTTCGATCCGGGAACTCGCAATGGCGACGTGCGTTCACGTCTACAACGTCTCTCCGTGGAAACACGAAAGCCCGCAGGGCTCGCTCGGTACTTTCTTCATCCCAGCATGCCCGAAGGGCCAAGAGTTCGCGCGGATGAAGCCAATTCCGGGCATCGTGTACGAGGTCATGCCGAACAACGCCGACATGGCATCTTTGCGGCTCGAAACCGGTAATGAGGCCAGGGGGGGCAGTTCCGGCGGCAGGTACATAGCCGAGCAGATCCTCGGTTCCGGAGCGCACCAGGATGCCCGCGGATCGCTCGTGCGCCGCGGAGTGTTCATCGGTTCCGAGGTTGGACCGAACGCCAACCCGACAAAGCAGGAATTGGCGAAGGCGAGGGCCACGCTCAACGAGTATTACAACTATCTGGTGGCCGAGGCGCGGAGCGCTTACGCGGCCGGCCCCGCCATGTGGGAAGCAGCGCGCCGCGACGAGCATTTCGTCGCAGCGGCGGCACTGAACCTGGAGGACGAGCCCTGGGCGAAGAATCACACCTCCAGCATCGAGCGCAAGAAGTGCCCGGTTTGCGCCCAAACGACCGACAAGGACGCGATCCGCTGCGCTACCGCCGGGTGCGGCTACGTGTTCGACATGGAAGCGTGGAAGCGGCTCGTGGCATCGGGCGCGATGGGGCATCCTCCACAAGCGCTCGGGAGATAATCCTTGCCGATCATCGGGCCGCTGACATCGCCGCCGTTTGACACCGTGGAAACCGCCATGAACATGGCGCGCGCCCACATCGGCGATGCCATCCCGACGCTCGCGGGAAGCGTCCTGACGGACGTCCAGCCGTTCAGCCAGCAGATGGCGAACACGGCATGGCGGAACCTTCAGCTTTTTCTTGTGCAGTTGGGATTCTCCCCGCTTGAGGACGTCCAGGTTATCGCCGGGATTCCAGCATCGACCGTGGCGGACCCCGGCGTCACCGCATGGATGAACTGGAGCCAGTATTCGGACGGAATCAGCGTCTACACGCCGCCGGCCACGCCAGTCCTGCCGCAAAATTTCATGTCGCCCCGGGAAATTCGCGAGCGGCCCAGCGGAGCGAGCGCGATCTTCCAGAAAATGGACGAATACAAGAACGGGCTTCCGCTGACGGCCAAGATCGCGCGCAATTACGCCTGGCAGTGGGCCGGAAACACACTCCGTTTCCCCGGTTCGACGGTGGCGATGGACTTCTGGCTCTTCTATGCGGCGTTTTTCCCCGATTTCCAGACCATCGGAGGCGTAAATTGGACGCTTCAGCCCATTCCGATCATGCGGGCCGCTACCGCGCTGTCTTACTTCATCGCCGTCGAGGTATCGGAGGGCCGCGGCGACGTCGACACCGGCTCTTTTCTCGCCAAAGCGCAGGCCGCAGCCGCCGCGCTGATGAACACGGAAGTTCTTGACCCGAAGGCGATCCTAAAGCCGAGCGAATACGGCAAAATGCGCGACCAATACAGTCCGGTGAACGGTCCAGGGACGGCTGGCGCGCAAGGAGGGCCGAATGGCGGCTCCGTATGACACCGTAAACGCCGCCCTCAACGCGGCGCGGGTAAAGCTGAACGATGAGGTGCCCACCCTCGTTGCCATCAGCGGTCAATTGCTCGACAACAGCCACCCGTTCAGCCAGCAGATCACGAATAACGCCTGGCGGGCGATGCAACGGGCGCTGAAGGCGAACGGGATGCAGGACTTCGAGCAGGAGGTGGCGTTCATCGCCGTGCCGCCGTGCGCGTCCACCGATCCGACCGTTTTTTGCAATCTTTCATGGAATGGCTACTTCAACGGGGTCGCCACAGCCGCCGCGCCCGCCCTCCCGGCGAATCTGGTGAAACCGATCAACCTCTGGGAGCGCGTTTCCGGTTCCGGTAGCGGTTTTTATCCGATGGACCTAGTGATGGACGGTCTTCCGACGCCTCCGAAAACATCCTGGAGCGCCCTTTGGGAGTGGAAAGACCAGGCAATCTATTTCATCGGCTCGAAGGTTGCCACGGACCTTCGAATACGGTTCGAAGGGTTCTTCGCCGACTTCGCCGACTTCGGGACGACCTACTGGTATATGCAGCAGGTTCCAATCGCGTGGGGAGCCGACATCCTGGCTCTTTTCATCGCCGCGGAGATTTGCGGCAAGCGGGAGCCGGACGCCGCCGACTCGTTCCTGCAGATGGGATTTGCCGGGTGCTCGGCTATCGCCAAGGGCGAAGCGATTCCCGGAGATGCCGCGAATATCGAGACGCAGCCGGGCGCTGAATAATGCCGATCTTCCCGACAGCCACGGGCGCCCCTTATTCGACGGCGCAGAACATCCTGAACCGCGCTCGCCAGCGGCTCGGCGACAGACTGCCCACCCTGGCTTCGGTAAGCGGCAAGCTGCTGGATAGCACGCAGGCGTTCGCCCTGCAAGCCTTCAATTCCGCGTGGCACGTCGTCCAGGACAAATTGCGGTATGTGGGATGCTCTCAGCTCAAGGACGAAACCCTGATAACGGGGCTGCCGGTCACTGGAACGACCGATCCGGCCATTGAAAACACCCTGGGCTGGCAGGGCTACTTCGACGGCGTGACGCTCTGGCCGGCGTTCGTGCTCCCATCCAACATGCGCGTCCCGCTGAACGTATGGGAGCGGCCGACCGGAATCAGCGTTCCGTTTCCCGACAGGCCGAACGAAAACATGGTGGACGGCCTTCCGAGCTTCGTAAAAGCCCCGCTGAACTGCTATTGGATGTGGCGGGCGGGACTGATCCGGATGCCCGGCGCGCTTTCATCGGTGGATCTACGGATCACGTTCAGTACCTTTTTCCCCGACTTTGCCGACTCGGGAAACACTCATTGGTTCGATCTGAATGTCCCGATAATCGGGATCGAGGAGGTCATGGCAAACGCGCTTTGCGAACAGGTTCCTGCCGCGAAGGGCAAATTTGCCGCCGACCTGGAATCGAGCATCGCTCAATTCATGGCCGATGAGATCGGCCAGAAACAGCGCGTCAACATTCAGCGGCGCGCCCGGACATACGGACGGGGACGCGGTTATTATTGAAAAAGCGAGGATTCAATGGCACTAGCCGTAAACGTTACCAACATCGACTCGACGCAGAATTCCTTTATCGTCGAATTCACCATCACCCCGACCGGCAACTACGGCGGCGGCGCCACCCACGGCGATACGCTTTCCTTCGCCGGCACCGGCCCCCGCATTCCGGCTAACCGCCCTCCGACGTTCGTTGAAATCGACGAACAGCCAGCGGCCGGAACCTCGGCCACGGGCTACCTGTACAGTTACTCGCCGGGCTCGACGCGGGACAACGGCGTCATGCAGATTTTCGAGACCGGCGCGGCGCTGTCCGGACCACTCGCGGAATATACCGAGGGCGCGGCCTACAGCGCCGGCATCCTCGCGGCTGTCATCAAGGGCCGCGCGACGTTCCGCAGCCTGTAATCCATGGCGTTCAACGCGGCAGGCGCCGCCGAACTGCCGCTTACGGTGTTCGGCGGCAGGGTAACCGATATGGCGGCCGAGACGCTTCCCCAGGGCGTCTCGCCGGACAACGCCGATGTGGCGTTCCTGGCCGGCCGCGTCTTCTCTCGCCCTTGCCTGCAAAAAACGTTGAACGTGCCATTCCCGGCGAATGCCGCTGGCGTCGTGCCCACCGTCATGTCGATGGACACCTACACGACGCCACTGGGCGACGTGACCAACCTCTACCTTGACTCGAACGGGTCGCTCTGGAGCGAGGACGTCAGTAATTCACCAGGCAACTACACGCTGATCGGCTCCGTCACGCCGGGGTCGTATTTCAAGGGCGTCTCGGCTTACGGGCGCAAATATCTGGGCATCAGCGACGGGCTGCACGGCTCCGATATCCCGCTCCAGTGGGACGGCACGTACCTGGACAGAGTGACCCAGGATGGCCCTGGATCGTCGCCGAACTTCGCCAGTGTCTCGCTCCCCGGCGTGGCGATGGTTTCCACCGGTGCGCCGCCGGTCCTTACCGTGACCGAGATTGACCCGGAGAATCCGCAGCCGGATGGTTACTTCACCGCCGTCGCGGTCTTCGTTCAATCGGTCGGGATTGCGCAACCCGGCGACACCGTCACCATCGCGGGGAACACGCAGGCGGCGTTCAACATCACGTTTACGATCACGGCTGTTTACGCGCCGACGCTGCTCTGGGCGACCGCCTACATCGCGCCGGGCACGACATTCGGCACCGGCGGAACAGCCACCCTGGGCAGCGGTGTTACCATGCAGCGGGCCGGGAACATCGTCTCGGTGAGTTGCGCGGCGGCGCATCAACTGCGCCCCGGCTATCAGGCCCAAATCAGCGGCGTCAATGCGACGGTGGTGGGCGGCGCGATCACGTCCATCGTGGTGGCGAACGAGAACAATCCCGGCGTGGCTCTGGTGACCACGACGACGCCGCATGGGCTTGTGCCAAACAACCAGGTTTCGATCACCGGCGTAACCGCACCCTCCGTTGGAGGCGGGATCACGAGCCTTTCGCGCGCAGGCGGCGTTGTTACCGCCGTAACCGCGGCGGCGCACGGATTGAGTCCAGGCGTCCTGGTGACGATCGCGGGCGCCGGAGGCACCGGGTTCAACGGCGCTGTCGCTGTGGTGCAGGTTGTAAACCCCACCACGTTCACTTACGCGCAAACGGACGCAGACGGCACGGCGGCCGCCGGCGGAACAGTCTCGCTGAATTGGCCGATACCGGAGAGCGCCACTCCGACCTACTTCACAGTCCAAAGCGTTCCGTCGCCAACGACGTTCCTGGTGGCGCTTGCCTACGCCGACGGGACGTGGACGGGAGGCCAGATCACTTTCGGATGGGTGGGCACTTTCCTGGTCCTGACCGTTCCTTCCGCCACGAGTTTCACTTATCAGCAATACGGGCCAAACGCTGTCACGACGAACGTCGGCACCGTGACGCCGTGGGGGCAACTCGCGCCGGGGCCGCACCAGGGGCAGGTCTTGTTCCTCACCCGCCAAGGTGCCATCACGCGCGGGAGCCCGCCGGTGACATTCTTTTCCAACGGCGGTCAGTACCTCGATTGCTCGAATCTGCCCATCGGCCCTCCGAACGTCGTCGGCCGCATCATCGCCCTCACCGGGGCGTATGGCGACTATTTCTTTTACTCGCCCACCGCTCCCATTGTCCAGGGGCAGGCGGTGGGGACGGCGACGGTGGTGAACGACAATGTATCCACGGGCATCCTGATAGACATCTCCGACGTGCAGCTTTACTCCGCGCTCGGCGTCTCGATTCCAGGAAACAACCTCGCCGGCCAGATCGTCCTCGATGGCGCGCTGGGGTTCGGCTTCTATGCAGACAGGCTCTGGACGTGGGGGCAGCGCAACCGGGTTCAGAATTTCGTAAATCTCGGCTTCGACGGCGGCTATTTCCCTGCCACGCCGACCCTCCCGACAGGATGGGCGTCACAGGACAACCTCGGAAGATTGGTTCCGGGCCGGTGGGGAAGCGCATGGACGATGCAGGTTAGTCCGGGCAAGAACTGTGGCGTTTTGACACAGTCGGCATTCCAGGATGGGTACGGCGCCCCGATCCTGACCGGCAACACGCAGTACCAGGCACGGTTTCTCCTGGCCGCTTCGGCCATTGCATCGGATGTCACTTTTACGGTTGCCATCACGAGCGCCAGCACTGGCTTCGTCTCGACGGCCACGGTGACCGGCTTAAACATCGGGACTGTGCCGACGTGGTTCACTGCCGCCTTTTCGCTGGCTACTCCCGCGGCGATCCCGTCCGACATGATTCTTTCAATCTACGGGGCTTCCACCGCATCAACACTCCAGTTAACCGTGGATGAAATTTCCATAATCTTCGCTCAGGACCCTTTCAGCGAAACGCTGATGTTCGGAAGCTACGTGGGCAACCCGGAGGGCTTCAACGGTCTTACCGGCAAGTTTGGGTCATCGACGGACGCCAACAAAATCATGGCGATGACCAAAAACCGGGGCATCATGTACTTCCTGACGCGCGACCCGAAGGGCCAGCTTCACGAGGTGCAGGATAGCGCCGTTACCGAGCCCGCCGGATGGACGACGCGCTCCGTCGGGAGTTCCTGCGGGGCGCTGTCCGCGTTCGGACTGACGGAGGACGCCGACGATTCTCCGTCCGGGCCGGATTGGTTCGCGTGGGCGTCCACCTCCGGCGCTCAGATTTTCTTCGGCTCCCAGCCGGTCAAAATCAGCCAGGAGATTCAACCCGACTGGAATTCGATCAACATGGCCGCGGCGCCGACGGTTTGGGCGTTCAACGACTGGCTGAACCGGGTGGCGTACTTCGGAGTGCCGACGGGATCGACCGCCGCGCCGCTGGTGGTTCTCCCGGTAAGCTACCGGGAACTGGAGAGCGGCTATGAAATCGCCTCCGGCGCACCGGTGCGCGTGAGCTTCAGCGGGCGCCTGATAGCGACGGACAAAACGCGCAAGTGGACCGTCTGGAACCTCGCGCTCAACTGCGGCGCGATGCTTCCGCGAGCGAATTCCGAGATCGCACCGTGTTTCGGGTGCGGGAACTCCGAGGCTCCGGGGACGCCCGGCTACGGCAATGCTTATGCCCTGAATTACGCGAAGTACACCGACGACGACTACGGCACGGTGAGCCCGTATTACGTGACCTCCTATTTCCCCGGTCGGGAACTGGAGGAGGTTCTGCAGCTCGGCGGCGGCATCAAGCAGCTCTGCTACACCATCTCGCTGGTATCCGGAGTCGGAAATCTCGAAATTTCGCTCATCGTCAACGTCGCCGGGAATCTTTATCCGATCAACCTGGTGACGCCGCTTTCGGCCGCTCCCCAGAATGACACGGAATGGAGCGGGGCAAGCGCCCAGGGCTACCGGATTGCTTTGAAATACCAGAGCGTCCCACTTGCCGGTGCAACGGACAACGCTTTCAGTCTCACAAAGACAGTGGTCTACATGCGGCAATCGAAGCACACTCCCGTCAGGAGCGCCCTTTGAGCGAGATTCCGAACTTGGCTCAGATCCGCCGGTGGAGCACCCCGGAGATTCCCGACCTCGGGGCGCGGCTGTATGAAGCCCTCCGTAAAATCGCTTCGGACCACTCGACGCTCGCCCAGCAGGTCAACGGCTCGGGCACTGGCAATCCCACGCCGCCGCCGGCCGTCCAGGCGATGACGGTGACCGGCCAAAACGGCATGTTCGACATTCGGATCAAGGATAGCTCTCCGATCTACCGCGGCATCCGCTATTACGCCGAATACGACACATCCCCGGCGTTCTCGGCCCCAAAGCGGATCTTTATGGGCGACTCCCGAGACCACACGATTTTTCTGGGGAACCAGACGCTTTACTGGCGGGGATACAGTTCCTATATCGGGAGCGGTCCTTCAGCTCCGGCCTATCACGGCGGAGCGCTGGCACCGGCGCCCGTAATTGGTGGCGGCTCGATCGGCGCGCCCGCCACTCAGCCATCGGAAGGCACTGGGACGGGAAATGGGACGCCAGCGCCGGAAGGACCCGGCATCGCGCCGTTCCGCTCAACCACGGGAGCGCCACCGGCGCGGAGCTGATTTATGATCGTTCGACAACTTACAGAGGCCGATGGACCGGCCCTCCTGAAGATCGCCGAAGAGAACGGGTTCCCTTACGTCGATCCGTTCGGCCCCAATATCGAGGCCAGCGCCGCCGTTGCCTGCGAGGATGGGACGCTGGTGATGGCGGTTGCGGCGGCGCGTTCTGTGGAACTTTACCTCTGGGCAACGAAAATCAGCCCTGCGGCCAAGATTTACGCTCTTCGGCTAATGCACCAATCCATTGCCGCCCAGCTCGCCGAGAAGGGCTACAAGGAGGCGAACGCCTACCTGCCGCCATCCGTCGCGCGGTCTTTCGGTAAGCGTCTGGAGCGCACTTTCGGCTGGGTCAAGAACTGGGCGAGCTGGTGTGTATCGCTCTCAAAACATATTGTCGAATGAACGTTCTGGATTTTTGATAGAATCCAGATAACATGGCGCGCGGGAACAACCAGGCCCAGCAAGCGGCGACGAGCGGGCTGAACCTGTCGAACGCGCTTTCCGGCGGCGCGAACTCTCTCTACTCATCCCTGGAACCGATGCTGATGAGCGAATCGGTGAACCCGCAAGGGTTCTCGCCGCTCGACATTGGAGCGATGGAGACCGCAGCCGTCCAATCGGCGGGCGGCGCGGAATCCGGAGCGATGGGCCGCGGCGCGCTGGCTTCCGCCCGGCGGCGCAATGCGGGATCGGAACAGTACTCGACGGAAGAAGCGGCGCGCACCGGCGGACAGCAGCTTAGCAACGCCACAACTGGCATCCTGGGGGCCAACGCGAATCTGAAGGCGCGGCAGCAGCAGGCTGGCCTTGGTGGCCTCCAGGGCCTCTACCAGAGCCAGCTCGGCAACAGTATCGGCGCTCTCGGTATCGTACCGAGCGCCGTGAACGCCAACACGAACGCCGTGAATAGCTCCTGGGACTGGGCGAGCAAGTTGTTCGATCCAATCCTGGCAGCAGGCGGCGCTATGGGCGCGGCGAAGCTCGGCGGCTGAACCATGGCGCAAAATCTTCTCAACATCCCCGACGCGCTCGGTGCTAATACCGATCCAAGGCGCGGGCGTCTCCTTTCCGTCCAGCAGCCTTCGGCTCCAAGCGGCGGCCTAACCCCACCACCGCTTAGCCAACCGGCCGGTGGTGCTCAACCCACCTCCTTGGGCACCCCGGCCGCCCCGGAGACGCCGATCCCTTCGCAGCCTTCCCGGCCGCTCCTGTCGTTGCCCTCCGAGGCACAGATGAACTACAGTCGGCTCGCGTCATCGCCTCCAGGGGTCCAGCAGGTCCACAACCCCATCGGGCGTGCGCTGTTGACGGCAGCGGATGCTATCGGGAGCGGATTTTTCCCGAACGTGGCGGCCTTCGTTCCAGGCACGAGCGCCCACCACATGCTGCTGACCGGCGAGGCCGGCCGGGCGCTCCAGAGGGAAAACCAGACGCGGCAGTCCGAAGCCAGCGCTGGGGCGGAAAATGCCCGCGCCGATGAAGAGCGGGCGCAAGCGGAGGCGATCCGAACGGCCGTCCCGGCACCGGTAAAGCACGAGACGTTGAGCACTGCTGAGGGCATCATGGACCGCGATCCGGTGACAGGCGACGTGAAGCCGCTCACCATCAACGGTCAGCCACTGCATGACCCGACAAAGCAGCAGTCGGAGAACAGCACCGAGAGGGACATCGAGGAATTCCTGAAGAACAACCCCGGCAAGACGAGGCTCGACGCCGAAAAGGCGCTTGCCGAAGCAAAGAACGTCAAGCCCCGGGCCAAGGAAACGCCGGAAGAAGCGGCCATCGCCGCTCACATGAAGGCGAACCCCGGCGAGACTGCGGAGCAGGCTTACCTGCACGTAAGAAAAGAGGGGGAGAAAGCGCCGGTAGTGAACGTCAATGCGGCGCAGAACACGCTTGACCGCGAGACTGAGAACTTGGCGAAGCCTTACCGGGCACAAGTCCAGGGAGCGGCGGCGCAGCTCGATAAGATCGCCGACGCACGCGAAATGATTAAAGGCAACGCGGAATCCCAAGCGCTTGGGATTCCCAAAGTCCTAACCGCTCTCGTTTCGGGCCAGGGCACCGGAGTCCGGATCACCACTCCGGAGTTGAACTCTATCGCCAAGGCCCGCGGAGTTCAAGGCGACGTCGAAGGATGGTTGCGGCGGGTAGAAGGAAAAGGGCAGCTTACGCCGGAGCAGCAAAAGCAGTTGATCGGCGTCCTTGACGATGTCGAGGCACGAATACGCGAAAAAGTCGGTGGACTGAACGGCGCTATCGATTCGATCACCTCCGCGAAAAGCCGCGAAGATGCAGTCAAGGCTGAGTCCGATTACCGGAAGAAAATAGGCGAAGCGCAAGGCGCGACCGTCCCAGAGGTGAAGACACAGCAGCAGTTCGACGCGCTGCCATCGGGCGCCGTTTACATGGAGGACGGCAAAAAGTATCGCAAGCCGTGAGCCTATGCCATCCAAATTCGGCGGCATTCCAGTCGAGGAAAACAGCACGACCAAGTCGCGATTCGGGGGAATCCCTGTAGGGGACCAGCAGCCTGCGGTGCCCGCGGCGACGGAAGAGCCGAAGTCGCTGCCCGGATTCCTCTCGAACATCCCAGCCTCGGCGGGAAGGCTGCTGGGAAACATGGGACAGGCGATTCTGCATCCCATCGATACGGCCCAAGGCGTCGGCACGCTTCTCGGCGGGATGGCCGGTGAAGGCGCTCCGGGCACATGGCAAAGCCAGGTCGCATACCCGGCGTTCCGCGGAGCCATGGAAGGGCTCAAGAACCGCTACGGCGGGTTGAAGGAAATCGGCAACACGCTTTACTCGGACCCCGTCGGCGCGGCGGCCGACGCCTCGGCACTCCTGGGCGCTGGAGGCGGACTGTTGCGCGGAGCGGGCGCGATCGCCGACGCCGGGGGCGCTGGAAGAATCGCCGGTCTTCTCCGTGGCGCGGCCACCGGTGCCGAAACCGCCGGGGATGTAGCGAACCCGCTCACTTTGCCACTCAAGGGCGCCGGGGAAGCGCTAAAGGTCGGCGCGCGGGGACTCGCCAAGAGCGCACTGTCTCTGCCCAGTAAGGCCGAGGCCTACGGCGCAACGCCAGCAAAGGCTCTTCTGGAGGAAACTCGTGGCGTTCGCCCGGCAACCATCGCCGAGAGCGCGCGGGGGCGCATCGGCGAATTGAGCAACGAGCTGGAATCGCGCGCGGCGGCCGCTCCAGGAAAGACGTCCCTCGCGCCCGCGCGGTCGCTCCTCGAAGACAAGATGTTACGCGCGGCGCAAGCCAATAGCGAGGCTACGCCGAGAGAACTGGAGCCGATGCACCGGTTCTTGACCGTTCCGGGCCCGCAATTCGCAGGAGAACGTGAATTCGCGCCGGCGCCCGGCCCAGTGGGGCCTTCCCCGATCCTGGGGCCAAACGGGCAGCCGCTGCCTTCCTCCGTCCAGCCACAAATCGAACGTGTTGCGGAGCAGCAATCTCCGTCCGATCTACTGAAGATGAAACGGCAATTCGATACCGACTTCGTGAGCAACTGGAGCCCGACTGCGAACACCAAGGGCCAGCTCGGCGTAGCGCGGCAGGTGCATCACGCGCTTGGTTCGGAAATAAACCGGGCCGTTCCGGAGGCGGCGGGACTGAATCAACGGATTTCCAGCTTGATTCCGGTGGAGCGTAGCGCGAACATGGCGGACCTCAGCGCGGGGCCAATCGAGCGCGGACTCAATCGCGCCACGCGCCCGACGGGGGCCCTCATCCCGGCCATATTCGGATTGCACGAGGGCGGCGTTCCTGGACTGGCGACGATGCTTGCGGGACAGGAACTCCTGAGCTCGCCCACCGCCAAGATGATCGGCGCGCGCGGCGCATACGGCGGCGGCGCCGGAGCGGCCGCTCCGATCACCAGGCGGTCGTTGATTCTGCTACCGGAGGCAGGGAAGGCTTCTCAGTGAAAGAACATCAGCAGAGCGAGACCGGAGCAGACCAGGAGCCACGCCGTATCGCGCGGCCAATCCCTCTCGATCATCGCTTCGGCGACAACGGCAGCCAGCGAGAGCAGAAAAATCAGGAGTGCAATTAATCCCATGCGCCTCAAGAATACAATACTTCTCGCCATCCTGGCGTGCTCTGGCGCGTTCGCGCAGGCTTACCGGGTCGATCCCCTTCCGGTGCTCACCGTCGCAACCAACGTCGCCCCAGGGGCCTACGCGCCCGTGCTGGCGATACCGGGGGCGACGATCAAGCTGTGCGCGAACTCGACATGCTCAACTCTAGCGACGAGCTACACGGACGGGAGCGCT
Organism: Bryobacterales bacterium; assembly: GCA_027452065.1. Classification (GTDB taxonomy): domain Bacteria; phylum Acidobacteriota; class Terriglobia; order Bryobacterales; family Bryobacteraceae; genus JAJYKC01. Next base: position 25,834 of record DAIDHC010000135.1, read on the forward strand.
GGAACCGCTTGCCCTTCTTCGCTTCCCGTGGTCCTGGCCGGGACGGCATCCTGCGTCTCTACCTCGGACGCCCAGGGGAATTTCGGTTTCTGGCTTTCCTCGGGCTCCTACTGGTACGAAATCATCCTGACCAGCGGGGCAACCATCGGGCCGTATCCGATCACGGTCGGCGGTTCGTCCTCGGGCGGCATGGTAAACCCCATGACGACGCTGGGCGACATCATCGTTGGCGGCGCAAGCGGCGCGCCCGGAAGACTCGGCCAGCCCGGAAACGGAACATGGTGCTTCTCCTTCGCCAGTGGCGTCCCGTCCTGGACTTCGACCTGTTCGACCGCCGGGATGACGCTGAACACCGCTCAGACGGTGACGGCGACGAAAACATGGAGCGCGAACCAGAACTTCGGCTCGGATGTGTTTCTGAACTGGATTGACAGCGGATCGAACATCATTACGACAAACGTTCTGGACGTTTCCGACAACTACGACCTGGGGCCGCAGCAGGCGGTTCACACGGCCAACCACGGCTGGATCAACTTCTACGCCAACGGCTACCTCGCAATGCAGCTTGACAGTACCGGGGAGTTGGCTCCGGCGACGGCAGGAGGCGCGTTCCTCGGAACGTCCGCACACCCGTGGGCCGACCTTCAGGCTTATGGGGCGTACTTGCTTGCCAATGGAACGACCGACCCCGTCGTAAATCTGTCCGGAGTCCATGCGTCGGTTTCCATCTTCCCGTCATCCTCCACCGGCTCCCTCTGGACGTTCCGGCTCCCAGCTACGGCGGGTACGAGTGGCTATTTTCTCGAAACCGACGGCGCAGGGAACACGACCTGGGCGAGCGTCGGAGCCGGGACTGGAATCACGCAGCTTACCGGCGACGTGACGGCGGGGCCGGGCAGCGGATCGCAGGCCGCGACACTCGCCAGTGTCAACCCCGACGTTGGCACATGCGGGAACTCGACCAACGTTTGCCAGATCACCGTTGACGCGAAAGGCCGCGTCACTGCCGCCGTCAACGCGGGCATTCTGGCATCCGGGATGACGCTCGGAACCGCCCAGACGGTGACGGCTACAAAGACCTGGGACGCAGCCCAGCTCATGGGGAACAACTACCCGTGGCAGTGGCAGGACACCGGCTCCAACACGATCAACGTGCTGAACCTGGACACATTCGACAACGTGAACATTGGAGCGACGACCGCTGTTCACACGGCCAACCACGGCTGGATCAACTTCTACGCCAACGGCTACCTCGCAATGCAGCTTGACAGTACCGGGGAGCTGGCTCCGGCGACGGCAGGAGGCGCGTTCCTCGGAACGTCCGCACACCCATGGGCCGACCTTCAGGCCTATGGAGTTAATTTGCTTTCCCACAGCACGATCGACCCATACGTCGAGTTAGCCGGAAGCATTGCCACGGTCTCTATTTTTCCTGCTAAGACCACGGGCGTTTTCTGGGCGATGCACCTTCCGCCAGTGCCGGGCACCAGCGGACAGTTCCTCCAGACGGACGGGACGGGAGTGACCAAGTGGTTTGGAGGCATCAGCTCCTCCGTGAACGTCTCCTGCACCGGCGGGACGGGAGTGCTCACCTTCACGAACGGGCTACTGACCGGAAAGACCGGCTCTTGCTAACATGGCTTCGATGAAAACAATTCTCCTCTCCGTTGTTTTAAGCGCGGCGGCGATCGCCGAGTCCGCCCCCAAGCCGATTCCGGCAGACAAGCACGAGGCGATTTCAAAGATCCTTCTGCGGATCGAGGCCGCCCAGATCCAGTACGAGCACGCCCAGGCCGAGCTTCAGAAAGCCCAGGCCGAATGGTCCACCGAGCTTTCGGCTCTCCAGAAGGAATACGACGCTCCCGGCTGCTACCCGGACGTTTACACAAAGGCTTGGAACTGCCCGCCGTCGGCTCCCTCTGCCGCCCCCGCTAAAAAATGAAAACACTGGCGCTGTTCATCCTCGGCTGCACGATGCTGGCGGCGCAAGAAGTCCGCATAGACCCTCTGCCCGTCTTCACGACGACGTCGAACCAGTCCACCGGGCTACTCCCGGTGTTCGCCGTCCCTGGAGCCAGCGCCAAACTTTGCGTCGATCCTGCCTGCTCATCCCTGGCGACGACGTTCACCGACCAGACTGGCACCACGCCATGCCCCGGCACCGCCCAGGTTACTCAGCCTGGCTCGAACACCTGCACGCCTTACGCGACGAATCAGGGCGCATTCGGCTTCTGGGTGGCTGGCGGAAACTACTGGTATCAGATCACGCTTGCCAGCGGCGCGACGATTGGGCCGTACCCGGTAAGCGCGGGCGGCTCCGGCTCGGGAAGTATGGTATACCCAAGTTCCGGAATTGGTGTTTCCACTGGGTTCGCCTGGAGCGCGTCGATTCCGGTTCCAATTCCGGTCGCCAGCGGAGGCACCGGCGCGACGACGGCGGCGGCGGCGTTCTCGGCGATATCGCCGCTCACGACGCCCGGCGATATGCTTTACGAGGGCGCAAGCGCGGCTACCCGGCTCCCGCAGCCGGGTAACGGCGTCTGGTGCATCACATGGGCTTCGTCGGTTCCAACCTGGACGATTTGCCCTACCCCTGGAGCTGGGACCCAGCCGATCATCGGCACATTCACCGGCACCGGCGTCACGATCCCGACAACATCGCAGGGCGCGCATCCAATCGTCAACGTTTACGACTCAAGCGGCCAGGAGGTCATCGCGGCCGTCGCGTGCAAAAATAGCGGCGGGACGCAGGTGGGATGCGCCGATTCCACCAGCGTCGGAACCATCGTCATCGGCCCGGTTTCCAGCGGAACTTACACCTACAGCATTTACGGCGCGACGGGCGGCTTTCCGAATCCGCTCACCACGCAGGGCGATGTCATGTACGAAAGCGCGTCCGGGCCGGCGAGGCTCGGCGCGCCAGCAAACGGGACGTGGTGTTTCTCCTTCACGAGCGCAGTTCCGTCATGGGCGAACTGCCCCGGAGCCAGCGGCGCGAATACGACACTTTCGAACCTCACGGCTCCGACCAACGTCAACCAGAGCCTTATTCCCGCCATCGACAATACTTACGGGCTGGGAAACACAACTCAAACCTGGATCGGCCACTTTTACACACTCAACGTCGGCGAGAGCTACGCCGGCGCGGGCAGCGTGACGATCACCAATGGAACCAACGTCGCCACGCTCAGCGCCCACACCGGATCGGCCTCCGGTAACGTCCAGTTTCCTCTGGATACCGCCTACGACACCATCAACCAGGGCGGCCTCACGCTTCCGTCCTCCGCTTGTGCGAACGATCAGTTCCCCGTAGTCGTCGCCGGGTCATACACCTGCGGAAGTCCGATCCGGACCCCAGCGGCCACCCCGACGATGGGGACGATTTCGGCATCAACAACGGGAGGGACAATCGCCGCGGGAACTTACTACGTCGTCCTGTCCTATTGCGCGGGCGGCGCGGGAACGTGTTCGCTGCCCTCGGCTGAGCAGAGCGTCACGACGACGGGATCGACGTCTTCAATCACGGTTCCATTTACGGCGAATACTCCTGGGCTGACAGTCAGGGTTTACATCGGGACATCGCCGGGTGCCGAGGGTACCTTCTTCACTGCATTGGCAGAGAACGCCTCTTACACGATCACCACCACCACCGGAACATCAGGAACACCCGCCGCGCTGAACGGCCAATACATGTTCCAGGTCGCCAATGGGCTGCTTACCCAATACAACGGCGTGACGACCGCTGGTTTCGGGCAAGCTGCGATCTACGCTTCAATCTCGCTCACCGGCCAAACGGCCAGCATCGCGACGACGAATCTCACCTGCACGTCGCAGATTTGCCCGCCTGGTGAGTACGAGGTAAAGGCCTATGCGGACGTTTCGGCGTTCACGGCGTCCGGCGCCATTACCGTCACGATGGGCTGGTTCGACGTCGTAGCTCACACCGCCGCTGTTTCGACTGTAAACGCGGCGACGGTATCGAGCACGTCTTCTACGGCTGAAGGCTCCATGCGGTTTTACACCGATGGCAGCCACCAGATCACCTACGCCACGACGGTTACCGGCACCTACACCTACGGGCTCAGGCTCGTGCTGGAGCGAATCCAGTGAGGGCCGTTCTTCTCGCTGGCGCCCTTCTCTGCGTGGGCGCCGTTGCCGTCACGCTGCCCGATTTCCCGTACGGGCCTTCGACTTCCAGCGGAATCCCGCTGATGCAGTGGACCGGGGACCAGCAGCAGATGTACGAGGGCGCGACTTCGCTTTATTACTCCCAAACCACGAACTCGCAAGCGCTGACCAACTATGGCGTCTGGGGCGGCGATGAAGGCGCGTGGGCGATGGGCTCGGACGGCCGGGCTTGGATGTTTCTCGGGGATTCGGTCACCGGCTGGTGTACGGACGGCGTTCCCGCCGACTGCGCCGCCGGAACATCTCACTGGCTCGGCTACCAGGTCTACACCACGTGCGCCAGCGGCGGCGCGGGAGCGACAGGAAATTGCCTCGGCGTGGACACCACCGGCTTTCTTGCGTCCGGATCTACGCTCTACAACTGCGGGAATCTTTCGGCCGTCGATGCCGTCCTCCTGACGGGATCGACGCCGGCAACGCCCGTCCCTTACACCGGCTGCCCGGCGATGACGTTCGTTACCGACACAACGCATTCGCCAACAACGACGCCGGCGGCCATGTTCACGAACGTGGTCAGCGGACTTCTCTCCGGCGAAAGCACACTGGGCGGATTCACCCCCACCGGCGTCTGGGACTACGGGAACCACTTCTACGCGATTTACGAGGCTCAGAACACCCAGAACTGCGCCTACCTGCGCTGCGACACCGAGAGCATTCTGGTGCAATCCTCGAACACAGATACCGCCATGGGCGCGAACGTCGGGCCCGCGTGGACTCGCCTGGGGACTTTCACCCAAGCACCCACGATCACCACCGGGAGCCTCACCGCCAATGGCACATCGACGGTGACCGGGACGGGGTTCTCGACCTCATGGGTGACGGGTTCGACTTACCGCGGGATCTCCTTCAACGGCATCATCTGCCCGGTTACCGCCGCCACCACGACGTCGATGACGCTGGGAACCTGCTCGGCCACCGTCCCGAGCGGCGGCTTCACGTTCTGGGTGCTTCCGAACGAGGCGACGAACACCGGGACGCATCTCGGATGTGCTCCCGAGATCATGACGGCGGCGACAATCAACGGGCTCGGATTCAACGCCTCCCTCCCCGCTGCGCTCCAGTCCGTCGTGACGGGAGGTGGGCCGCTCCTGTTTCTCTGGTGCCGGAGCTACTGCTACCGGTGCTCGAACCTCTACCTGGCGGCGGCTGACCCTTCGACGCTGACGACCACTTACGCCTACTCTTCGGGCGTCCCGACGATTTACTATCTGAGCAGCTTTGACGGCGGCGGCCGGCCGGTGTGGACGCTTGGCAATGAGACGAACTCCCAACCGCTTTTCCAGTCCTGGCAGCACACGCCGAAAAACGGTTTCCCGTGCGTGGGAGAACAGAGCGTCCGCTACCATCCGCTGCTGAAAAGATTCGTCTCCACATACGGCAGTGCGGAATGCGGCGGCCTCTGGGTGCGCACGGCAACCGTTCCGTGGGGACCGTGGAGCACGGAGCAGAACGTCTGGCTCAACGGTCCTAACTCCGGCTGGGAGGGGCGTCTCATCCATGGGCCGAACGCGAACGCGCCTTCGTTCAACACTGCGGAATCGTCGGTTTACATCTACGATCCGAACAGCCCCACGACGACGCTCAACAGCGAGACGATCGCTCCCTTCAACACGGGCACCGGAGTCTATCCCGGCAACGCCTACGCGCCGTTCCAGCTCCCCACTGCGTTCGACCACGACAACGGAAACGGGAGTGTGATGATCTTCGTGGACTTGAGCGGATTCAACCCTTACCAGAATTGGGTAGCTTCCTACAACGTGAACAAACAGACCGGCCTCGTCATGAGTGGCAGCGTATCTGCCAGCGGAAAGGTGACGCTTCAGTGAAGAAACTGCTTCTGTTCGGAATACTCGCGGCGATGGGCTCGTTCGCACAGACCGTCCCTGGCGATAGCACCGTGAAATTCAACGGCAGCGTGGATGCCAGCACGGCCACGTCCTCGACGCCTATCCCGCTGGTGACGTCGCTCCCGCTCACCTGCTCGGTCGGGAATCAGGTCTTTCTCACCACCGCGACGGCCGGCGCGAACCTATACGGCTGCACGGCTACGAACACATGGACAGCCCAGGGAGCGGCGGGAACGGGAGTGTCCTCCTTCGATGGCCGCACGGGCGCCGTCCTTCCGGCCACGAACGATTACACCTGCGCACAGGTACTCAACTGCCCGAGCCTTCCGTCGGCATCGGCTCAGTCCCAGTACCTTCGCATTCAGCCCAACACTGGAAGCACTTCGGTCTACCAGTTCTCCAGCCTCCCGTTCCTCAACGCCAACGACTACAACTTCCCTCCCCAGACACCTGGGGGGACACTCACCGCCGGCACTCCGGCGACAATCACCCTGACGCCCGTTCCGAACGGGGTGAGCGGCGCAAACGGTGCCGCGTGGCTTGAAATCACCGGCGGCACAGGAACCGCAGAGCAGGTCAAGATAACCGGAGGGACCGCCACGTCCGGCGCCTCCAGCGGGACCGTAACGTTCACACCAGCCAACTCCCACTCCGGCGCCTGGGCCGTATCCTCGGCCACCGCCGGCGTCCAGGAGTGCATCAACGCGCCGATCGGTCCTCACGCCTGCTGGATTCCGCGCGGGTATTACACGTGGTACGCGCCGGTGATTTACAACAACCAGCCCGGAACGACGCAGGCGATCAGCTACGCAGGAGGCCAGGTCAACGGACAAGGAAACATCATGGGCATCGTCGGGGAAGACCCGAACACCACCTTCATCAATGTCGATTCGAGCTTTCCGATGACGGCTCCCGGCGTGATTTACATGCCGGGCCACCCGGACACGATTTGTAGCGCGGGCATTGGCGGCGGCTACTTCGCCCCGAATAATACGCCGTGCGTAAGTGGGTTAGTCGCGAACCTCACAATGTACCAGCCGCAGCCGAACGTGAGCACGAAAGCCGGGCTCACTCAGTGGCCGCCGATGATTAAGATGGCCGGAACGTACAATTTCGGGAACATCATCGACAACATGTACATGGAGGGCTGCTGGGACTGCATCGACACCCACGGAACCGACGTTGGCTGGCTCAGGGTGAATCGAATCCGGATGGAGACCTTCGACAAGGGAATCTGGATCGACGGGACGCAGGCGCGTGTCATCATCAACGATTTCGACGTTTCCTACATCTACGGCTACCCGGACAACCCATCGAACATCTTCACCACGCCCGGCGGCGCGGCGGACGCGGCTACGATCTTCGGCCTCTACATCGGACGTCTGGACGACCTGGAGGCGACGAACATCGGCGTGCTAGGGGCGTCTTGCGCGAACTTCTACTACGGCACGAGCGGCGCCGCTCACGGCTTCGCTTTCGGCCAGATCAGCCACATGGACTGCGACACCACCATGGGGATGACGATGACCTCCGGGGACCTCCGCTGCACCGGGTGCTTCTTCTCGATGGACGGCCGCACCAGCGCCATGGCGATAAATCAGAACGGAACCACGACTGGCAACAGCATTCTCCAATGTACGGACTGCCGTGTTAATTCCTTCGGCGGAAGCACCACCATCCCGATCACGGTGAGCAGTTCGGGCGGCCCGGTGAATTTCCATCTCAACGGAGCGAACATCGACACCAACGGAACGGATGTCACGTCGATCAGCCTTACCGGAAACAGCACTTACACACTTAACGCCGTCGCCAGTGACATCATATTCCGCAAAAACGCCGGGAACGCCTATGTCAATGTACCGATGGTGGTCACGCAGGTGCAAGGCGCGGTCTCGAATGTGAGCATCACAAACCCGCCCACAAATGGGGCAAGCTGGATAAACGTTGGCGGCAACAGCGGAACGAACGCCGACTTTTTCGTGACCGGATCGCAGCCACAGGGATGGATTCAGCAGTTGAATTTCAAATGGGTCGCGCTGTCGCTCCTCAACGGCTGGACGTCGGGCGCGAGTCTTGGATACCAGTCGCCGGCGGCATGGCGAGACGGCGAAGGGATCGTTCACTTACGCGGAGTCCTCCAGCAGGGGACGGACTCTTACGGAACAAACATCGCACAGCTTCCGGGCAATACGTGGCCATTCGGCGCTCTCAAGGTGGCGGTCCCGAACAATGTCTCCGGCACAACCCCGAACCTCTGCTACGTGGACATTCTGCCCACCGGATACATGAATCTTTCCTCTTCCGGGTGCGGGTCTTCGTATATCTCGCTTGACGGAATTACTTTCATCGGAGGGAACTGAGATGCTCGGCCACTCCAAGACTGGGCGGCGCTACGACTGGCGGCGGCAACTGCCGGATTTCCGAGACCGTACCGCCAACCTGCCGGTGGTCCAAGGCGTGCCTCCGGCCTCGGATCTGCGCTCCGGCTTCGGGCCGGTTTACGACCAGGGCGACATCGGCTCATGCACCGCCAACGCGCTGTGCGGACTGATCGGCTTCGTCGAGCGCAAATTCCCGCTGGCCGCCGGTTACGTGGACCCGTCCCGCATGTACCAGTACTGGCAAGAGCGCGTCATCGACGGCGATCCGCAGCAGGACGCCGGCTCATCGCTCCGGACGGCGTGCAGAGCGGCGGCGCAAGGGTATTGCCCGGAGGCGTTGTGGCCTTACCGCGGCGACTTGCTTTTCCAGTCTCCGTCGAGCCGTGCCGTGGGCGCCGCCGGCAGCCACCGCGTCACCGCATACCTGAGAATTCCCCAGACGATCGAAGCGCTCACCGCGTCCCTTCACGTCGGCAATCCGGTCGCTTTCGGCTTCAGCGTCTTTTCGGAGTTCGAGTCGCCACAGGTCGCCGCGTCGGGCATTGTCCCGATGCCCCAGGCCTCCGAACAGATGATCGGCGGCCACGCGGTCGTTCTATGCGGCTATGACGGAAAATCGTTCATAGTCCGCAACTCCTGGGGCTCCGCATGGGGCCGGGATGGCTATTTCCTGATGCCGGCGGAGTACGTGCTGAACCCCGGACTGGCGTCCGATTTCTGGACGGTGACCAAGGAGATCTGAATGTTCCTCGCGTTCAAGCGGCCCGAGACGTTGTGGGAGTACGCTATTGCGATCTGGACGCAGGGGCCGTTCTGCCACTGCGCTCTCGTTTTCGGCGATTCCCTCGCTGCACGCGCCGGCGCCTCTCTGCCGTTCGTCACTGCCACCCCGAAAGACGGCGTGTGCATGGGCACCGCGCATTACACCTCGAAAATCTGGACGCTGGTACAAATCGCCGTACCGCGGTTGGCGAACGATCCAGGGGCGATGGCGGCGGCGCAGGCCGAATGCCTACGCGCGGCAGAGTTGGACGTGCGAACCGGCTACCGTTACGACTGGCTCGGCATCCTCGGCTTCGTGCTGCCCTGGGGCGAGCATGAAGACGCTGACCGTTTCTGCTCGGAAGAGTGTGTCCGGGTTCTCCAGAGCATTGGTATACTGAAGCGGTACAAGGCCTGGACGATGAGCCCGAACAGCCTCTACCGCGTCCTGAAGCAATATCTGAAGGCGCCCGGAACCAGCGTCCCGCTGCCAGGCGAAAAGGTGTCAACACGATGAAATTTTCCTACGCGATCCGCGCCGCCGTCCTGGCAGGCGCAATTTACGCCGTCTTCGCGGCAGCCCAGACCAAGGTTGCGCTGCCCCAGCTCGCCGGCTCGCCGCCGTCGCAGGGAATCATGGTTCTCTGCCTTCCCGCCGCGGGAGCGATCGCATGGTGCCCGATGACGGGAGCAAGTGTCAGCACGTCCGGCTCGGTGACGACCATCTCGATCCCATCGGCCCAGCAGCCTACCTCCATGCAGGCGGTCGCCATGACGCGCCAAACGGATGGTTCCTACCTTGCGCCAGCGTACCCTGTGAGCGGGCAGCCTTCCGGCTTCCTCGTTATCCGGAACGGAGTGGTTCAGCAGCAGACGGCGGATTATTTGATCGACACCGCGAATCCCATGCACGTGCTGCCTGCGGGAACCTGGAACGCCTCGGACACCGTTCTGGCCTTCGAGTGGTACCCGTTCTAAACCGCCCCGGCCTCGATCATCGCTACCAGCGCCTCGGCGGCTCTTTCGCCGTTATCGCCCTCCCGCAGCAGCCGCTTGAGCCGCTCCCGTGCGGAGAGGAACCTGACGTAGCGGCGGTGGTCATCGTGGGTGGCGTAGTCCCTCCAGCACTCGGCGCGCTCCTGGTAGGTCAGATCAGCCAGCAACCCCGGCGAGCCCCTCGCGATGTGCCCGGCGAACCAAAATTGAACCTCCTCAGCCGGATAGGAGCGCCAGGATGGCCGTTTTTGAGCCACGGGCGCGCCAGGGTCGATTCCGGCCATCTCCGCGGCTACTTTTACCGCCTCGGCGAATCGAAGGCCCTGGGCGCGCTGTAGCCACGCAATCAGGTCGCCTCCGGCCTGGCAGCCAAAGCAGAAGTAATGATCGCGCCAGATGGTGAGGCTGGGCGTCTTTTCCTCATGCCACAGGCACCGCATCTTGACCGGCAGATCGGACCCGCGCTTCGGAGCACTCCCGAGGGCGATATAGCGGAGGTCAATCGCCGCCTTGACGCGGTCGAGGTTGTCGCGGTCTAGAAAGCTATTCACGGTGCCTGGAAGGGGGTAAGCGGAAAAACGGAGTCGTTATACCAAATCCTGTAAAAAACCCAGCCGAGAAACACCGGTATTAAGACGAATATCGCCACCAGCACGGAGAGCGCCACTCGTACTATCTTCATGATCCTATGGCGGATCATATTGCGTTCCAAATCACGAGCCCCAAGGCCAGGACTCCCATTGCTATGAGCCATGTGCTGGGTTCCGAGAGCAGCCACCATGCCGAGTCCGGGAAATCGTCTTTATCGTGTTGATTATTCATGGGCTCCTTTCTGTAGTGTCAACCGCGCATTCGTATCGCCGAACAACGTCCGCTGCCTACCGCTCAGGCAGTGCGGGCTGAACCAGATGCGTTCACGGGCGGCGTTCTCGCGCCCCCTCCCGGTGCCCTGGTTTCCGTAACCTCCGTGCGCTTTCCATGCAACGCACTCCCATGACTCCGGCATTTCGTGCTCCCCGTCGTACCCGCAGAGAGCGATGCGTAGGAGCGGGTTGTCTCCGTTCTCAATTGCCCACTCGCGCACTTCGTGGGCAACGCTGGCGCTGTCTTCCGAATAGATACCTGGCTCACGGTCTGCTTCGGCTGCATAAGGAGGGTCTAGGAAGACGCCCGTGACCCCATGTTTGAACGTCACAAACGGCCCGCAAACCCGCGCCCAATCTCCGCAGCACACGCGGACTCGCCGCAGCCTTGCGGCCAATCCCGAGAAGTACTGCCGGAGATGTTCCTCAATCCCGGCGTTGCCGAGGTGCGGGAGCTGTCGATGCACTCCCTTTCCGGCGCTGCCGAGGTGCGGGGCCTTTCCTCCGCGTTCCACATCCTTGATATTAATTCCGCCTCCGGAATTCTCGCCGCCTCGCCCGTTCCATTCTCCGCTGCACCACCCATCCCCGATCCATTGGCTTATCCCCCATAGCCACCATCCCGCAATGCGCAGGTTGTAGTACGACGGATCGCATTTCAACCTGTCGCGCAATTCCTCTCTCCGGCCCTTCGTGACAAGCCATTTGTGCCTCGCCTCCAGGTCGCATTCGTTCACGGGCCAGTCGCACTCGCGGGCCAACGATGCCGGATCCTCCTTCAAGGCCCTCCACAAGTTAGCCACGTAGCAGTCCTTGTCATTCACCGTCTCGGTCCCCGGCGCGTGCGGGCGCCCCAGGAGCACCGCGCCGCTCCCAAAAAACGGCTCGACGTAGTTCGGCACGTCACCGAAGCGCTCCCAGACCAGCGGCGCGACTCTGGACTTTCCGCCGAACCACGGAAAGGGGGCGCGCAGATCCGGCGCTGATGTTGTTGTGTTCATTCCTGCGTCAATCTCCAAAATCTCCTCCATCACCCAGTCCGAAATCGCCATCCGCGGGCCCTCCTGCTCGGGATGCCCGGCTAGCAGGACGTCGCGCGCCTAGCGCGACTCAGCAAGAATCCCCTGTTCGGTTTCACGCGCCATCGTACTTGTCCGCCATGCGCCGCCATTCGTACCCTTCCCTCGTTTTGGCGTGGACGTACCCGCAATGCCGCATCACGCGGCCCACCCTCACTTTATCGTTCTGCGTCCACGTGCCCTTCGGCTTTTCGATGACCTGGTGCAGAATTTCCTCCGTCGTAGGATAGAATCGCCCGAACTCGCGGCGCTTATCGAGCCATGCGGCGATGACTGGCTCCCATACGTCCGAAGCGAACCGGGACTGCTGTTCGCGCTTGACCGTCTCCAGAACCTCCTTCGTGATGTGCCAGGCGCTCCCCGCCCGGTAGCGGTCCACGGCCTCGGCCCATATCTGATCCCGGTCCCGGCGCAGCCCCGGAACGTCGATGTACCGGCACACGACAGGCCAGAATCTCCGGCCCCCAGCTTCATCCTCATGCTCGAAGGGGCGGTCAACCGTCATCGCGAAAATGTTCTGGCGCTGGCGGTCGCCGGGGCGTATCTCGAACGGGTCCCGGTACCGGTCCTGCGCGTCAGAAAGAAAACTCTTGAACCGCGCCATCGAGGTGCGCCGCAACGTCTCGGCCTCGTTCAGTTCCACGATCCACTTTCCGCGAAGGTTGCGCAGCGTGTCGGTGTGCTCGGCGCTTGCGCTCTCCGAGTGGTACCATTGGCCTCCCAGAACCTCCAGCGCCGTGGTTTTTCCGATGCCGCCGGCGCCCTCCATCACCAGGCAATGGTCGGCCTTGCAGCCGGGCTGGAAGATCCGCGCCACGCCGGAAATCAGCCATCGAGCGCAGACCGCCCCCGAATACACCGAATCATCGCACCCCAGGTACCGGAGGCCGAACGTGTCGAGCCGTGGCTCCCCATCCCACTTCAAGCCAGCGAGGTACTCCCGGACGGGGTGATATGACCGTTTGGCCGCCGCCGCCGTCAGGCCGTCCCTGGCGATGATCTTGTTCACATACAGACCGTGCTGCTGGAACCACGCCGTCAGGTAGAGATCGTCGATGTCCCTCCATTTGCGGGGCGGCCGGCCCAGTGGGTCCACGACAGCCACCACCACCTCCTCGGCAAACTCATCGTATCGGAGCGCTTCTCTCCAGTGCGGGTGAGCGGCCAGAGCCCGCATCACGTTGTCCATCGTGGGCCGCGGCGTTCCGCTTTGTGTCCGGTCCAAGACGCTCCTCCAGTCCCCATCTCCATTCTGTGCGGCGGGAGCCAGCGCCTCCCGCCGCACCGCGTTCAGACAAGATTTCCATTCCGAAATCCGCAGACCCGGGAGACGCCGGATCGCGTTGGTCAGCGAAACGAGATCGACCTGGTCAAGCTCGGCGGCCTGCATCAGAAAAGGTCGCGCAAGAACCGGCTCAGGATCGGCGCAGCGCTCAGCCGCGCGAACGGCATCGAGCATCCCCGAAAGGCCGTCTTGGTTTTCCACAGATGGTTACTATTCCGCCTTCCCGTAGATCCCGTAAGCGGCAAGTGACTGCGTCACGTCCTCCACGCACATGGCGACAAAAGCGATGCCGCCATGTGCGTGGATCATGCTCAACCACGCCATTTGCCGCGCGGTCAGGGCGTCATTATCGGCCTTTACCTCGATCTCTATCCGGCGCCCATCCGGGCCGGCGATGCCGCTGAGGTCGGCTTGCCCGATGACGCCGGCCTGGACGAAGCTTCCGCTCTCGACGCGCCCCCGAAGCGGCTTGTTTCGCCACAAACGGAGATGCGGAAAGTGCTCGGCCACCAGCAGCAGGATGGCGTCTTCGATCTTGCGCGCGGGCGTCATGACTGCCTCCGCGCGCGGATTCGGTCAAGAATCTCATCGACGTACCGGGAGCGCGCCGGGTCAATTTCGCCTTCGTTAATCCCCAGTCGCTCCAGACGCTTTGAAAGACCGGTCGTGAACAGATCGCTCGCGATCAGAGGCGGCGAGTCCTGCTCCTTCGGACGCCCACGTTTTCTTCGGCCAGATTCCGAATGTGAGATGGAATCGAACCGCTGCCCACCCTGGTTTGTATCCATGCTGCCTTCCCTTCGTTAGGTATTCATGGTACTTCTGCTTCAAGCGTTCTTCCGGTGCCTGCCGCGCCCAGTCATGGGCGTGCAGCAGAGCTTGACGCTTTTGTTCTTGCAATTCGCCTTCGGACGCAGTTATCTCCCGGTGCCTTACGGGAATCTCGTAGCCGCATCCAGGACATGCCGCCGGCCCGCGCCGGAAGGCGAAGAAGCACTTTGGACAAATTTGGACGCCGGGTTCGTCGTCCTCTTCGTCCTTCCGCTTTCGCGCGGTGCCGACCAAAGACCACTCGCGCGCATCCTCGTAGAATCCATGCCGAGTTGTGTTCCCGGCATGGTCCAGCACCAGAAAATCCGACTTTCCGGGAGATGGACGGGAACCCCGGCCAAGCTGCTGGAGATGAATCTGGGCCGAAAGCGTCGGCCTCGCCATAACGATGCAGGAGGTGACCGGGTGGTCCCATCCGTAACTGATGACGCCAACAGAACAGATAATCCGCGTGCGGCCGGCGTCGAACGAATCCCAGAGCGCTTGTCTGGCGTCGTCCTTCGTTTCATCGTCCACGTAGCCGCTTGCTTGGCCCGCTTTCACGAAATCCTCGTGGATATGGCGGGCGTGGCGCTTATCGACGGCGAACACCACCGTCGCGCGATCCCGCGCCTTCTCCATCCAGGTTTTGACGATATCACCAACCAGCTTTCCCGTGTTGACGACCTCTACGAGCTGCGAGGTGGAGTAGTCGCCCGAGCTGCCTTTCGGGACGCTCGATGTATCCGGTGCCGGCGGCGCGAAAACCACGCTGGGCACTAGCCACCCGTCGGCGATCAAGTCCTCAACCGACGGACCCACGATCATCTCGTCGAACGTCTCGCCCAGTCCCTTCCCGTCCAGACGAATCGGCGTGGCCGTCATCCCGAGAATGCGCGCTTCCGGGTAACGCGCCAGCGCGTCCTTCCATCCCTGCGAACAAGCAAAATGCGCTTCGTCCACCACCACCAGGTCGGCTGGCGGAACGCGATGACGGCGGCGTACCGTGTCGATCGACGCGATCTGAATGGGAGCTGAGGGCTTGTAGCGCGGGTCGTCGCCCATGACGACACCGAACTCCAGACCCAGTTTGCGGACGCGGTTCGCCATGTCGTGAACGAGCGTCCGGCGGTTCACCAGAAAAACCGCCCGCTTCCCCTTTTCGATCATCCGGGCGATGCGCCAAGCGGCCATAGTTCCCTTCCCCGCGCCCGTGGGGAGCACTTCCAGAACGCGCCGGTGGCGCCGGAATGCCTCACGCTCTCGGGCGATGGTCTCATGCTGGTAGGGACGGAGTTCCATGGCTTCTTACGCTTCGGTGACCGTCAGGGGGCCGTCGCCCTCGGCAGTCGCAATCAGAAACGTAATACCGTTCTCATCGGCGTACTTCTTCGCCGCACGCATCATTGCCGTCCGGTTCTTTCCGACTATGGACTCGGCGCCGTCGATGACGAGGAAAGGCGCTTCCGCGTGAACCCTCATTGCAATCTGGATACACTGGCGCATGTGGCGCTCGGTGTTCCACTGCGACCGCGGTACGCCGTCTTTTCCCGCAGGCTCGCCTGTTTCTGTCCAGGTAATGCCCGGAACCGGGGGCGCGGCGTTCTGCTTCAATTCACGGATAAGGCCGAGGACGCTGCTCATGGCTTCGGATTCGGCCCGCAGTTTCCCGGCGGCATCCAGTGCCACGTTGGCGCTGGCGATCAGGCCGGCGTGGCGCGCGGCGGCATCCGCCCGCTCCCGAAGCGCGCTCACCTTGGCGGCTGACTCTCGCTCCAACTCCTCGGCCGCCGCGATTACTGGGCCGAACTCGGCCCTAATCGCGCCAATGGACGCCGCCTGAGCCTCTTCCATTCTCTTACGCGCCGCCTCGACCTCCGCATCAAACTGGGCCTTCGCGTCGGTTTTGGCTTTCTCCGCAGCGGCACGCGCGCTGGCCTTTGCCTCCGCTGTGGTCTTGGCGGCCTTCGCATTCTCCGCGATCGCGGCATCGAGTGCCCGGTTGACGTCCTCGCCGCCGGGCGATACCGCTTTGGACACCTCGGAGGCGTGTTTCTCTTTGCTCTCCGCTGCTACGTTCAGATCCCGCCGGCGCCGGTAAACAACATCGTGGCACTCGGCCAACCAGTCCAGCGGATGCTTTCCATTGCGGGGTCTCACTCCTTCGATACTCTGAAGTGCGGCCTCCAGCGGCTCGGTGTCGATGGCCGGCGGAAACAGACGCTCCAGAGTCGTCCGGAACTCCTTGTCGTCCATGTCCATCAGCGCCAGCGGGTCGTAGCCTACCGCGTCCACCAGCTTCGCCAGCTTTTCCACGCTCCGATCCCAGCGCGTCTCGCCGGCCAGGCGCATCATGCGGGTTGTCGACTCGCGCTTGACCACGCAGCGGACGGCGGTTCCGTCGTCGAACTCGACAACGCTCTCGCCCTCTTCGCAGCCGCGCCGGAGCATCGTGGCGGCGTCGTGCTCGATCCCGCGCATACTGCCATCGGTGCGGCGACCGAATGTATAGCGCAGGATGTCCAGCAGCGAGGATTTACCCGTCCCGTTGCCGCCCTGGATCAGCGTGACCGAGCTGAAGGCCAGCGATAGTTCGTCGAACGCTTTCAGATTCTTAATCGTTATGCTTTTGAGTTTCATTTCTGGTTCCCCGCGCTCACGACGCTCTCGTAAAACTTACCTTGCGCCAGCAGCATTTCGGCCTCTATCTGGAACATCGGCTTGTTTCCGTCGATGTCCGCGAAAGCCTCATCAAGCATCTGCCGGTAGTATTCGCGGAATTCGCGGCCGAGTTCCGAGTCTGGCCTGGCGTGGATGGCCTGCGCGTGGATATAGATAGCCACGCGGATGGTGGACTCCTGGCCCCCGTCGAAGCTCCTCACGATCGCCCTCGCATCCATTATCCTGGCGGCACGTCCCGAAAAATCTGCTGCGTAGGCCGCCGCTCCGCACTGCGGGCAGGAATCGCCAGAAGTGCCCTCCCACTTGTGTCCTCTCACGCATTCGAGTTTTTCCATTTGTGTTCTCCTTTCAGAGCCAGTCGTCCTTATCAGACGCCGCGGCGGACGATGGTTGCGCCGGCTGAGCCGCCGGCTGGTCGTTCTCCGGATCGGCCTCAGGAACACTATCAAAAGCAGCGGGTGCTGTCACAACCTCGGGAGGATGTTCCTTGGCGCGGCGGAGCGATGCGGGCCGCTTCTTCGCTGATTCCAGTGCTTCGGTGAGCTGGGCGGATCGCTCCTTGGTTGCTTGGGCCATCTCCTCCGAGTGCATCGCGCGGGACTCGGGCACTGGAGCCTCGACCGCGTTCGTCGTTTCATCCACGTCGGCGCGGGTCATGGCGCTAGAGCAAACGTTGGGCCTGTAACGCTTCCGAGCCCGGCGCAAACACGCGGCGTAGTACATATCCGCTTTCCAGCTCTGGTAATTCCACTTTTCGATGAGCCGGATCTGCTTGCCCTTCTCCCAGACCATCGCCTTTGACGCCTCTTCGTCGCCGAACGAAACGACGGATCTCTCTCCGCTGACCGGGTCAACCACGGGGCGCCACGCGCCATCTTTCCCCAGTTCCTTCAGGTGCAGCGAACACCGCGACACGTCACCGCCTTTCGAGTAATCGAAATGGATGTCCCATCCGAGCCCGCTGTCGTACATTTTCGCGGCGATGGCCTCGGCGGATAGAGTTGGTTTTCCGTTGTAAAAATTGACGTGCAGCATCGCGTCAGCCTCGTTCAGTCCCCAGCTCCGGCCCAGGCGAATCTTCGTCATCGCCAGGTAGATGCTCTCCTCCATGGTGGCCTTCTTCAGGTCATCGAAGGCGCCGGAGCGGGCGAAGAGCGCCGCCAGCTTTTGATCCATCGCGTACCCTTCTTTGGCTAATTCGCTTTCAACGATGCGCTGGGCGAAACCGGCGCGCCCTTCCGTCTCGCGGAGAATGTCGAGGAGGGCGCTGGTTTGCTGAATCGGCGCCGTTTGTGCGGCGTTGTCCTGCGGTTTTTGAGTTTGGTCCATGTTGTTCCTTTCAGCTCACTTCGCTACTTCAATCTCCAATCGTGCTGCGGGTACGTCGATGCCGGGCGAATCTCCCATCCCGCAACGAAACCAGCCAGTGCAGCGATCACCGCTATCTGCGTCGAGAGCTTCATCGGTCCTCCTCCGTCGGTAACTCCAGCCCAGCCCTCCAGCCGCGC
>DAIDHC010000136.1 GCA_027452065.1 Bryobacterales bacterium
ACCATGGAGCGGGAGACGGGAATCGAACCCGCAACCAACAGCTTGGAAGGCTGTGACTCTACCATTGAGTTACTCCCGCGTCCGAGCTTCTCTCATTGTATCGAAACGGGCCGCCGTGTTGGCTCGTTTGTCGGATTCGCCGGACTATAAGCCGGTTTCTGTGCCCCTTGCGGGGTGACAGCCATTCGTCTTGGCCTGCCATTGCTGGCAAGCTCGAGCGACCTACCCGAGGGTCGAACGGAGCGGGCCGCTCCTTCCCTCCTATTTGGTCTTGCTCCGCATGGGGTTTACCCTGCCGCACGGATTGCTCCGTCCGCGGTGCGCTCTTACCGCACCATTTCACCCTTACCAGCCTTGCGGCCGGCGGTATATTTTCTGTGGCACTTTCCGTGAGCTGCGCTTGAACGCATCCCCCCGGCCGTTAGCCGGCATGCTGCCCTATGGAGACCGGACTTTCCTCCCCCGGCCCGCCAGGCGTAGCCCGCGAACCGGCAGCGGCTGTCCGCCCGGCGAATCCAAGCTCCATTATCGCAGGCTTGGGTCCTCCGCCGGACACTTCCGGATACAATATCCACTTGATTCGCCGCCTCCTTCTCGTCCCGCTGCTCATCCTGTCCGCTCTCGCCGCTCAGCCCCTGCCCACCCCCGAGTCCCACTTCGGCTTCCCCATGGGCGCCGATCGCAAGCTTCCCGATTGGAGCCAGGTCGTCGCCTATTTCGATTCCCTGCCTCGCCTCAGCCCCAGCATCCTCGTCGAACACCTCGGCCCCTCCACCGAGGGCCGGCCCTTCATCGCCGCCATCATCAGCAACCCGGCCACCATCAAGTCGCTCGACCACTATCGCGAGATCCAGCGCCGCCTCGCCGATCCCCGTCTCACTTCCGAAGACCAGGCCGCCTCGCTCGTCGCCTCCGGCAAAACCGTCGTCCTCATCACTTGCTCCATCCACTCCACCGAGCCCGCTTCCACCGAGAGCGCCGTCGAGCTGGCCTACCGCCTCCTCTCCGGCGACTCCCCCAAACTGCGCGCTATCCTCGACAACACCATCCTCCTGCTCGTGCCCTCTCTCAACCCCGATGGTGTCGACCTCGTCGCCCAGTGGTACCGCTCCACCCTCGGTACACCCTTCGAAGGCACCTCCCCGCCGGAGCTTTACCAGAAATACGTCGGCCACGACAACAATCGCGACTGGTACATCTTCTCCCAACAGGAAACCCGGCTCGCCGTCTCCCTGCTTCACAACGTCTGGCATCCCCAGATCGTCTACGACGTCCACCAACAGGGCGCCTTCGGCTCGCGCATCTTCCTTCCGCCCTGGCTCGATCCGATCGATCCCAATGTCGACCCCGTTCTCATGCAGGAAAGTAACGCCATCACCACCTCGATGGCCTCCGACCTCACCGCCTCGGGCCAGGATGGCGTCGTCATTCATGCCCTCTACGATTTCTGGTCTCCCGCCCGCCAATACTCGGCCTATCACGCCGGCATGCGCATTCTCACCGAATCGGCCAGCGCCCGCCTCGCCACCCCCATCGATGTGGCCTCCAA
The DNA here is from genome assembly GCA_027452065.1 of Bryobacterales bacterium. Taxonomy (GTDB): domain Bacteria; phylum Acidobacteriota; class Terriglobia; order Bryobacterales; family Bryobacteraceae; genus JAJYKC01. The sequence goes on from DAIDHC010000136.1 coordinate 1,550, forward strand.
CCAGATCGATCTCACCGCGCTCGGCTACAATCCCAGAGAGCGAAGCTGGAATTACCTCGAACCCTGGCGCGGCGGTGCCTGGACCATCGGCGATATCGTTCGCGACCAGTTGATCGCCATGGAGTCCTGTCTCGATCAGGCCGCCCTCCGCCGCCAGGACCTGCTCTACAATTTTTACGAAATCGGCCGCCGCGCCGTCGCCTCGGGCGGCCTTTCCGCCTTCGTCATTCCCGCGACCCAGCGCGATCCCGGCGCCGCGCGCCAACTCGTCGAAACCCTCCGCTTCGGCGGCGTCGAGGCCGTTCCCGCGGCAAAGCCGTTCTCCGCCGGTGGCCGCCGCTACCGCGCCGGCAGCTACGTCGTCAGCCTCCACCAGCCCTACTCCCGCTTCGCCAAAACACTGCTCGAGCGCCAGCATTATCCCGACCTCCGCCGCTTCCCCGGCGGCCCGCCCCAGCGCCCCTACGACGTCACCGCTCAAACCCTGCCGCTCCTCATGGGAGTCGATGTCGATGCCGTCGAGCCGCCCTTCGAACTTCCAGCCGCCGGTCCCGAATCTTTTCACCCGCTCCCGCCCGGCGACCGTCTCTCCGCCTCCGATTCCGAGTCCTGGTCCGCCGTCAATTCCCTCTGGTCCGCCAGCAAACCCATCTGGCGCGATCCTTCCACCGGCGATTTCTTCTCCCACCGGCCCGCCCGCGCCTCTGCCATCCGCCTTTCACGCCCCCGAATCGGTCTCTATAAAAGCTTCGTCCCCGCCCTCGACGAGGGCTGGACCCGCTGGCTCCTCGACCGCTTCGGCTTCGCTTACTCCAGCCTCCGCAATCCCGATTTCGACCAACCCGGTCTCCACTCCCGCTTCGATGTCATCGTCTTCCCCGATCAACCAGCCGCCTCCATCGCCTCCGGCTTCGCTCCCGGCGCAATGCCCCCGGAATTCACCGGCGGCATCACCTCGGCGGGCATCCTTGCCCTCAATCAGTTTGTCCAGGAAGGCGGCACACTCATCTTCCTGAATCGCGCCGCCGGTTTCGCCGTCACTCGCCTCGGCCTCCCTGTCATCAACGCCGTCGCCGGCTTCACGGACCGCGATTACTACTGTCCCGGCTCCCTGCTCAACGTCGTCCTTGACGGCTCCGGCCCTCTGACCTATGGACTCCCGCGCAACTTCGCCATCTGGAACGAGCGCAGCCCCGTCTGGGAAATACCTTCGGATCCCTCCGTCCACTCCGTTGTGCGCTACGCTTCCAGCGATGTCCTCGCTTCCGGCTGGCTGCTCGGCGAACAGCACATTCAGGATCTCCTTGCCCTCGCCGTCCTCGATCGTGGCGCCGGCCACATCGTCTTGTTCGGCATGCGCCCCCAATATCGCGCCCAAAGCTACCTCACCTTTAAGCTCTTCTTCAACGCCCTCCTTCTCGGCCCCTCCTCCGTCAAATCCGGCTCCCAATGATTCCCCTTCCCACATGCCCGCTCCCCGTGTCGCTTAAAATCAAATTGGACGATCTGATTCGGGCGCGTAGCTCAGGTGGATAGAGCATCAGCCTTCTAAGCTGAGGGTCGCTGGTTCGAGTCCAGCCGCGCCTACCATTCTCTTGTCCGTGCCGTCCCCTCCAATCCATGCTCGCCTCGCCAATTGCCGAAGCCGCCCACTGCCTGATCGAACTCCATCCGCCTTGCCCGCCCGGTCTCCGTATTGAGGTGCACCCCTCGAGTGACCGCTACATCAGCCCTTCCATCCTCTCCTCTGGCGTCTGGGAGCCCTACGAAACCGAACTTCTTCTCTCGCACATCCGAACCGGCGACACCGTCCTCGACATCGGCGCCAACATCGGCTATTACACTCTCGCCGCCGCCGCCCGCACCGGCCCCTCCGGCCGCGTTTGGGCCTTCGAACCCGAACCGGTTAATTTCGCCATCCTACGCCGGAATATTCGCCGCAATCGTCTCGCTCACGTCACCGCCTATCCGTGGGCCGTCGCGGCCCGCACCGGCGCACTGCCCCTCTATCTGAGCCCCGACAATTTCGGCGATCATCGCGTCTTCCATCCGGCGCCCGGTGAGGATCCCCGCGCCCGTATCGACAGCCGCCCCAGCGTCTCCCTCGACACCTTCGCCCTGTTTCACAACCTGAAGCCGGCCCTCGTAAAAATCGACGCCCAGGGCGCCGAAGGCTCCATCCTCGAAGGCGCCGCCCTTATGATCGCCCGCCATCGCCCCATTTTCTTCGTTGAATTCTGGCCTTTCGGCCTCCAGGCCGCCGGCTCGGAGCCCGAACAAATGCTCTTCCCCCTCCGGCGTTACCGCTTGTTCCGCATCGCTGAGGAAGCGCGACTCCTGCGCCCGGTCACCACCTCGGAGCTTCTGTGTATCCTCAATGAGCCAGGCTTCCCCGCCGATGGCCACATCAATCTGATCGCCGAGCCCTGACCCCGTCCCCTCCGCCCGCTCTCAGTACACGATCGTGAATGTCCCGTCCGGCCGCGCCGCCGCCGCCACCAGACTCCACACCGGCACTCCCGCCGCATGCCCTTCGGCGCCCATGGGCTGTCCCTCCGCATCGAACACCTGCCACGCCAGCGCTCCGCCCTTTTTCCATCCCATCCCCTCGGTCCATGCCAGCAGCACCTGCCCGCGCTTATTCGCCGCCACCGCCGGATATTTCCGCCCTCCCGCCGGCCCCGGAGCCGCCACCGCCGCGTTCCCATCTCCCTCCACCCGCGCGAAATAAACCTGCCCGGCACTCTCCCACGCCCCCAACATTCCGCCCCTCACCGCGCTCAGCATCGCCGTGCTCATCACGCAATACCCCACCTGCCACTCGGCCACCTTCCGGCCCGCAAAGTCCCCGCCGCCCGCTCCCCGCCGCAGCAGGTACATGTCCCGGTGCACCATCTCCCGCGCTGAGCGGAACAGCACATACAGCTCTCCGTTCCCGTCGCTCGCCGCGTTCAACCCGCAGCACCCGCACGCACCCACCGGTTCGTCCCAGGCAATCCTGTCGGCCGCGAATGTCGCTCCGTCGTCCTGGGATTCCGCCACCCATACACGCCGGGCCGCTTCGCCGTCCTGCCCGATTGGCGCCGCGTGCCAGAATGCATATACCCCACCCGACCCATCCGCGGCCACGGCACCCCCGCCATCCAACCCGTGCGAGTGCAGCGCCACGTTCCTCTGGTCTTCAAACCCCGTCCCGGCGGCGTCCATCCGCGCATACAGCATGGGCGATCCGCCGTCCGCCGCCTTCGGCTCCGCCGTCTGCGATCCGTTCCACGCCACATGCACCCGTCCGCCCCGTCCCAGCGCCAGGTGAGCTCCGCGAATGTTCCCGGTCGCGATCGCGCTCCCCGCCTGGCTGTTCACTCGCAGCGGCGCCGTCCATCTCCCCCCGCCGTTCACGCTCCTCACATAATACAGGTCTCCATGACCGGCTTCGCCCGAGAAGTACACCATGTGAAGCGAGCCCGTCCCGTCCACCACCGCTTGCGGCTGGATTCCGCCCTCGGGCACGCGCACCAACTCCACCTTCGGAACCTCCGCGGGCCGGCTTGTTCCCCCGGCCCACGCCGCCAACCACAACATCGTCCACAGCCACGCGTTCATCTTTCGATCCTACCCGATTCCATGCTGCCCTCTATAATGGCGGCGTGCATGAAATCCTGCGCCGCCTTCCCCCCGGCGCCTCCGTTCTCGATCTCGGCTGCGGCCCCGGCAGCTTTCCCTCCTCCGCTACGCCCGCCCGCGTATTCCGCCTCGATGCCGCGCTCCCGCCTTCCCCGCCCTCAAATTTCGTCCTCTCCGACGCCGCCCGCCTCCCTTTCCCCTCCCGCTCCCTCGACGCCGTCATCTCCAACCATAGCCTCGAACACATCGCCCGGATCGAGGCCGCCGTCTCCGAAATTGCTCGAGTCCTCCGCCCCGGCGGCTTCCTATATGTCGCCGTGCCCGACGCCTCCACCCTTGCGGACCGCATCTACCGCTGGCTCGGCCGCGGCGGCGGCCACGTCAATCCCTTCCTCCATGAATCCGACATCGTCACGCTGTTTCGCCGCGCCTCCGGCCCACCCGTGGCCGCCATCCGCCTGCTCCATTGCTCGCTGTCCTTCCTCAATCGCCGCAACTGCGTCGCCCGCCCGCCGCGAAGGCTAATGCTGTTCGCCAACGGCGCCGAGTGGTTCCTCCGCCTGTTCACCCTCACCCTCCGCCGCCTCGACCGCCTCTTCCACACACGCTTTTCCGTCTACGGCTGGGCCTATTATTTCGGTCCGCTCGATCCTTCCGAAGTCCCCGATTCGCCCTCCCCGAATGTCTGTATCCGTTGCGGCAGCGCCCACCCGGCCGCCTGGCTCCTCAGGCAGGGCTCCGTCGAGCGCCGCCGCTGGCTCCCCGATCGCTTCACCTGCCCGTCCTGCGGCGCCCCCAACTACTTCACGCCCGAGTCCTGATCCACTTCAGTTCACTTCGATCCGCCCGTGGCTGTGCCGGTAGGCGAATATGAAGTACCCCGTCACCAGAACAATGCCCGGAAACCACCAGTACAGCCCCACCTGCAACCCGTAGTGCGGCGCCGCCGCGTTGAACACCGTCAAGCTCCGGCTCGCGTCCACGTTCGACGGCAGCACGTACGGGTACACTCCGAACACCACGCTCGTCATCATCCCCAGCAGATAAGCGCAGGAAGCGAGAAACGCCATCCCGTCGCGATCCCGCCGCCCGTAAATCCACGCCCCCGCTAGCCCGGCCACAGCCAGCGCCGGAAAAACCGCCCCCCAGGGGGCTTCCGCGAATCTCTCCCCCAGGTGCGGCTGAATCCAGAAACTCACCGGCGTTATCGCCGCCGTCATCGCCGCCGCCGCCCACCAGCTTCGCCCGGCAAACTGGCGCGACCGCGCCCGCAGCTCCCCGGTCGTCTTCATCGTCACCCACAGGCTCCCGTGCATCGACAGCGCCGCCAGCGATGCCAGCCCGGTCAATACCGTGTACCAGTCGATGACTCCCGCCTTCTGCCCGGGCAGAAAATCCGTCCACAGCGGCAAAAAGAAAAAGCCATCCGCGCCCAACGGCACCCCGCGCACCACATTGCCCAGCGCCACCCCGTACAGCAGCGCCAGCAACCCGCTCGATGCACCGAACACCACGTCCCAGAATGGCATCCACATCTCACTGTCGATGTGATTCCGGAATTCGATCGAGATCCCGCGCAGAATCAGCAGCCACAGTACAATCATCAGCGCCAGGTAGAATCCGCTGAAGCTCGACGAGTAAAGCGCCGGAAACGCGAAGTACAAAGTCCCGCCCCCGGCCAGCAGCCACACCTCGTTGCCGTCCCACACCGGCCCGATCGCCTGCAGAATCGCCGCCCTCTCGGCCTCGGTCCGCCCGACAAAAAGATGCGCCAGCCCGGCGCCCAAATCGAATCCGTCAAACACCACGTAAAAGGCGATCATGATCGCCACCAGGCAGAACCATACCGTCTCCATCAATGCACCCCCGCCGATGCTTCCACCGGCCCCCGCTCCACTTCCCGGTACACCAGAAACACAAACAGCAGCGCCAGCAGCGCATACAGTCCCATGAATCCCAGCAGCGTGAAGATCCCGTTGCCCGCCGACACGCTCATCGACGGTCCCTGCGCCGTTCTCATCAATCCGTAGATCAGCCACGGCTGCCGTCCCAGCTCCGCCGTCATCCACCCGAACGTCGTCGCAATATAGGGAAACGGAAACACCAGCATCAGCGCCCACATCGCCGTCCGGTGCGTGAACAGCATACCCCTCCACCAGAGCAGTACCGAGGCCGCCATCACCGCCAGCATCACCGTCCCCAGCCCCACCATGATGTGATAGCTGTAATAAAGCAGCGGTATGTTGTCGGGCCACTGTTCCCGCGGGAAGTCCTTCAACCCCTTCACCTCCGCGGTCCACCGCTGGTGCGTCAGGAAGCTCAGCGCCCTCGGCACATTGATCGGATTGTCCAGCTCCAGCCTCTCCATGTCCGGCTGACCTACCAGCGCGATCGGCGCCCCGCGCATCGTGTCAAACTGTCCCTCCATCGCCGCCAGCGTCGCCGGCTGGTATTCGGTCACCATCCTCCCTTGCCGGTCCCCCGTCGGAAATATCATCAGCAGCGTCGCCGCCATTCCGGCCGCCACTCCCGTCTTCACAAACAGCCGCCCCTGCGCCTCGTGCTGCCTCCTCAACATGTAATAGGCCCCCAGCGCCGCCATGACGAAGCTGGCCGTCACCACGCTCGCCGTCATGTTGTGCGCATACTGCCAGTAAATCCACGGGTTGCCCAGCAGCGTCCCAAAGCTGTCCAGCAAAATCTCACCCTTCGGCCCCAATTTGAAGCCCACCGGGTGCTGCATCCAGGCGTCGGTGGCGATGATGAAAAACCCCGAAAGCCACGAGCCTACAAACACCATCAGCGACGAAAACCAGTGCAGCGCCGGTGATAGTCTCTGGCGGCCGTACACGAGTAACCCCAAAAACGTCGACTCGAGAAAAAACGAAAACACGCCCTCCATCGCCAGCGTTTGCCCAATCACCCCGCCCGCCGCCCTCGAAAAACTCGCCCAATTGGTTCCAAACTGAAATTCCATCGGAATCCCCGTCACCACCCCCAGGGCGAAATTCACCGAAAATATCCTCGTCCAGAACACCGCCGCCTGGTCATATTCCGCTCTTCCCGTCCTCAGCGCCTGGGTCTTCAGCACGAAAATCAACAGCGCCAGCCCCATGGTGAGTTGCGGAAATATGTAATGAAACGTTGCCGTGAAGGCGAAGTGGAGCCGATGAATCCCCAGTGCCGAGTCCATGCCTTGATCCTACCTCCAACCCCTGGTGCCGGTGAAGAAAAATCCGGCTGTTTCCGCGGCTGAATCGCTTTCCCCGCGCCCCGGCCTCCCCATCCCTCCGCATACGACTTGCAATTCGCCCCCCGTTTAGTGCAAGCTAATGAGTTTTCCACTGTTGAGCTGCTTTGATGCGCGTCCGAATCCTTTATCACGACCACTGTTTCGACGGCGCCGCCTCGGCCGCCTTCTTCAGCCGCTTCTTCGAGGACACCTTCGCGCCCGATGCCGAGTTCCTGTTCACCGGCATGGCCCACAAAGCCTCCCAGATCTTCGACGACAGCCTCTTCGACGGCGACGAGAACGCCATCGTGGATTTCAAATACTCCACCAACCCCAAGCTCACCTGGTGGTTCGACCATCATCAGAGCGCCTTTCTCAGCCCCGCCGACGCCGAACATTTCTACCGCACTCGCGATAGCCGGAAAATGTTCGATCCCTCCTTCCAGTCCTGCACCAAGTTCATCGCTTCCATTGCCCATTCCCGCTTCGGCTACGCCCCGCCGGCTCTCGCCGATCTCGTCGAGTGGGCCGACATCGTAGACGGTGCAAAATACGCCAGCGCCCGCGACGCCGTCGAAATGAAAGCCCCCGCGCTCAAGCTCACCCTGGTCATCGAGAGCGTCCGCGACTCCGACACCGTGCAGAAAATTATCCGCATGATGCGTCACTGCCCGCTCGACCAGATCATCGCCGACCCCGAAATCGAACTCGTCTTCCGCCCCCTCTACGAACTCCACCTGGAAACCATCGGCCTCATCCGCTCCCGCGCTTCGAGCGAACGCAACGTCATCTACTTCGATCTCACCGACGACGATATCATCGGCTACAACAAGTTCATCCCCTATTACCTCTTCCCCGAAGCCACCTACACGGTCTCGGTCAGCAACCAGAGTTTCCGCACCAAAGTCTCGGTCGGCTCCAGCCCCTGGGTCCCCGGCCCCCTGCAGCACAATCTCGCCTCCATCTGCGAACGCTACGGAGGCGGCGGCCATCCCCGCGTCGGCGCCATCAGCTTCGAACTCGGCGCCATCGAGCGCGCCCGCCAGGTCGCCGCCGAAATCCGCGAAGAACTCTCAGCCTGACGCTGAATCCCCGCCCCGCGCCAGCAGCTTCTCCACATACCGCGCCATCAGGTCCGTCTCCACGTTCATCGCCCAGCCCGGCTGCAGCGTCTTCAACGCCGTGTGCTCGTAGGTGTGCGGAATGATCGCCACCCCAACCACGTCCCGCTCCACCGCCGCCACCGTCAAGCTGATCCCGTCAAGCGCAATCGACCCCTTCTCCACCACATACCGCTCCAGCCCCGCCGGCAGCCGTACCTTCAGCCACCAGTTCCCGTCGCCCAGCGCCTCTAGCGCAATCATCTCCCCCGTCCCGTCCACGTGTCCCTGTACCAGGTGCCCGCCCACACGCCCCGTGAACGCCAGCGGCCGCTCCAGGTTCACTTCCATGTCCGGCCGCATCCGCCCCAGGTTCGTCCTCCGCAGTGTCTCCGGCGCCAGGTCCGCCGTGAATTCCCCCTTCCCGATCTCCACCGCCGTCAGGCACACTCCGTTCACCGCGATGCTCGACCCCGGCATCGCATCCTCCACCACATGCCGGCATCCGATCCTCAGCCGCGCCCCCCCACCCCGCGTCTGAAGCTCCCGGACCACTCCCGTCTCTTCAATAATTCCTGTAAACATCGCCCCTCCGCCTCAGCTCTGCACCCACGCCTCTACCGCGAACTCGTCCGGCGGAATCATGTGCAGCCTCACCCCCGACATCCGGATCGCATCTGTCCGCCGTTTCCGTCCCGGCCCGCCCGCCACCGGCAGCGACTCCAGCCCCCCCAGAATCTTCGGCGCGTAATAAAAAAGGATCTTGTCCACGATCCTCGCCTCCAGCGCCGCCCAGTTCACCTTGCTCCCCGCCTCGATCATCAACGACCGGATCTGCCGCGTCCCCAGGTGCTCCACCAGTTGCCCCATGTCCGTCCGCCCTGCCGGTCCGTCGAACACCCGCACTTGCGCTCCCCGGTCCTCCAGCGCTTTCCGCCGCTCCGGCGGCGACGCCGACGTCGTCACCACCAGAAGGTCCCCATTGGCGCTCCCCACCAGCTTCGAGGTCAGCGGCAGCCGCAGCGTTGAGTCCAACACAATCCGCAGCAGTGGCCGGCTCCGCTCTTTCCCCGTCCGGTCCGTCAACCGGCAATCGTCCGACAGCACCGTCCCGATCCCCGTCAGAATCGCGTCCGACAAGTGCCTCACTTCCTGCACGTGCGCCCGCGCCCGCTCGCTCGTGATCCAGCCGCTGTTGTCTTCCGGCGCCGCGATCTTTCCGTCCAGCGTCACCGCCGCCTTCAGCGTCACCAGCGGCCGCCCCGTCCGCATCGCGTGCAGAAACGCCTCGTTCACCACCGCCGCTTCCGCCTCGTAGCCGGCCGCCAGTTCCACTTCCACCCCCGCCGCCCGCAGCCGCCGCAGTCCTTCCCCCGCCACTCTCGGATTCGGGTCCGTCATCGCCGCCACCACCCGGCTCACGCCCGCCGCGATCAAGGCCTCCACGCACGGCGGCGTCCGCCCGTGGTGCGAGCACGGCTCCAGCGTCACATACACCGTTGCTCCGCGCGCCCGTTCCCCTGCTTCCTCCAGCGCCAGCACCTCGGCGTGCTTCAAGCCCGCCCAAGTGTGCGTCCCCCGCCCCACGATCTCGTCCCCGCGCACCACTACCGCGCCCACAGCCGGGTTCGGGCTTGTCCGCCCCACTCCCTGACGCGCCAGCGCCAGCGCCTCGTCCATGTAGGGCGGCTTCATGAGGCCGCGGCCACCGGCGGCGCAAATAACGAGTCGATAAACTTCTCCGCCTCGAACGGCAGCAGGTCCTCCACCTTCTCGCCCACCCCCACATACCGGATCGGCAACCCCAACTCCCGCGCAATCGCCACGATCACCCCGCCCTTCGCCGTCCCGTCCAGCTTCGTCAGCACAATCCCGGTCACCCCGCTTGTCTCGGTAAACCGCCGCGCCTGCTCCAGCCCGTTCTGCCCCGTTGTCGCGTCCAGCACCAGCAGCACCTCGTGCGGAGCCCCCGGAATCACCCGCGACGCCGTCCGCCTCATCTTCTCCAGCTCCGCCATCAGGTTCGCCTTGTTGTGCAGCCGCCCCGCCGTGTCCACAATCACGTAACCCGTCCCCCGCGCCTTGGCCGCCTGCAAAGCGTCGAACAGCACCGCGCTCGGGTCCGCCCCCGGCCCCTGCCGGATCACCTCGCTTCCCGTCCGCTGCCCCCACACCTCCAGTTGCTCGATCGCCGCCGCCCGGAACGTGTCCGCCGCGCACAGCAGCACTCCCCTCCCTTCGGCCTGAAACCGTGCCGCCAGCTTCCCGATCGTCGTCGTCTTCCCCGCCCCGTTTACGCCCACCACCAGAATCACCGCCGGCGGCTCGGCCACGCGCGGCAGCGGCCGCTCGGAAGCCTGCAAAACCTCGAGCAGGTTCTCCCGGATCAGATTCTTCAACTCCGCCGCGTCGTTCACCAGATGCCGGTCCACCCGCTGCCGGATGCTCTCCAGAATCTCTCCCGCCGTCTGCACCCCGACATCGGCGCCGATCAGTGTGTACTCCAACTCCTCCAGCAGGTCGGCGTCAATCTCCTTCCGCCCCGCCAGTGCCTCTTCCAGCCGGTCCACCAGCCCGGCGCGCGTCTTCTGAATTCCCGCCTTCAGACGGTCGAGCAGATTCGGTTCCTGGGGAACCGAGCCAAAAAGGGTTTGAATCATTTGCGGCTTCCGCCTCTATTTTAGCCGCCCCAACCCATGCCGCGCCGTCCCCGAACGGCCGCCCGCCCCGCCAGCGGCAGGCTCAGCGCAAATAACGCCGCGCCCATCAACACAATCGACGGTCCCGGAGAAAAACGAAATCGCCCTGCCACCCACACCCCGGTCACCGCGATCACCCCTCCCAGACCCGCCGAAACCGCCACGAACCCGCGCAGACTCCTCACCCCATTCCGCGCAATCGAGGCCGGCAATATCGTCAGTGCCCCCATCAGCAGCGTCCCCACCAGCTTGATCCCCAGCGCCACCGTCATCGCGAAAACCAGCAGCAACGCAAGGTCGTAGCCTCGTCCCACCCCGTTCACCTTGGCCAGTTCCGGCGACACAATCCGGAAAAGAAATTTCCGTGCCAGTGCGAAGCTCAGCCCCGCCAGCGTTGCCGCCAGCGCCAGGAACAGCAACAAAAAGTGCCATCCCATCGCCGGAAACGCCCCAAACAGCGACTCCATAACGTCCCCCTCCGGCAGCAGCAGAATCCCCGCCGCCAGGCTCGCCGTGAACAGAATCCCCACCAGCGCCTCCGGACTCAGCCTGCTCCGCCCCTCCAGCCAGTGGATCAGGAACGCCGCCCCCACCAGGAACCCCATCACTCCCCAGAACGGGTCCACCCCGTAGATCAGCGCCAGCGCAATTCCCGGCAGCGCCACGTGCGACAGCGCGTCGCCCACCAGCGCCATCCGCCGCATCAGCAAAAACGGTCCCACGCCGCCCGACGCCACGCCCACCACCAGCGCCATCGCATATGCCGCCGGCCCCGCGCCCGTCCCGCTCACTCGCCCGCCTCGTGCCCGTGCCGGTAATACCCCGCCTCTCCGTACAGCGCCGCCATCGCCCCCGGATTCAGCACGTCCACCGGCGCTCCGTGGCACACCACGCTCTTGTTCAAACACAGCACCGTCTGCGCGTACCGGTACACCACGCTCAGATCGTGCGAGATCACCATCAGCGCCGTCCCCCGCTCCTTCTGCACTCGATGCAGCAGCGCATAGATCGTCTCCTCGAACCCCACGTCCACCGCCGCCGTCGGCTCGTCCAGCAGCAGCACCTCCGGATGCTTCAGCATCGCCCAGGCAATGAGCAGCCGCTGCGTCTCCCCTCCCGACAAGCTCCCCAGGCTCTGCCCCAGCACTCCCCGGTTCATCCCCACCAGCCCCAGCTCATGATCCATATGATCGAGAAACGCCTTCTCCGGCCGCCAGAACCGCTCCGACTGCAGCAGGAAAAACTCCAGCACCGTCAGCGGAGCCGACCGCTCCACCTGAAACCTCTGTGGCACGTATCCGATCTTTACCCCCTCCCGCCATCGCACCGTCCCGCTGTGCTCCACCAGCCCCAGCAGCGCCCGGAACAATACCGTCTTCCCCGCCCCGTTCGGCCCGATCACCGCCAGCGCCTCGCCCGCTCCCAGCTTCAGCGACACATCCCGCAAGACACTTGTCCCCTCCAGCGTCACCGACAGCCGTTCCACTTCCAGCAGACTCTCAGCCATACACCCGCGCTCCCACCCCCCTCGTCACCGCCATAATACCCCCAATCGCATTCCCTTCCTCCTTCGCGCCCTCACACGTAGCCAAACAGCGTCATGAAGCCAAAGTCCATGTGCAACTGCTGGTGGCAGTGAAACAGCGTCAACCCCGGATTATCGGCGACGAAGTCGAACTCGACCTCTTGGTATCCGCCCAGCATCACCACATCCTTCATCACTCCCGCCATCGCCTCGCCCGCCACTCGCGTCAGCTCGAAGCTGTGACGGTGCAGGTGTACCGGATGAATATCGTCGCTCGCGTTCCTCATATGGACGCGATACCGTTTTCCGCGCTCCACGTGAAAGGATGCCGTCCCCGGCGCCGCCATCATCGGAAATGCCCTCCCGTTAATCGTCCAGCGATTGAACCCCTGCTCGCCCGCGTTGTCTTTTTCAATCAGCATCTCAATCGTCCGATCCGGCGCCGCCGCCTTTGCCCCCGCGTTGCTAAACCGCGCGTAGTTCCACCGGAACTTCGGCGGCGCCGTCCACACCGGTTTGCCCCGGTGCCCCGCATACTCGATCACAATTCCCATCCCGTGCCGCCGGTCGTCGTCGCTCAGGTCGCCCATCACCCACACTCCCGGCTGCTTCATTTCCACAATCGCCGACACCCGCTCCGCCGTCCCCAGCCACAAAACCGGAACCTTCGCCGGGTTCGGCGCGGGATTGCCGTCCAGCGCCACTACTTCAAATGTGTGGCCCGGCAGCGCCAGGCTTCGGATCTCCGTCGCGCTCCCGTTCAACACGTGAAACAATACCCGCTCCCCTTGTTTTACTCGCACCGGCTCCCCGTGCCCCAGCTTCCGCCCGTTGATCGTAAACGACCGATAGCCTACCTCGTAGCCGTGCGGCATGCCTTTGGCCAGCGACGCCTTCATCGCCGCGTCTCCCTTCCTCTCCAACGCCTCCACCGGCGCCGCCGGCGACAGAAAATCCATCGCCATGTCGCCGCCCCGGCTCAAGCTCGGCTCGAACTCCTTCATCACCAGAAACACTTCCCGGTCGTACCGCCCCGGCTCGCTCCGCGGCTCGATGTACACCGGCCCAACCTGCCCGCTGTACTGCCCCGCCGCCAGGTTCGCTCCCGCTCGATTGTGCGTGTGATAGAACCGGAACCCCGCCGGCCCCGGCGTGAACACAACCCTCCGCCTCCCCCGCGCCGGAACAAACGGCGTTCCCTCCTCAGCCGACCCATCCACCTCCACCGGCACCCTTTGTCCATGCCAGTGCAACTGCTCCGGCGTGTCGGTCTCGTTGATGATGTCCACCGTCGTCTGCCTTCCTTCGCGAAAGCGCAGCAGCGGCCCGGGAAACGCGCCGTTATAGGTGATGGTCGAAAGGATGACGTTCGGCGCGATCTCCACCGGCGAAGCCTGAATACGAATCGTGTATTCGGCCGCCCCCGCCTCCTGCGGCGCGCCCCAGCCGATGCCTTCCCGGCCGCCCAGAATCAGTCCGGCCGCCGCACCCGCGACCTTCAGAAATCCCCGCCTCGACTCCCGCATTCCTTCCATCATCGTCCTCTCTTCCGCGGCGTCCTTCGGTCTCCATTGCGAACCTATCAAAATGCCGCGCCTACCGGAGCGCAGCGGTGTTAGATTCGTCATGGAGCATCGCGAGCGCGCCGGCCTCTTCGCCCCGCCCACGCGAGCAAAAGGACCATACCATGGACTGGAACCGCCGGGAATTCGTCACTCTGCCCGCCGCCGCACTCGCCGGCCCGATGTTCGCGGCCTCCTCCGATGTCCCCTGGCAGCGCAAAATCCGCCGCGTCGGTCAGTTGAACATGACCGAGCACGACCCCGTCTCTCTCGACGTCGAAGCCTGGGCCGATTACTGGGCCAGCCTCAAAGTCGACGCCGTCCTGGTCAGCGTCACCGGCATCCTCGCCTTCTATCAGACCAAGGTCCCCTTCCATCGCAAAGGTAAGTTCCTCGGCAACCGCGACTTCTTCGGCGACTGCTGCTCGGCCGCCAAGAAGCGCGGCATTCACGTCATTGCCCGCATGAGCCCGGATCTCAACTGGGCCGACGCCCTCCAGGCTCATCCCGAGTGGTTTCAGCGCGACGCCGCCGGCAAAGAGGTCGCACTCCTCGAGGACCCTCGCCTCTTCCGCACCTGCATGTTCACCACCTACATGACCGACTACATGCCGGCCATCATGCGCGAGATCAACTCCCTCTACGACGTCGACGGCCTCTTCACCAATGCCTGGCCCCCGCTCGGCCATCTGCCCGTCTGCCACTGCAACGAATGCCGCCGGCTCCCCGCCTCCGGAACCATCGAATACTGGGAAAAGTTCAACGGCCGCACCGTCTATCTCTGGAAACTCTACGATTCCATCGCCAAGGAAAAAAAGTCTTCCAACTTCTACTTCGCCAACCTCGGCGGCGGCATCCGCTCCTCGGCCAACCTGGTCCAGCTGGGCGAGCTCTGCGAGTGGTTCCAGTCCGACAACCAGGGCCGCGGCGGCGACGGCTCGCCAATCTGGGGCTGCGCCTTCCAGGGCCGCGTCTGCAACGCCGTCCAGAAGGGCAAGATGGCCACCAACGTCACCGGCGCCTGGTCCACCGGCCCTGTCCGCTGGCGCAACATCGCCAAGTCCCGCGCCGAAGCCCGCATGTGGATGAACGAAACCGTCGCCAGCGGCATGGTCCCCTACCACCACATCATCGGCGGCGAGACCGGCATGGGCGAAGACCGCCGCTCCCTCGAACCCGCCCGCGAGTTCTTCCTCTGGACCGCCAAACACGACCCCCACTTCACCAACAAGCGTTCCATCGCCAACCTCGGCGTCGTCATGGGCCAGCGCACCAACCTCTTCTACCGGCCTCCCCGCGATGTCTCCATGCCGGATTATATGAACGGCCTCTACTACGCTCTGCTGGAGGGCCGCTTCGTCTTCGACTTCGTCCACGAGGAGAAACTCGCCCTCGATGATCTGCGCAAGTACTCCGCCCTCATCCTCCCCAACACCGCCCTGCTCAGCGACGCCCAGTGCGCCCAGCTCCGCGCCTACGTTGAGTCCGGCGGTTCCTTGCTCGCCACTTTTGAAACCAGCCTGTACGACGACCGCGGCCGGCCCCGCCCCGACTTCGGCCTCGGCGATCTGTTCGGCATCCACCGCGCCGGCCCCGTCATCGGCACCAACGGCAACGCCTATTCGGCGCGTATCGAGCGCCCGCACCCCATTCTCAACGGGCTTGCGGGCGCCGCTACCAACCTGATCGCCGGCGCCGAGTACCGCGTCCCCCTCCAGCCCGTCGCCTCGCCTCTCCTCACCGTCGTCCCCGGCTTCGTCGCCTACCCGCCCGAGCTCTCCTACCCCGAACCCTCCCACACCACCGAGCCCGCCGTCGTCGTCCGCGAAAAGGGCGCCAGCCGCCTCGTCTACTTCCCCGGCGACGTCGAGCGCACCATGTGGCGCGCCGGCCATACCGATCTCTCGCTCCTCCTGCAAAACTCCATCCGCTGGGTCTCCGGCGCCCATCAGCCCCTCACCGTTGACGGCGACGGAGTCGTCGAACTCTTCGCCTGGGAGACGCAGGCCGGCTTCGCCGTTCACGTCCTCAACTACACCAACACCGCGATGCACCGCGGCCTCATCCGCAAATTCTTCCCCATCGGCCCGCAGCAGGTTGCCTTCCATCTCCCTCCCCACCGCCGCATCTCCCGCGTCGAGCTCCTGCGCGCCGGCGCCGACGTCCCCTTCCAACTCAAAGACGGCATCGTCACATTTGTCATCCCGAAAGTCGTCGACTACGAAGTGGCCGCGCTGCACTCCGCCTGAAATGCAGCCCGATGCCGGCCGCGCGCGCTCTACGCAATCGCCGGGTGCTTTTTGGCGAAGCCCGTCGCCTGTTCAAAAGCGTGCGCCATTTGCAGCACGCTGAAGTCCGCCTGGTAGCGGCCGGCAATCTGCACTCCCACCGGCAGCCCCTCCGGCGTGAACCCGCCCGGCACCGACGCCGCCGGGTTGCCCGTCGCCGAAATGTACCAGCATGCCTTCATCCAGTCGATGTAGTTGTCGAACTTCACGCCCGCGATCTCGGTCGGGTATTCCGTGTGCACGTCGAAGGGCGGCAACTGCGTCGTGGGCAGAATGAAATACTCGTATTTTTCCAGGAACGCCTGAAAACCCCGCCAGACGTGCGTGTGCGCCGCCTCGGCGCGCGCCACGTCGGCGCCCGTCAATCGCATCCCTTCCTCGATTTCCTCCCTCAGAGTGTCCTTGAAACCCTCCGGATGTTCCCGCAGCCGAGGACCAAAGTTGGCAGCCGCCCCCCACGCCCGCAGTATGCGAAACGAAATCTCGGCGGGCGCGAAGTCCGGCTCCGCCTCCTCCACGACGCACCCCAGCGATTCGAACGTCGCCCGATGCCCGTCCACCACCGCCCGCACCCGCGGGTCGAACGGCACCCCGCCCAACGACCGGAACCAGGCCACCCGCGCGCCTTTGAAGCCGCGCTCGAGCGGCCGCGCGAAAACTTCACCCGGCTCGCCAATCGAGAGAGGACATCGCGGATCGGGCCCCGCAATCGTGCTCAGCGCAAACGCCAGGTCGGCCACCGAGCGCCCCAGGCACCCCGAAGTGCTCAGCGTCGACCATCCGAACTCGCCCTTGGGATTCGGCACCCGCCCGATCGAGGGCCGGAATCCCACCACATTGCAGAACGCCGCCGGATTCCGCAGCGACCCTCCGGCGTCCGATCCGCTCGCCACCGGCGTCATTCCGCAGGCCAGCGCCACCGCCGCGCCTCCCGACGATCCGCCGCACGTCTTGCCTAGGTCGTAGGGATTGTACGTTGCCCCGAACACTTTGTTGAACGTCTGCGACCCCGCGCCGAATTCCGGCGTGTTCGTCTTGCCGATGATGATCGCGCCCGCTTTCCGCATCCGCTCGACAACAAGATCGTCTTCGGCCGGGACGACATCCCGATACAGCGGCGATCCGAACGTCGTCCGGATGCCCTTGGTCTCGATCAGGTCCTTGTGCGCCACCGGCAGACCGTGCAGCCGCCCCAACCTCTCTTTGCGCGCCTGCATCTCATCGGCCTTCGCCGCCGCCTCGGCGGCCATTTCCGGCACCAGCGTCACAATCGCATTGACCTTCGGGTTCACACGCTCGATCTGCTTCATGTGCGCGGCCAGCGCTTCCCGCGCCGACAGCTTCTTCGCCCGGATCAGCCGCGCCATCTCCACCGCGCTCGTGAAACAAAGCTCCGATTCGGCGCCCTGCGCGCTCCGTGCACCCGTCAGGACAGACGCCGCTGCCAGCCCCCTCAATGCATCGCGCCGCGTCGGATGGTCCTCCATCATTCCTGCGAGTCTACCATCGATATCAGCCACCCCCGCCCGTCGCCTCCGCCCTCATCCCGCGCGTCCCCTCTGCTCTCATCCCCGCGCGCCGCCCCCGCACTCGCCCCCGCGCGCCGCCCCACTCTATTCGCCCCCGGCCGCGCCTCGATGATAAGCTGAGCCGACAATGAACAGACGCGCGCTGCTGGCCGGCTGTGCGGCCGGCTTTGCCTTCTCGGCCAACTACACCAACCACGCCCCCATGGTCTCTGCTCTCCGCGGCGAATTCGGCTTCGACCAGGCCCGGGCCGGCCTCCTCACCACCGGCATCTTTCTCACTCACGCCATCATGCAAGTCCCCGGCGGCCGCCTCGCGGACCGTCTCGGCCCCGCCCGCGTCATGGCCGCCGCCCTGGCCTGGGTCGCCGTGGCGAATTTCGCCATCGCCTTCGCCGGATCCTATTGGCAGCTTCTGTTCTGGAAAACCTTCGCCGGCCTCGGCACCGGCGCCTGCTTCACCGCCGGCGCGCGATACGTCGTTGCCCTTTTTGAAGGCCGCCAGCGGCACATTGCTCAAGGCCTGTTCGGCGCCTCGGTGGTGCTCGGCTCGGGCTTCGTTCTCTTCGCCGTGCCCCAGTTGCTCGGCGCTTTCGGCTGGCGCGGCGCCTTCCTCGGTTGCGCCCTCGTGGCCGCCGCCGTCTGGGTCTTCTGGATCGCC
>DAIDHC010000137.1 GCA_027452065.1 Bryobacterales bacterium
GTGATGCCGGCGCAGACACCTTCGGTGAGTCCGAAATCGTCGGCGTTGACGACGAGCGAGACGGCGGCGGCTGAGCCTGAGGGCAAGCTGCGGCTGTAATTCATCGACACTCCTTCGCGCCGGGCCGTGACAGCGCCCGCAATTCAATAGAGGCGCGCGGGGCGCGAAAAATATAGGGTCCGCAAAATGAGGCGGATGAAGGGACGGTATATTTCGCCGCGGGGGGCGGCACTCTTGAGCACTGAGAAGGGAACAAACAGTGCAAAGAGCTCTCCTGTATTCGCGGCACACGATGGGGATCGGGCACCTGGTGCGGAGCGTGGCGATCGCCGAAGCGATGGCGCGGAGCTTCGACGTGCTGATGGCGTGGGGCGGGGAGCCGGTGGAGGGGATGGCGAAGCCGCGCGGGGCGGAGATGGTGGAGCTGGGGGACTGGAGCGGCGAAGGGACGAGGCGTGCGAACCGGCTGCTGGAACTGGCGCGGGCGTGGAAGCCGGAGTTGATTGTCACCGAAATGTATCCGTTCGGGCGGAAGAGCTTCGACGGCGAAGTGCGGCCGGTGCTCGAGTGGGCCAAGGCGCGGACGGAGGCGCCGGTGGTGGCGGCGAGCGTGCGGGACATCTTAATCGCGCGGCGGGATCAGGAAGAGTTCGAGCGGCGGGTGTGCGCGGTGACGGGGAAGTATTACGACGTCGTGCTGGTGCATGGGGACGAGCGGTACGTGAGGCTGGAGCGGACGTTTTCGCGGGCGGGGGAACTGGGCTGCGAGGTGAGATACACGGGCTACGTGCGGCGCGAGCGCGCGGCGCGGCCGGTGGCGGAGCGGAAGCCGGAGCCGCGGATCGTGGTGAGCAACGGCGGGGGCAAGTGCGCGGCCGGGCACGACCTGTTGAAGGCGGCGGTGAGCGCGGCGGGGCTGCTGGCGCAGAAGCTGCCGCACCGGTTTGAGGTTTACACGGGGCCGCTGGCGCCGGCGGGGCTGGAAGAGAGCCTGCGGGCGATGGCGGGCGGGGGGCGGGTTGAGGTATCGCGGTACACGCCGGAGCTGTGCGAGGCGATGCGGGGGGCGGCGCTGTCGATCAGCATGGGCGGCTACAACACGGTGCTGGACGTACTGGCGGCGCAGGCGCCGGCGCTGATTTATCCGGAAGTGGGCAACGGAGACAACGAGCAGAAGGCGCGGGCGGCGCTGCTCGAAGAAATGGGCGCGGTGCGGGTGCTGGGCGAAGCAGACCTGGCGCCGGCGCGGATGGCGGAAGCGATTCTGAAGGCGGTGGAAAAGCGGCCGGCGAGCGTCGCGATCGACCTCGACGGGGCGGCGAAGACGGCGCGGCTTCTCGAGGAGATGGTGGGGGAGCGGGCGGCGGTGGCGGGCGGGCGGCGGTAGAGAAAGGGCACGAATATGCGGATTCTTGTTTACTCACACGATAGTTTTGGACTGGGCAACATCCGGCGGATGCTGGCGATCTGCGAGCACCTGCACGTGACGATACCGGGGGCGTCGGTGCTGATCATCACCGGTTCGCCGATGCTGCAGGGCTTCCGGGTGATGCAGGGGATCGACTACATCAAGCTGCCGTGCCTGAAGCGGAGCGTGGACGGCGAGCTGGATGTGCGGTTTCTGGACCTGGAGACGGCGGAGGTGATCCGGCTGAGGTCGGAGCTGATCAAGAGCACGGTGGCGAGCTTCCGGCCGGACGTGGTGCTGGTGGACAAGAAGCCGGCGGGGCTGGCGGGGGAGCTGAGGCCGGCGATGGAGTGGGTGAGGCAGAACCTGCCGGGGACGCGGACGTACCTGGTTTTGCGGGACATTCTGGACGAAGCGGAGAAGACGCGCGCGGAGTGGAAGAGGAGCCGGGCATACGAAACGGCGCAATGGTGCTACGACGGGATTCTGGTGCTGGGGATGAAGCAGGTGTTCGACATCTGCAAGGAATACGGGTTTCCCGAGGGGCTGAAGGAAAAGGTGACCTACTGCGGGTACGTGGCGAGGACGGGGCCTGTTGGGCCGCGGGAGGAGATGCGGGCGGCGCTGGGCGTGAAGGAAGGCGAGCGGCTGGTGCTGGTGACGGCGGGCGGGGGCGAGGACGGATACCAATTGATGAGCGCGTACCTGGACGGGCTGGAGAAGGTGGGGCAGCCGGGCTGGAGGAGCGTGATTGTGACGGGGCCGGAGCTGCCGGCGCGGCAGGCCGAACAAGTGCGGCGGCGGGCGCAAACGGCGCCGATGACGAAAGTACTCGACTTCACCAACGACATGGTGAGCGTGATGGGCGCGGCCGACTGCGTGGTGTCGATGGGCGGATACAACAGCGTGTGCGAGCTGCTGATGCTGGGCAAGCCGGCGATTGTGGTTCCGAGGTCGAAGCCGGTGGTGGAGCAGAGGATGAGAGCGGAGCGGATGGAGCGGCTGGGGCTGTTCCGGGCGATGATGCCGGAGGAGCTGGGGCCGGAGACGCTGATGGCGGCAGTGGAAGCGGAGCTGGCGCGGAAGACCGCGGGGCAGGGAGCGCGGCTGCTGGACATGGGAGCGCTGCCGCGGATCAGCGCGATGCTGCGGGGCGCGGAGGCGATGGCCGAGGGAATAGGCGAGGAGGCGGCCGAGGCCGAGACGGTGCTGTCATGAGCGAGGCGCGGATCGCATATCTGGTGAAGACGTTTCCGCGGCTGTCGGAGACGTTCATCCTGAACGAGATTCTGGGGCTGGAGCGGATGGGGCTGCGGCTGCACATTTACGCGCTGCGGCGGCCCGGCGCGGAGGCGGTGCATCCGAAGGTGGCGGAGGTGAAGGCGCCGGTGACGTATCTGCCGGGGCTGGGGCTGCGGTCGCGGCCGCTGGATGCGGCGCGGCTGGTGCGGCATCACGCGGGGCTGGCGTTGGGCAGCGCGGAGCGGTACCGGGACGGGTTGCGAGTGTTCCGGAGCCGGAGCGGGCGGCGGGCGAAGGATTTTTTGCAGGCGGGCTATCTGGCGGGCGAGATCCGGCGGCGGGGCTACACGCATCTGCACGCGCACTTCGCCAACCTGCCGGCGTCGGTGGCCGAGGTGGCGAGCCGGATGAGCGGGGTGCCGTACAGCTTCACGGCGCACGCCAAGGATATTTATCTGACGCCGGCGGAGGAGCTGCGGCGGAAGATGGACCACGCGCGGTTTGTGATGACGTGCACCGGGTACAACGAGCGGCATCTGCGGGGGCTGGGCGCGGAGACGCCGGTGCATCTGGCGTATCACGGCGTGGATGTGAGCCTGTTTAACTCGAGCGAAGAGAACCTGGCCGGCGAAGGCGGGAGGCCGCTGATTCTGAGCGTGGGGAGATTTTGCGAGAAGAAAGGATTTCCCACGCTGATCGAGGCGTGCCGGCTGCTGCGGGAGCGCGGACGGGAGTTCGAGTGCCGCATTGTGGGCTACGGTCCGATGGAAGGCGAGCTGCGGCGGCGGATCGCGGAAGCGGGATTGAACGGCGTGGTGACGCTGCCGGGGCAGATGCGTCAGACGGAGCTGGCCGGGATTTACCGGACGGCGCGGATGTTCGTGCTGCCCTGCCAGGTGAACGAGGACGGGGACCGGGACGGGATTCCGAACGTGCTGCTGGAGGCGATGGCGTCGCGGCTGCCGGTGGTGTCGACGGCGATTTCGGGGATCACGGAGCTGATTGAGCCGGGCGTGAACGGCATGCTGGCGCGGGAGCGGGACGCCGAGAGCCTGGCGGGGGCGATGGATCTTCTGCTGGGCGAGGCGGAGTTGGGACGGAAGCTGGGGCGGCGGGGCCGGGAGACGGTGCTGAGCCGGTTTGAGATGGAGGCGAGCGCGCGGCGGGTGTATGGGATCCTGACGGGCCAGAGCGCGGCGACGGATGGGAAACGGCGGGCGGAGGTGATGGATGCCCGTGCGTGAGAAATCGCTGCCGGCGCTGGCGCGGGGCTTCGGGCGGCTGTATCAGACCTTCCGCGGCGAGGTGGGGAGGCAGAAGCGTCTGTTCGCCGGGGCCGGAGTGACGGTGGCGCTGTCGGTGGTGTTCCGGCTGCTGGAGCCGTGGCCGTTGAAGTTTATCTACGACCTGTTGTTCGGGGCGCTGGGACACGGGAGAACACGGGCTTCGTGGCTGACGGCGGGCTGGAGCGCGGCGGAGGTGATCGCGGCGGGGGCGGCGGCGATGGTGGCGATTGCCGCGCTGGCGGCGGCGGCCGATTATCTGAACGCGGTGCTGCTGGCGCTGGCGGCGTCGCGAGTGCTGGCCGACATCCGGCTGCGGCTATTCGGGCACATTGCAAATCTCTCGATGTCGTTTCACAACCGGAGCCGGACGGGCGATCTCACATCGCGAGTGATGTTCGACATCGATCGGATTCGCGAGGTGCTGGTGACTTCGGTAGTGCCGTTTGTGTCGAACGGGCTGGCTTTAACGGCGATGCTCGGGGTGATGTTCTGGATGAACTGGCGGCTGGCGGCGATCGCGATGGTGGCGTTTCCGGTGTTCCTGTGGGTGGTGGCGGGGCTGACGCGGCGGATCCGGGAGACGACGCGGGCGCAGCGGCAGAAGGAAGGGGCGATGGCGGCGACGGCGACCGAAGTGATGGGGTCGATCCGGGTGGTGCAGGCGCTATCGCTGGAGCGGCATTTCACACGGCAGTTCGCGGTGTCGAACGCGCGGAGCCTGCGGATGGGAGTGGAGACGCAGCGGCTGTCGGCGCGGCTGGAGCGGACGGCGGAGCTGTTGGCGGCCTCGGCCGGGGCGCTGGTGCTGTGGGCGGGGGCGCACGCGGTGCTGGACAAGACGATTACGCCGGGCGAGTTGATTGTGTTTCTGAGTTATCTGCGAACGGCGTTCCGGCCGCTGCGGCAACTGGCCAAGTACGTGGGGCAGATGGCGAAGGCGGTGGCGTCGGGCGACCGGATTCTGGACGTGTTGCACACCGAGGCCGAGGTGACGGACCGCGAGGGCGCGGTGGAGGCGCCGGCGCTGGCGGGGCACATCCGGTTCGACAACGTGAGCTTCGAGTACGAGCCGGGCAAGCCGGTGCTCGAAGGAGTGAGCTTCGAGGCGCGGCCGGGCGAGAGAGTGGCGATTGTGGGGGATTCGGGGAGCGGGAAATCGACGCTGGCGAGCCTGCTGATGCGGTTTCACGACGTAACGGGAGGCAGGATTCTGCTGGACGGGACGGAGGTGGAGCAATACACGATCGGGTCGCTGCGGCGGCAGGTGAGCGTGGTGATGCAGGAGAGCGTGCTGTTTGCGGCGAGCGTGCGGGAAAACATCGCGCTGGGTGTTGGCTCGGCCGGGACGGAGGCGGTGGAGGCGGCGGCGCGGACGGCGAATGCGCACGAGTTCATCGAGCGGATGCCGAGGGGTTACGAGACGGAGCTGGGCGAGCGGGGGGCGACGGTATCGGGCGGACAGCGGCAGCGGATCGCGATTGCGCGGGCGGCGATCCGGAACTCGCCGATCGTGGTGCTGGACGAGCCGACGACGGGGCTGGACGAAGCCGGGGCGCGGGAAGTGGAAGCAGGGCTGGAACGGCTGTGGCGGGGGCGGACGACGATCCTGATCACACACGATCTGGAGGCAGCGCGGGGCGCCGATGTTGTGCTCTATCTGCGGCGCGGGCGCGTAGTGGAGCGGGGAAGCTTCGAGGAACTGGTGGCGCGGGGCGGGGAATTCGCGGGGCTTTACGGAAAGCGGCGGCGCGGCGGGCGGGAAACGGAAGGCGAAGAAAGGATGATGGCGCTCAATGTTTGAAGCGGGGCGAGCGGGGGCGAGGTTTTGGATTCTGCGGCACGGGCGGAGCACGTTTAACGGAGAGCAGCGGTTTCAGGGCTGCTCGGACGGCTCGGAGCTGACGGCGGAGGGGCGTGTGGAGGCGCGGCGGGCGGGGGCGGCGCTGGCGGGGATTCGCTTCGAGGCGGTGTACACGAGCCCGCTGAGGAGGGCGCGGGAGACGGCGATCGAAGTGGCGGCGGCGCGGCGGTACGAGACGACGGTGATCGTCGAGCCGATGGCGGCGGAGGTGGAGCTTTTCGGATGGGAAGGGCGGCGGTACGCGGAGGTTTGCGAGAGCGAGCCGGAGGAGTATGGCAACTGGCGGCACGCGCCGGCGCAATTTTCGCTGATGGATGGCGAGGGGCGGCGGAGGTATCCGGTGGTGGAGGCGTTCGAGCGGGCGCGGCGGTTCTGGGCCGGAGCGCGGGCGTTGAGCGGGGATGTGCTGGTGGCGACGCACAACGGGATGGGGCGGGCGCTGATTCTGTCGGCGCTGGGGCTGGGCGCGGAGAGCTTTCACGCGATTGAGCAGCACAACACGGGGTTGAGCCTGATCGAGTTTCCGGCGGGCGGCGGGGCGCGGCTGAAGACGATGAACTCGACGGCGCACCTGGATGCGGCGCTGCCGAAGATCAAGGGCGAAAAGACGGGGCTGCGGCTGGTGCTGTCGGCCGGAGCCGAGTGGGCGGGGGCGGAGGGCGCGGCGCGGTTGACGGCGGGGCCGGAAGGCTGGGAGCGGCTGCTGGAGCGGCTGCGGGAGCCGGGGCTAAGGCCACTCAAGACGATGGTGGCGGAGGGCGCGGCCGGGGAGTTGGGCGCGCTGCTTGCGAGACTGCCGGGCGTGCCGGCGGAACTGGCGCGGGCCTGCCGCGTGGAAGAGGGCGGGTTGAGCGTGTTGCATTTTGCCGGACCGAACTCGCGGGGCGTCCTGCAGACATTGAATTTTTCCGCGCGGCGTCACGGCGCGCGAATGGAGCCAGCGGCATGAAGATCCTGATCACCGGCGCGGCCGGATTTATCGGCTTTCACACAGCGGAACGGCTGTTGAACGAGGGGCACGAAATCGAAGGCGTGGACAACCTGAACGACTATTACGACGTCCGGCTGAAGATGGCGCGCCTGGAGCGGCTGCGGCTGCGCGACGGGTTCCGGTTTCACCGGATGGACGTGGCCGACACCGAGGCGGTGCAGCGGCTGTTCGCGGCCCAGCGCTTCGACGGGGTGATTCATCTGGCGGCGCAGGCGGGGGTGCGGTACTCGATCGAGAATCCGCAGGCGTATGTGAAGTCGAACGTGGCCGGGTTTGTAAACATCGCCGAGAGCTGCGCGAAGGCGGGCTGCGGGCACCTGGTGTTCGCTTCGTCGAGCTCGGTGTACGGGGCGAACCGGAAGGCGCCGTTTTCGACCAGCGACAGCGTGGACCATCCGGTATCGCTGTATGCGGCGACGAAGAAGGCGAACGAGCTGCTGGCGCACTCCTACAGCCACATTTACGGGCTCCCGGTGACCGGGCTGCGGTTCTTCACGGTGTACGGGCCGTGGGGGCGGCCGGACATGGCGTATTTCAAATTCGCCGAGGCGATCGAGGCCGGGCGTCCGATTCCGGTTTACAACCACGGCGACATGAGCCGGGACTTCACCTACATTGACGACATTGTGGAGGGGATTGTCAGAGTGCTGCGGAATCCGCCGGAGCGGACGGTGGAGAGCGAAATGCCGGAGGAGTCGCTGAGCCAGGCGCGGTACCGGGTTTACAACATCGGCAATCACCAGCCTGTGGCGCTGTTGAAGTTTATTGAAGTGCTGGAGCGGTGCATGGGGCGGACGGCGGTGAAGCAGCTTCTGCCGATGCAGGCGGGCGATGTGCCGTGCACGTACGCCGATATTTCGGAGCTGAGGCGGGACACGGGGTTCGAGCCGGCGACGACGATTGAAGAAGGACTGGAGCGGTTCGTGGAGTGGTATCAGAGCTACTACGCGTACCGGAGGAGCGTAGCGTGTTGAGGAGTGGGATTACGATTCGCGGATTGGGAATGGCGCTGGCGCTGGCGCTGGCGCTGTGCGCGAGCGCGCAGGAGAAGACGGCGGGGGTACACGGCGTGGTGACGGACCCGTCGGGCTCGGTGGTGAGCGGGGCGTCGCTGACGGCGATGGGCGAGGACGGGGCGAAGTACACGGCGGTAAGCGGAAGCGGCGGCGAGTACCGGTTGAGCGGCATGACGCCGGGGCGGTACACGATCTACGCCGATCAGCAGGGCTTCGCGTCGTATGAGAGCGGGCAGGTGGACGTGGCGGCCGGAGCGATGGTGGAGATGAACGTGAAGCTGGGGCTGGCCGATGTAAAGGACCAGGTGACGGTGAGCTCGGAGAGCGAGACGCTGAGCGTGGATCCGTCGGAGAACGCCGGCGCGGTGGTATTGACGGGAGCGGATTTAGAAACGCTGCCGGACGATCCGGACGATTTGCTGACCGACTTGCGGGCGCTGGCGGGGCCGGGCGCGGGGATGAGCGGAAGCGAGTTGTATCTGGACGGATTCAGCGGCGGGCGTCTGCCGCCGAAGGAATCGATTCGCGAGGTGCGCATTAATCAAGACCCGTTTTCGGCCGAGTACGACCGGCTGGGGTACGGAAGGATCGAGGTGTTCACCAAGCCGGGCTCGGAGACGGTGCACGGGTCGTTGAACTACCGGATCAGCGACGCGGCGCTGAACACGCGGAATCCGCTGCTGGGAGTGAAGCCGCCGTACCGCGCGCAGCAGGCCGACGGGGACATCGGAGGGTCGCTGGGGCGGAAGGTGTCGTGGTTTGTGGATACGGAACGGCGGGACGTGAGCGACAACGCGGTGGTGAGCGCGACGGTGCTGGATCCGAATCTGCAGCCGGCGGCGTTGAGCCAGGCGGTGCAGGCGCCGTTCACCAGCACCAGCGTGAGCCCGCGGATGGACGTGCAGTTGAACGGGCGGAACACTCTGACGGTGCGCTACTCGTGGCTGGGCACGGGGGCTCCGAACGAGGGCGTAGGGCAGTTTGTGCTGCCGACGGCCGGGTACGGGCTGAACACGCAACACAACACGGCGCAGGTGACCGAGACGGCGACGCCGGGGGTGTCGACGGTGATCGAGAGCGGATTTCAGTTCAGCCGGGACACATTCAACTACCAGGCGGCGGCCGGGCAGACTTCGCTGCGCGTGCTCGATTCGTTCACCGGAGGCGGGGCGCCTGTTGGGCCGTCGTTCAACAGCGCCGATTCTTACGAGCTGCACGAGTTGGTGTCGATGAACCGGGGCCGGCACACGATCAAGTTCGGGGGGCGGGTGCGGGGCACGCAGTTGAGCGACACCTCATACCGGAACTTCGGCGGGACGTTCGTGTTCGCCGGGGGAACGGGGCCGGAGCTGAACGCTCTGAATCAGCCGGTGTTGGGGCCAGGTGGCGTGCCGGTGCAGGTGCCGATCACATCGATTGAAAGCTACCAGAGGACGCTCCAGTTTCAGGCGGCGGGGATGGGGCCGGCGCAGATCCGGGCGCTGGGCGGCGGGCCGTCGCAATATCTGTTGAACGCGGGGGCGCCTTTTGCGGCGCTGTCGCAGACCGACGCGGGAGTGTTCGTGCAGGACGACTGGCGGGTGCGGCCGAATTTTTCGCTGAGCGCGGGGCTGAGGTATGAGCTGCAGAACGACCTGGGCGACCACGGGGACGTGGCGCCGCGGATCGGCTTCGCCTGGTCGCCGGGCAAGCACGGCAAGACGGTGATCCGGGGCGGAGCGGGCGTGTTCTATGACCGGTTCCCGGCGACGCTGGCGCTGAACGCGCTGCGATTCGGCGGGCTGCAGCAGCAGTTGGTTGTGCCGCATCCGGGCTTCTATCCGAACGCGCCGGGTGCGGGGATGCTGAGCGGGGCGCAGGGGATTCTGTACCAGATGGCGGGGAACCTGAGGGCGCCGATGATGGCGGAGGGGGCGTTGAGCGTGGAGCGGCAGATCTCGCGCAAGACGGTGGTGTCGGTGAGCCTGATAGAGTCGCACGGGACGCACCTGCTGCGGATGCGGGACATCAACGCGCCGATACCGGGCTCCTATCCGCCGGACCACCCGCTGGCCGGGGTGAGGCCGTACGGGCCGAACGACATTTACCAGTACGAGTCGGCGGGGCTGTACAACCAGAGGCAGTTGCTGGTGAACTATTCGCGGCGGCTGACCGGAGGGTTGAGCCTGTTCGGATACTACGCCTGGATGCACGCGATGAGCAACACGGACGGGCCGGGGTATTTCGTGTCGAATCCTTACAACGCCAACGCGGACTACGGGCGCTCGGCCTACGACGTGCATCATAGCGTGGTGATCGGGGCGACCTACGCCGGTCCGTTCCACATCATCTTCAGCCCGTTCCTGGTGGCGAGGAGCGGAGCGCCGTTCGATATCACGACGGGGCAGAGCCCGTACGGGGACCTGTTGTACAACGCGCGGCCGTCGCTGGCGGCCTCGGCGCTGATGCCGGGCGTGGCGGCGACGCCGTACGGATTGTTCCAGACCAACCCGGCGCCGGGGGCGGCGTTGATTGCGCACAACTACGGGCAGGGGCCGGCGTTCGTGTCGATGAACATGCGGATCAGCCGGACGTTCGGCTTCGGAGCGCTGAAGAGCGACGGCGGCGGGGGCGGGAAGAAAGCGGCGGGCGGAAGCACGATGGCGGTGACGGCGGCGGACGCGGGCTCGGCCGAGCGGCTGACGCACGACGCGTCGACCGAGCACCGGTACAACCTGGTGGTGGCGGTGATCGCGCGCAACGTGATGAACCATTTCAACCCGGGGCTGCCGGTGGGCGACCTGAGCTCGCCTTTGTTTGGAGGGACGAACTACATGGCGTCGCCGGCGGGGCCGCAGAGCGTGATGTACGGGGACGACCGGCGAATCTTTATCCAATTGAAGCTGCGGTTCTGAGCGCACCGCGCGGGGCGCGACCAACTTCACCAATCAACGCGCGGGAAACGCCCGCCGGGTTGCCCGCGGCAGGGGCGGGGGTTTATCCTGTGGCGGGAGTTTGCGTGGCGGATGCGGGCAGCCTGGCTGCGGTGCGGGAACTGCGGGTTGAGTACCCCAACGGCAAGAGCGCCGTGGATGGGGTGACGTTTACGATGCGGCGCGGCGAGGTGGCCGGGTTGCTGGGGGAATCGGGCTGCGGGAAGACGACGCTGGCGCTGGCGCTGGCGGGTTTGCTGCCGCGGGAGGCGCGGGTGAGCGGGGGCGTCGAGTTCGAGGGGCAGGCGATCGGGGGCAGAAGCGAGGCAGAGCTTCGGGCGCTGCGGGGGTCGGGGATCGGGTTTCTGTTTCAGGAGCCGCTGGGGGCGTTTCATCCGCTGCTGAATCTGCGGCGGCAGATTATCGAGGCGGTGCGTGGGCGCGTAGAGCGGGGCGGGGAACGGGCGGCGGCGGAGGTGGCGCTGGAGGCGGTGGGGTTGAGCGCGCGGGAGTTCGGGCGGGCGTGGCCCCACCAGTTGAGCGGCGGGCAATTGCAGCGGGCGCAACTGGCGCAGGTGATGGCGGCGCGGCCGAAGCTGGTGCTGGCCGACGAGCCGACGGCGGCGCTGGATGCGGGGGCGGAGAAGGAGCTGCTCGATCTCCTCATCGGGGCGGGGCGCGGGGCCGGGATTCTGCTGATCAGCCACGAGCCGGAGCTGCTGCGGCGGTGGGCCGGGCGGGTGATGGTGATGTATGCGGGGCGCCTGGTGGAGAGCGGGGCGGCGGCGCGGGTGCTGGATGAGCCACGGCATCCCTATACGGCGGCGCTGCTGGCTTGCGGGCGGCCGGCGGCAGAGGGCGGGCGGCTGGCGGAGATTCCGGGGCGTGCGCCGGAGGGGAGGGAGCGGCCTGTTGGGTGCGCGTTTGCGCCGCGGTGCCCGCGGAGGATGGCGGTGTGCGGGGAGCGCGAGCCTCCCGCGGTGGAGGGCGGCGTGGAAGTGAGCTGCTGGCTCGATGTGGCCTGAGGTCTCCCGGGCGCGCGGTGTGGTGCGGGCGCGGGGACTGATCAAGCGCTTCGGCGGGCGGGGGCGGGCGGCGGTGACGGCGCTGGACGGGGTGGACTTCGAGATCGGGCCGGGCGAGCGGATTCTGTTGAGCGGGGCGTCGGGCTGCGGCAAGACGACGCTGGCGCGATGCCTGGCGGGGATGGAGACACCGGGGGCGGGAGCGGTGGACTGGGAGGACGAGAGGGGCGGGGAGCGGATCGTGCCGGCGGATGCGGCGTGGCGGCGGAGGGTGCAACTGGTTCCGCAGAACGCGGGGGCGAGCTTAAACCCGCGCTGGAGGATTCTTGATCTGCTGTGCGAGCCGGCGGCCATCCAGCGGCTGGGCTCGATCGAGGAGCGGCGGCGGGGGGCGCTCGAATGGCTGGCGCAGATGGGGTTGCCGGAGACGGCGGCGGGGCTGCGGCCGGCGCAGTTGAGCGGAGGGCAGCGGGCGAGAGTGGCGCTGGCGCGGGCGCTGGCGCTTGGTCCGGCGCTGGTGATCCTGGACGAATCCCTGGCGAGTCTCGACCTGCCGGCGCAGGCGCGGATTCTGAATCTGCTGGTGGAGGCGCAGAAGGCGAGCGGGGTCGCGTACCTGTTTATCGCGCACCGGCCGGCGCTGGTGGCGGCGGTGGCGACGGGGGTGGCGCTGATGGAGCGGGGAAGAATCGGCGAAAGGCCGGCGGCCGAAGAATACCGGGAGCGGCTGCGGGCGGGGAGAGCGCAGTGATGGCGTGGTTTCTGGCGCGGCGGCTGGCGCACGCGGCGGCGCTGCTGATGGCGGTTTCGGCGGGCACCTTCGCGCTGGCGGAGCTGGCGCCGGGGGATTATTTCGCCGAGCTGAGGACGGACCCGAGGGTGGACGCGGCGGCGGTGGAAACACTGCGGGCGCGCTACGGGCTGGACCGGCCGCCGCTGGCGCGCTACGGGGCGTGGATGGCCGCGGCGGTGCGGGGAGACCTGGGAGTTTCGATCGCTTACAACATGCCGGTGACGGAGTTGCTGAGGCCGCGGTTGGGGCGGACGCTGGAGCTGGCCGGGGTGTCGTGGGTGTTGAGCTGGATGGCGGCGCTGGGGCTGGCGATGGCGGCGGCGATGAGGCCGGGCGGATGGGTGGACCGGGGGACGGCGTGGCTGGTGTCGGCGCTGCTGGTGGTGCCGGAGCTGCTGCTGGCGGCATTGCTGGTGCTGGTGGCGGCGCGGACGGGAGTGCCGAGGCTGGGAGGGTTTTCGCTGGCGGTGGCGGCGCTGGCTCCGGGGGCGGCGCCGGTGCTGCTGCGGCATGCGCGGGCGGCGCTGCGGGAGGCGGCGGGAGCTCCGTTTGTGGAGGCGGCGCGGGCGCGGGGCATCGGCGGCGGGCGGTTGTGGGCGGTGTACATCTTTCCGGCGGCGGCCAATCCGATGGTGTCGTTGTTCGGGCTTTCGTTTGCGGGACTGTTGAGCGGCACATTGGTGGTGGAGGCGGTGACGGGGTGGCCGGGCGTGGGCCCATTGTTTCTGGAGGCGATCGCGTCGCGGGATTTTTATGTGATCGCGGCCGTCGGGCTGGTGGCGGCGGCGCTGCTGGCGGCCGGGAACCTGGCGGCGGACCTGATGCTCTACGCGCTGGACCCGCGGATCCGGAGGCCGCGGTGAGGCGGGGGAGCGGGTGGAAGTGGGCGGCGGGGGCTTTGGCGGCGCTGCACGCGGCGGTGCTGGGAGCGGGGTTTCTGGCGCCTTACGACGCGGCCGAGCAGCATCGCGAGGCTCCGCTGGCGCCACCGGGGGCGATTCATTTTCACGGGCTGCGGCCTTATGCCGATGATCCGGTGACCGGGGAGCCGCGCGAGCTGCGGTTTTTCGTTCACCGGCGGTTGTTCGGCGTCGACGCGCCGGGGTTGTACTTTCCGCTGGGCAGCGACGAGTTCGGGCGCGACCAGTTCTCGCGGCTGCTTTACGGCGGGCGGGTGTCGCTGGGGGCGGCGGCGCTGGCGACCGCGCTGTCGATCGGGTTGGGGCTGGTTGCGGGGGTGGCGTCGGGACTGGCGGGGGGATGGGTGGATTCGGTGCTGATGCGCGTTTCGGAGCTGTTCCTGGCGCTGCCGTGGCTGTATCTGCTGCTGGGCGTGCGGGCGTTTCTGCCGCTGTCGATGCCTCCGCAGCGGGGCTTCCTGCTGGTGATCGCACTGGCCGGGCTGCTGGGCTGGGCGCGGCCGGCGCGGCTGTTTCGCGGGCTGACGCTGAGCCTCGCCCAGGCGGGACACGTGGAGGCGGCGCGCGGCTTCGGGGCCTCGCGCTTTTACCTGGCGCGCCGGCACATTGTGCCGGAGATGCGCGGCGTCATCGGCACGCAGGCCGCGCTCGTGGCGCCACAGTACATCCTGGCGGAGGTGACGCTGTCGATGTTCGGACTGGGCATCAACGAGCCGGGGCTGAGCTGGGGCACGCTGCTGGACGTAGTCCGCCAGCCGGCGCTGCTGACGCTCGACCCGTGGATCGCTCTGCCGGCGCTGATGCTGATTCCGGTGTTCCTGCTCTACTCGGTATGCGCCGACGCGCTGGGATCGTGACAGCGGGAAGCGAATTGTTCCGGCGTTGGAGGCGCCAAAACAGTACGCCGGATTACGGCACGCGGTAATATAGAAGGAAATGACGTGGCGACAAGAGGCGGGGACCCTCTGCGCCGGTATTTTCCTTCTGGGAACGACGTGTCTGGCGGCCGGGCGGCTGCCGGCGGTCGAAGAGACCGAGCAACTCCCCGGTGTATCGGGTCAGGCCGGCGGCGCGCTGGTGGTGTACCAGCGGGCCGAGCCGAAGACATTGAACCCGCTGTTTGGATTCGACGTGTCCTCGCGGGAGGTGATCGGACGGCTGAACGCGGACCTGATCACCATCAATCGGAAGACCTTGCGGGCCGAGCCGGCGCTGGCGCGGAGCTTTACGGTGGGCGGAGGCGGGCGGGTGTACACGGTGAAGCTGCGCCGGGGACTGAAGTTTTCCGACGGGGAGCCGTTCACGGCGGACGATGTGGTGTTTAGCTTCCGGGCCTACGAGGACGGGAAGCTGGGGGCGCCGCAGCGGGATCTGCTGATTGTGGGCGGCGAGCCGGTGAAGGTGGAGCGAGTGGACGAGGCCACAGTGCGGATCACGCTGGCGGTGCCTTACGCGGCGGCCGAGCGGCTGTTTGACAGCGTGGCGATGCTGCCGAGGCATTTGCTGGAGCGGGCGTATGAAGACGGGTCGCTGGCGAAGGCGTGGGCGCTGACGGCGGAACCGGCTGCGATAGCCGGGTTGGGGCCGTACCGGCTGAAGCAGTACGTGGCGGGCGAGAAGCTGGTGCTGGAGCGGAATCCTCACTATTGGCGGGTGGACGCGCGGGGGCGGCGGCTGCCGTATCTGGACGCGCTGGAGTTTCGCTTCGCCGGCAGCGAGGATGCGCAGGTGCTGCATTTTCTCAATGGGGACGCGGGGATGGTGAGCGGGATGGGGGCGCGGAATTTCGCGTTTCTGGCGCGGGAGCCGCGGGCGCGGGGGGCGCAGCTTGTGGACGCCGGGCCGGGCCTGGAGTACAACTTTCTGTTTTTCAATTTGAAGCCGCAGCCGCCGGGCGAGGACGCGGAGCGGAGTGTCCGGCAGAGCTGGTTTGCGAAGGACGATTTCCGCCGGGCGGTGTCGCTGGCGATTGACCGCGAGGCGGTGGTGCGGCTGGTGTACGGCGGGCGGGCGCAGCCGTTGTGGGGGCCGGTGACGCCGGCCGACCGGCAGTGGGTGGACGCGGGGGTTCCGCATCCGGCGCGGTCGATCGAACAGGCGCGCAAGCTGCTGGCGGGGGCGGGATTCCGGTGGAGCCCGGACAGGACACTGGTAGACGCGGAGGGCCGGGCGGTGGAATTCACCATCGTCACCAGCGCCAGCAACCAGGAGCGAAGCCGGATGGCCACGATCATTCAAGACGATCTGAGCCAGCTCGGCATGAAGGTGCAGGTGGCGCCGCTCGAATTCCGGGCGATGCTGGACCGGGTGATGAACACGCACCGCTATGACGCGGCGATTTTCGGGCTGGCCAGCGGGGATGCGGACCCGAATGCCGACATGAACGTGTGGTTGTCGAGCGGGGGCATGCATTTGTGGAACGCGGGGCAGGCGCATCCGTCCACTGACTGGGAGCGGGAAATCGATCAACGGATGGAGCGGCAGATGAGCGAAAGAGACCCGGGGCAACGCAAACGGATGTTCGACCGGGTGCAGGAGCTGCTGGCCGCGCACGAGCCGGTGATTTGCATAGCCAGCCCGGACATACTGGCGGCGGCGCGGGCGGGGCTGAAGAATTTCGACCCGGCGGTGCTTCAGCCGTATACGCTTTGGAACGTGGACCGGCTCTACTGGAGTGAGGGGCAGAACCGGACGGGGGCATCGGGCCGCCCATGAAACCGGAAGCGGTAGTGGAGGCGCGGCGCCCGGAGGCCGCCTGGAGCGACGAGGCGCTGATCGGGGCGTGTCTGAAGGGCGACGAGCAGGCATGGAACGCGTTGATCGAAAAGTACAAAAATCTGGTTTACTCGGCGCCGGTGAAATACCGGATGGCGCCGGAGGACGCGGCGGATATTTTCCAGGGGGTGTGGCTGGAGGCATATAAGGAACTGCCCCGGCTGCGGAGCGTAGGCGCGTTTAAGGGCTGGCTGATGACGGTGAGCACGAACAAGTGCTACCAGTGGAAGCGGCGGACCGCCTCGCGGGGGACGATGCTGGGCGAGGAAGAGACGCCGGAGGTGCCCGACGAGAGGCCGCTGCCGCGCGAGATTCAGTTGACGATGGAGCGGGACCAGTTGATGCGCGAGGCGATCGCGGTGTTGCCGGACCGGTGCCGGGAGATGATCACGATGTTGTTTTTCAGCGATCCGCCGATGGCGTACGGAGAGGTGGCCGCGAAGCTGGGGCTGGCCGAAGGCTCGATCGGGTTCATTCGGGGGCGTTGTTTGAAGAAACTGCGGGCGGCGCTGGAACAGCGGGGATTTTAAAGCGTGCCAAGCGGTCCGGCGGTAACGGAGGACTGGATCGCCGCGCTGGCGGGCGCGGCGGGCGGCGTAGAGCGGCGGGAGCTTTATGATGCCCGGCCGGATGCGCACGAGGCCTCGACGATGAGCGTGCTGCAGCGCGAGGTGAGCCGCTACGCATACAGCGACCGGGAGCGGGCGGCGCGGCTGGCGGAGGTGGCCGGATGGCTGGCTGGGACGCTGGGGGACGCGGCGAGCCGGGCAACGGCGGAGAGGTGCTCGGGGCACATCGCCTTTGTGGGAGCGCGATACGCCGACGCGCTGGAGCATTACGAACGGGCGCTCGTTCTGCTCGAGCCGGCGGGTCCCGATATGGAAGCGGCGCGGACGATGGCCAGCGGGCTGCAGTGCCTGATTTACCTGGACCGTTACGCCCAGGCGCTCGAATGGGCCGAGCGGGCGCGGGCGATTTTCGAGCGGCACGGGGACAGCCTGCGGCTGGCGCGGCTGGACAGCAACATCGGCAACATCCACTACCGGCAGGACCGGCATGAGGAAGCACTGCGGCACTACCGGCAAGCGTATCCGGTGCTGCGCACGCTGGGAGGGCCGGGCGACGTAGCGGCGGTGTTGAGCAACATGGCGGTGTGCTCGATCAGCCTGGGGAGGTTCCGGCTGGCCATGGTTTGTTACCGGCGGGCGCGGGCGTACTCCCAGCGGCACGGGCTGGGGCTGCTGGTGGCGGCGGCAGACTACAACATCGCTTATCTGCACTACCTGAGAGGCGAGTATTTGCAGGCGGCGAGGCTGTACCAGGCGTCGCGGCGGCACTGCCGGGAAGCGGGCGACGACTATCATGCGGCGCTGTGCGACCTGGACGAATCCGAGGTGTGCCTGGAGCTGAACCTGAACGAGGACGGGGCGTTGCTGGCGCGGCGCGCGGTCGCGGGCTTCGACCGGCTGGGCATGAGCTACGAGCGCGCCAAGGCGTTTGTGAGCCTGGCGATCGCGCTGAGCCGGCGAGGCGAGCACCAGCGGGCGATGGTGGCGTTCTGGAAAGCGCGGCGGATTTTTTCCGGCGAGAGCAACAGCCTGTGGCCGGCGCTGATCGACCTGCACCTGGCGATGCTGTGGCGGCAGCGGGGCGACCGGGGGCGGGCCGAGCGATTCTGCCGGCGGGCCTACTCGCGGCTGGCGGGTTCGCAGATGCCGGGGCGGGCGGCGCTGTGCGAGCTGCTGCTGGGTCAGTTGAGCCTGCAGCGGGGCGACATCGAGGGGGCGAGCCGGTGGCGGAGAAGGGCCAGCGCGCGGCTGGAGGGGTCTGTGACGCCGGTGCTGGAGTGCCACGCCCATTACCTGGAAGGGCAGATCGAGGAGCGGGCGGGCAATCCGGGGCGGGCGCGGGAACGGTATCAGGCGGCGCTCGGTTCGATCGACCGGCTGCGGAACGGGTTGTGGAGCGACGATGCGCGGATCTCGTTTTTGCGCGATAAGCTGCCTGTGTACGAGAGTCTGGTGGCGCTGTCGCTGCGTGCGCCGGAACCGCGGGTCGGCGAGGCGCTGGGATACATCGAGCAGGCGAAGTCGCGGAGCCTGGCCGAGCGGATTGCCGAGGCGGGAGCGCCGGAGAGGGCGGGCAGCGCGGCGAGCGCTGATCCGCGGCTGCGGCAGGATCGGCTGGATCTGCACGCGCTGTACCGGCGGATGGAGAACGCCGCGCTCGGCCAGAGGCCGGACACGGCGCGCCTGCAGAGCCAGGTGCGCGAGCGGGAGAGGTCTTATCTGCGGCGGCTGGCGGAGAGCTCGCGGCTGGAGGAGCCGGCGCGGAGCGCGGCGGCGCTGACGCCGGCGGCGATTCTGGAATCGCTGCCTCGGGACGCGGCGCTGGTGAACTATTTCGAGATCGGCGGGAGCCTGTACGCCTGTCTGGCGCAGAACGGCGAGATCCGCATGATCGAGGCCGGCGAGGCCGAGCCGGCGCGGCGGCAACTGCGCCTGTTGCAGTTGCAGATGGCCAAGTTCCACCTGGGTCCGGAGTACCTGCCGGCGTTCGCGAACACCTGGAACGCGGCCACCGGGACGCACCTGAAGCGGCTGTACGAGGCGGTGTTCGAGCCGCTGCGGCGCCACATCCGCGCCAATCACCTGATCATTTCGCCGCACGGGTTTCTGCACCATCTGCCATTTCACGCCCTGCATGACGGGACCCGATTTTTGATCGACGACTTCACCGTGTCCTACACGCCGAGCGCCAGTGTGTTTGCGCTGTGCCGGCGGCGGGGGGCGGCGGCGGAGGACCGGTCGCTGGTGCTCGGCGTGCCGGATGCGATGGCTCCGCAGATCGAGACCGAGGCGCGGCTGGCAGCGGCCAACCTGCCCGGGGCGCGGCTGCTACTGGAGGCCGAGGCGCGGCGGGAGGTTTTATTTGAAGAGGGCCGGCGCTACCGCTACCTGCACGTTGCCACGCATGGGCTGTTCCGCGCCGACAACCCGGCCTTCTCCTACATCCGGCTGGGCGACGCGCATCTGACGATGCTCGACCTGGAAGGGCTGCGGCTCAACGCCGAACTGGTGACGCTGTCGGGCTGCGGCACCGGGCTGAGCGCGGTGATCGGCGCGGACGAGTTGATCGGGCTGATGAGGGGGCTGCTGGCGGCGGGCGCGCGCAGCCTGCTGGTGAGCCTGTGGGACGTTCACGACGAGTCGGCGGCCGCGTTCTTCGCCGCCTTCTACGGGCAGCTCCGGCTGCACGCCGACAAGGCCGGGGCGCTGCGGGCGGCGATCAACCAGGTGCGGTCGCAGTTTGCGCATCCCTTCTACTGGGCGCCGTTTCTGCTCGTCGGCGACCACCAGTACGCGGGAAAAGGAGATTGAGTTTTCAGTGATTTACAGAAAACCCGCAAGGAGCTGGGAAAATTCTGGAGCACACCTATATTTTTCCGGGGGCGGTTCACCCTATTCACACAGAGGCGTGCTCCCGGGGATGAGCCCGATGGAGGCCTGAGTTCCGGGAGCGGATCGGTATGGATCGAATGAGCCATTATGTAGCCGAGCGTTGGGTCGACTTCGTCAGGAATCTCCTGCCGGAGGCCGAGCGCGTCCAGATGCAAGCGCACATCGACAGCGGCTGCGAACGATGCCGGCGGGAGTTGGACCTGCTGCGCCAGGTAGTGAACTTCTCCGCCGTCGAGAGCACCTATCGGGCGCCGGAGGAGCTGGCGCGGATGGCGCGGGCGATATACCGGCCGATGAGCGCTCCGGCCGGCGTGCTGCGGCGTCTGATGGGCTCATTGATCTTTGACGGATTCGGCGAGCCGGCGATGGCCGGCGTCCGCCACGCGGTGCCCTCGGGCCAGCAGTTGGCGTTCAACGCGGGCGACTACTGCGTGGATGTCCGGGTGCAAGGCGAAATCAATTCGTCGCAGGTGGCAATGGCAGGCCAGATTGTGAACCGGAAGGCGCCGGAGGACCGGCTTGCAGGGCTACCGGTGGCGCTGGTGTCCGGCCGCAAGATTATCGCCGAAACGTTGAGCAACGAATTCGGTGAGTTCAGCCTCGAATATACAGCCGTGCGGAAGCTGCGGCTGCAGATCGAGGTCTCAAACGAAGGAGTCCGGATCGACCTGCCGTTGAGTTCGCTGGCAGGCGGGACCAGGGATTCCGAAATATGAACCGCTCGCGCAACAGGGACTTTCACATGATTCGCCGAATTCTCCTCTCCGTTGTTTTCTTTGCCGCGATGGCTATGTCGCTCGCGGCGCAAACCTCCACGCCGAACTATTACGTACTCGAGGTCTCCTCGGCCAACCTGTCGGGAGTTCTGTCGCAGTACGGCCTGACGCTGGTGCAAACGCTGAACACCGAGGACTCTTCGTTTCTCGTCTCGGCGCCGGCCAGTATTGCTCCGGCGACGCTGATCGCGCAGGTGACGGCGAATCCGGCGGTGCACGATTTCGAAGTGAACGCGACGGTAAACGAGGTGGAGTCGGATCCGCTGTCTGTGGTGACTCCCAACGTCGCCGCCATCCAGGCGATGCTGACCAATCCCTCGACGACGAACTATTACGGGGCGACGGTGCTGACCAGCTACGTCACCCAGCCGTCGGTGCCGCTGATCGAGCTGCCGCAGGCTCAGCAGGCTGTCTCGAGCAATCACCCCGTGGTCGTCGCGGTCATCGACACCGGCGTCGATCCGTATCATCCGGCGCTGGCCGGGTCGCTGATTCAGGGCTACGACTTCACGCGCAACCAGGCGGGCATCCCGTCGGAATGGCTGGATCTGGACGCGCAGCAGACCTCGGCGTTCCAGAACTCGCAGACGGTGCCGCTGACCCAGAAGAATCAGACGCTGGAGCTGAACCAGTCGACGGTGGTGATTCTCGATCAGTCGACGGTGGTGATCCTGGACGGCGGCAGCGGACAGTTGAGCCACTTCGGCCACGGAACGATGACTGCGGGTCTGGTGCACCTGGTGGCGCCGCAGGCGCTGATCATGCCGCTGAAGGCGTTTCTCTCCGACGGCTCTTCGGACACGGCCAACATTGTGCGCGCCATTTACTACGCGGCCGATCACGGGGCCAACGTGATCAGCATGAGCTTCAGCTCCGAGACGGTGTCGATCGGCGTGCGGACCGCGCTGCAGTACGCGATATCGAAAGGGATCGTCTGCGTTTCGGCGGCCGGCAACGACGGGGAGCAGGAACTGGTTTACCCGGCGGCGCAGGAAGGCGTGATCGGCGTGGGTTCGACCACCGCAACCGACGGGCGCAGCACGTTCAGCAACTACGCGGTGGATAGCGTCAAAATGGCGGCGCCAGGAGAAGCTCTGCTGACCACCTACCCGGGCAATAACTACGCCGGGGTTTGGGGCACTTCGTTCAGCACGGCCCTGGTATCCGGAGGAGCCGCCCTCATGATGCAGGCCAATCCGAAAATCGGCTCCGGCAGCGTCAACGATGCCCTGGAGTCGGGCGTTCAGTTGAGCTCCGGCCTCGGTCTCGGCGACGGACGTTTGAACGTGCTGCTCTCAGTGCAGCAGGTCACCGGCGACAACTGAGTGGCATCCTCGCGCGGGGATCTCCGGTAACGCTCAGCCGCCCCAGACTTCGGCGGCGACCTCGACGATGCGCTCGAGCTTGGCCCATTGCTCGTCCTGGCTGAGCAGATTTCCCTCTTCGGTGCTGGCAAAGCCGCACTGCGGGCTCAGGCAGAGCTGATCGGCGTCGATGAACTTCGCCGCCTCGCCGATGCGCCGCTTCAGTTCGTCGGCGGATTCGAGCCGGCCGGATTTTGACGTCACCAGGCCGAGCACCACGATCTTATTTTTCGGCACGAAACGCAGCGGCTCGAAGCCGCCGGCGCGGGCGGTATCGAACTCCATGAAATACCCGTCGACGTTGACGCCCTGGAACAGAATTTCGGCCACCGGCTCATAGCCGCCCTGGGCGATCCAGCTCGAGCGGAAGTTGCCCCGGCACAGGTGCATGGTGACGGCCATGCCGGGCGGACGTCCGGCGACGGCGGCGTTGAGCAGCGCGGCGTAGACGGAGGGCAGGGCATCGGGGTCGTCGCCGCGACCGGCGAGCATATGCCGCTGCTCAGGGTCGCACAGGTAGGCGAGATTGGTTTCGTCCAACTGAAGGTAGCGGCAGCCGGCTTCGGCGAAGGCGGCAACGGCGGCGTGATAGGCCTTGCCGAGATCTTCATAGAAGCCTTCCATGTCGGGATAGACTTCCGGGCTGACGGCGGCGCGTCCGCCGCGGAAATGGAGCACGCTGGGCGAGGGGATGGTCTGCTTGGCGGACAGGCGGGTGTGCTCGCGCAGAAACCGGAAATGGTCGAGCATCGGATGGCCATGGAAGCCCAGGCGGCCGATGACGCGAAGGCCCTTGGGCTCGGTCTCGACGCCGCCCTGGAAGGCGATGCCGTGGGAAGCGCGGAAGGCCTCGACGCCGTCGAGCCGCTCGAGAAAATCGAAATGCCACATGGCGCGGCGGAACTCGCCGTCGGTGGCCGCCTGCAGGCCGATGCGCTCCTGGTGACCGATCGCCTCGACGATGGCCTCGTCCTCGGCCTGGCGCAAATGTTCGGCCGTGATTTGGCCGGCATTCCAGCCGGCGCGCGCGCGGCGCAGGTTTTCCGGGCGCAGCAGGCTGCCGACGTGGTCGGCCCGGAAGGGTGGCGTTGTTCGTTTCATATCGGGCTCTCCATGCCGTCCAGAGGAAGGCCGGTGTAATTTTCCGCCAGGTTGACCGAGGCGGCACGCGAGCTGGCCAGATTGTCCAGCTCGCCCAACTGGCGGCGGAATTCGAAGTCGTCGGCCGGATCGAACCGATGGAGCATCGAAGTCATCCACCAGGAAAAATGCTG
The DNA here is from genome assembly GCA_027452065.1 of Bryobacterales bacterium. Classification (GTDB taxonomy): domain Bacteria; phylum Acidobacteriota; class Terriglobia; order Bryobacterales; family Bryobacteraceae; genus JAJYKC01. The sequence goes on from DAIDHC010000137.1 coordinate 23,105, forward strand.
CGCACGCCAGACGCGGCGCAGGCAGGTATCCGAGTAGGAGTCCAGCAGATCGGCGCCGCCTCCGCGATAGTGGCGCGTCAGGGCGCGCGAGAGCAGCCAGACGTCGGCCGCGGCGAGGTTGAGGCCCTTTGCGCCTGTCGGAGGCACGATGTGCGCCGCGTCGCCAGCCAGGAAAAGGCGGCCGTGGCGCATCGGCTCGGTGACGTGGCTTCGCACGGCGGCGATGCTTTTCTGCAGCACCGGGCCGGATTCGAGCCGGAAGCCGTCGCGGGTCTCCAGGCGGGTGCGCAATTCGTTCCAGATGCGCTCGTCAGGCCAGGCCGCAAGATCCTCCCCAGGCCGGCACTGCAGGTAGAGGCGGCTAATCTCTGGCGAGCGCATGCTGAGCAGCGCGAAGCCGCGCTCGTGATGGGCGTAGACCAGTTCGTCGGAGGCCGGTGGCGTAGCGGCGAGAATACCCAGCCAGGCGAACGGATATGTTTTCCGGAAGTGCCGGACCGTGCCGGCGGGAATCGCGGCGCGGCTGACGCCGCGGAAGCCGTCGCATCCGGCGATGAAGTCGCAGACGATTTCGTCCGGCTCGCCGCGGTTTTCGAAACGGATGAGCGGGCGGTCGCCGTCGAGCCCGTCCAGGCCCACGGCAGCGGTTTCGAACAAGATCGGGCCGCCGGAGGCCATGCGCAGGGCGATCAGGTCCTTCACGAGTTCGTGCTGGCCGTAGACGGTGATGGCGCGGCCGCCGGTGAGCTCGAACAAGTCGACGCGGTGACGGCGCCCGGCGAATCGCAGCTCGATGCCGTGATGGACGAGTCCCTGGCGGCGCATGCGCTCGCCGGCGCCGGTCGAGTTCAGCAGATCCACGGTGCCTTGCTCAAGCACGCCGGCGCGGACGCGCTCCTCGACGTGCCGGCGGGAACGCGCCTCGATGACCACCGAGTCGATGCCCTCGCGGTGCAGCAGGTGCGCCAGCAGCAGGCCGGCCGGCCCCGCTCCAATGATGCCCACCTGCGTGCGGATCATGGAAGCTGGCCCGCCTAAACCCTTTCGAGAACCATGGCGACGCCCTGGCCGACACCGATGCACATGGTGCAAAGAGCGTAGCGGCCCTGCACGCGGTGAAGCTGGCGGACGGCGGTGGCGATGAGCCGCGCGCCGCTGGCGCCGAGCGGGTGGCCGAGAGCGATGGCGCCGCCGTTGGGGTTGACTTGGGCGGCGTCGTCGGCGAGGCCAAGCTGGCGAAGCACGGCCAGGGCCTGCGCGGCGAAGGCCTCGTTCAACTCGACAACGTCCATCTGGCCGATCTCCAGGCCCGCCCGCTCGAGCGCCTTGCGGGCGGCCGGAACCGGGCCCATGCCCATGATGCGCGGCGCCACGCCAGCCGCGGCCGAGGCGACGATGCGCGCGCGCGGCGTTAGGCCGTGCCGCGCCGCCGCGCTCTCGGAGGCAATCAACAGCGCACAGGCGCCGTCGTTGATGCCGCTCGCGTTGCCCGCCGTCACCGTGCCGGAGGGCCTCACCACGGGCTTGAGCGCGGCCAGAGCCTCGATGGTTGTGTCGGGCCGCGGGTGTTCGTCCTGCGTAACCGCCTGCGGAGCGGCGCCGCGGCGCGCCGGAATTTCCACCGGCGTGATCTCGCCGGCCAGCCATGGGGCCGCCGCCGCCGCTCGCTGCTGGCTGCGAAGCGCGAAGGCGTCCTGATCGGCGCGGGACACGCCGTGCATTTCGGCCACGTTTTCCGCGGTCTCGGCCATCGCGTCGACGCCAAAGGCGGCCTGGAACTTCGGATTGATGAACCGCCAGCCGAGCGTCGTATCCTCCAGCTTCTGCGTGCGCGCGAACGCATTGTCGGCCTTGCCGAGCACATACGGCGCGCGGGTCATGCTCTCGACGCCGCCGGCCACGACGAGCGAAGCCTCGCCGCAGCGCATGGACCGCGCCGCCATCGCCGCCGCCTCCATGCTGGACCCGCACAGGCGGTTTACGGTGACGCCGGGCACTTCTTGCGGCAGGCCGGCCAGCAGCAGCGCCATGCGCGCCACGTTGCGGTTGTCCTCGCCGGACTGGTTGGCGCAGCCGTAGAGGACGTCGTCCACCGCTGCCCAATCCACGCCCGGGTTGCGCGCCATCAGCGCCCGCAGCGGAATCGCGGCCAGATCGTCGGTGCGTACCGCGGCGAGCGCTCCTGCGTGGCGGCCGAACGGAGTGCGAATCATGTCGCAGAGGAAGGCTTGGGTCATGAGGTGTGCGCTTACCGCTCCGTTGTACGCCGGTTCGCCGCGCAGTGTCAACTTCACGGACGCTCGCCTGTCGGCTTGACGGGCGCGCGCGGGCGGTTGTGTAATGAGGGGATTCGATTCCCGCCCCACGGGCGCGTCTCGCACACGAAATGGAATTTCTCAGTCTTGGTGAAGCGGTGGAGCGCTTTGTCGCCGACGGCGACCAGGTGGCGATGGAAGGCTTCACGCACCTGATCCCGTTTGCGGCCGGCCACGAGATTATCCGCCGCGGACGGCGCGAGCTCACACTGATCCGGATGACGCCGGACCTGCTCTACGACCAGATGATCGGCATGGGCACGGCGCGGCGGCTGGTGTTCTCCTGGGGAGGCAATCCGGGCGTCGGCTCGCTGCACCGGTTCCGCGATGCGGTGGAGAACGGGTGGCCGGCGCCGATTGAGATCGTCGAGCACAGCCACGCGGCGATGGCCAACGCTTATGAAGCGGGCGCGGCCGGCATGCCTTGCGCCGTGTTCCGCGGCTACCGCGGCACCGATCTGCCGGAAGTAAACCCCGGCATCCGCTTCCTCCGCTGTCCGTTCACCGGAGAAGAGCTGGCATGCGTCGCCTCGCTGCGGCCCGATGTGGCCATCGTCCACGCGCAGAAGGCCGACCGCGAGGGCAACGTGATGGTGGAAGGAATTCTGGGCGTGCAGAAGGAAGCCGTGCTGGCGGCGCGGAGGGCCATCGTAACGGTGGAGGAGGTGGTAGACGAGCTCGGCCCGCGCAGCCCGAACGCGGTCATCCTGCCGGGTTGGACGCTGAGCGCGGTGTGCCTGGCGCCGGGCGGCGCACGGCCGTCCTATGCGCACGGCTACTACGGGCGCGACAACGCGTTCTACCTCGCCTGGGACGCCATCTCGCGGGAGCGCGAATCGTTTCTCGAATGGATGCGGCGCAACGTGCTCGAAGCGCCGCCGGGGGAGGCGCGATGAGCTACACTTCGGCGGAAATGATGACCGTGGCGGCGGCGCGCGCGCTGGGCGGCGGCGACATCTGTTTCGTCGGCATCGGCCTGCCCTCGGCCGCCTGCAACCTGGCGCGGCTCACGCACGCTCCGGGCCTCAGGCTCATTTACGAGTCGGGCACCATCGAAACGCGCCCCGATACGCTGCCGCTTTCGATCGGCGATCCCGAGCTCTGCCAGACGGCGCTCACCACAGTCGGCGTGCCCGAGATTTTCCGCTACTGGCTGCAGGGCGGGCGCATCACCGTTGGCTTCCTCGGCGGCGCGCAGATCGACCGCTATGCCAATCTCAACACCACCGTCATCGGTCCTTACTCCCGGCCCAAGGTGCGCCTGCCGGGCAGCGGTGGGGCAAGCGAAATCGCCGCCAGTTGCGGGAAGATCTTCATCATCATGCGCCAGAGCCGGCGCAGCTTTGTCGAGCGGCTGGATTTTCTCACCACGCTCGGCCACGGCCGCAGTGGAGCCGAGCGGCGCGCGCTGGGCATCGCCACGCAGGGGCCGGTGCTGGTGGTCACCGATTTGTGTACCATGACACCGGAGCCAGAAACGAACGAGATGATTGTCGCCAGCCTCCATCCGGGCGTAAGCCGCGAGCAGGTGGTTGAGAGCACGGGCTGGCCGGTGCGGTTCGCGCCGGTAGTGAATGAGACACCCGCGCCGGCGGCCGCTGAGCTGGAGGCGCTGCGCGATCTGCAAGCAAGAACGGCGCGCGCACACGGCAGCGCGGGCGCGGAGTAAGCGTCAATGAAAATCTATCCGCCCCCTCCTCCCGGCACGCAGCCCGAAAACGCCTGCGACGCGTACCGCTCGACGCTGTTGAGGGCGCCGCGGCTGGCGCCGGTTCCGCTGCCGCACACTCCCACCGAACTCGCCGGCCCGCGCTTCGATCGCCTGAGCATCAGCGGCGAGAGCAACCTCACGAACCGCGGTTCGGCGGAGCCGCAGGGCCAGCGCATCGTCGTTGCCGGGAAAGTGATCGACGAGGATGGCCGGCCGGTTCGCGGCGCGCTGGTGGAGATCTGGCAGGCCAACGCCGCCGGCCGCTACCTGCACTCGCGGGACCATCATCCGGCGCCGCTCGATCCGAATTTTGCCGGCGCCGGCCGCGCGCTCACCGACGACGACGGCGTCTACCGCTTCCTTACCATCCGTCCCGGCGCCTACCCGTGGCGCAACCACCCCAACGCATGGCGCCCGGCGCACATCCACTTCTCGCTGTTCGGCGCGGCCTGGGCTTCGCGCCTGGTGACGCAAATGTATTTTCCCGGCGATCCTCTGATCCCGCTCGACCCGATTCTGCAGTCGATCCCCGATGAGGAGGCGAAGCGGCGCCTGATGTCGTCGTTCGAGCTCGATCTCACCGAACCGGTATGGGCGCTGGGCTACCGCTTCAACATCGTGCTGAGGGGCCGTGAGGCGACGCCGTTCGAGGAGCCGCCATGCCGCTGATTCCCACGGCTTCGCAAACGGTCGGCCCGTTCTTCAATTTCGCGCTCACGGCCGACGCCGCGCTCGGGGCGGTGGCCGGGCCCGAGGCGCCGGGAGAGCGCATCCGGTTGGCGCTGCGGCTGCTCGATGGCGCGGGCGAGCCGTTGCGCGGCGATGCGATGGTCGAGATCTGGCAGGCGGGCGCGGACGGACAATTCGCGGGCGCCGAAGAGACGGCCGGCGCCGGGTTCCGCGGCTTCGGGCGGCGGGAGACGGACACGGACGGCGTATGTGTTTTCGAAACGGTGAAGCCGGCGGCGGAGCCCGGCTCTCGCGGCGGCGCGCAGGCTCCTCACATCAACCTCCACGTATTCGCGCGCGGGCTGCTGCGGCATCTTTGCACGCGGGTGTATTTTTCCGGCGAGCCCGCCAACTCGGGCGACGAAGCGCTGGCGCTGGTGCCGGCCGAACGGCGCGCAACGCTGCTGGCGCAGCCGTCGCCGGATGAGCCGGGCCTCTGGCGCCTCGACATCCGGCTGCAGGGCGAGGGCGAGACGGTGTTCTTCGATGTGTAGGCGCGCCGCATGTCCATGTCGCTGATCGAGTGCCTGGCGGCGACCGGGGAACTGGCGGAGGCGTTCTCCGACCAGCGTGTACTCGAAGCGATGCTCGAGTTTGAGTGTGCTCTGGCGAGGGCCGGGGCGCGGGTGGGTGTGATTCCGGCCCCCGCGGCCGATGCGATCGCCGCCGCGGCGCGGACCGGGGATTTCGACATTGCCACCCTGGCCGCGAGGGCGCAGCGCGCGGGCACACCGGGGCTTCCCCTGGCCGCCATGCTCGCCGAGCGCGTGCGGGTTTGCGCGCCGGCATACGAGGTGTACGTGCATTGGGGCGCCACCAGCCAGGACACCGCCGACACTGCCATGATGCTGTTGTTGCGGCGCTGCCGCGAAATTCTGGCCGCCGATCAGGAGCAGCTCGAGCGCGCGCTGGCGCGATTGTCGGACGAGCACGCCGCCACCGTGATGCTCGGCCGCACGCTGCTGCAGCCGGCGCCGCCGGTGACCTTCGGGCTGAAGGCCGCCGGCTGGCGAGCGTCGATTCGCCGGTGCTGGGCACGCCTGCTCGAGGCCTTCGAAGAAGCGCGGGTGCTGCAGTTCGGCGGCGCCAGCGGCACTCTGGCTGCGCTGGGCGACCGGGGCATCGCGGTGAGCGAGGCGTTGGCCGAAGATCTGGGCTTGCGGTGCCCGGAAGCGCCGTGGCACGCGCACAGGGATCGCGTGGCCGCGCTGGCCGCCGCGCTCGGCGTTTACACCGGCGCGCTCGGCAAAATGGCGCTCGACATTTCACTGCTCGCGCAGGCCGAGGTGGCCGAGGTCTCCGAGCCAGGCGGCGCGGGCCGGGGCGGCTCTTCCACCATGCCGCACAAGCGTAATCCCATCGCCAGCACGCTCGCCGTCGCCGCTGCCCGCCGCGCTCCCGGCCTGGTTGCCGGCCTGCTGGCCTGCATGCTGCAGGAGCACGAGCGGGCCGCCGGCGGCTGGCAGGCCGAATGGAGCACTCTGGCGGCGCTGGTTCAATCGGCCGGCCTCGCGCTGGCCTCCATGGCTGAGGCGGCCGAAGGGCTTCAGGTTCACCCGGGCAACATGCGGCGCAACCTGGACGCCACGCGCGGAGCCGTGTTTGCCGAGCGCGCATTTCTCCATATGGCGCCCGTGCTCGGCCGCGAAGCCGCCCGGGCGCTGCTCGACCACGTCTGCGCGCGCCTCGATTCGGAGGGAGGCACGCTGGCCGAAGCCCTCGCCTCGGCGACCGAAGTGGCGATGCCCGGCGACCTCGATTCCCCGGACGCTTATCTCGGCAGCGCGGAGAACTTCCGCCGCCGCCTGCTTTCCCCACAGGAGGACTGATGGCGTTTATCACGAGAGAAGACACGCGGATTTATTACCGCCTGGAGGGTGGAAGCGGAAAGCCGCTGCTGGTGCTGGTGCACTCGCTCGGCGTCGACAATACAATGTGGGACCCGCAGGTGGCGGCGCTGCTGCCGTATTTTCAGGTGCTGCGGCTCGACCTGCGCGGCCATGGCGCCTCCGCCGTCCCCCCGGGCGAATACACCATCGAGCAGTTGGCGCGCGACGTTCTGGCGGCGGCGGACGCTGCCGGCGGCGGGCCATTCGCTTACTGCGGCCTGTCGCTCGGCGGGATGATCGGGCAGTGGCTCGGCGCTCACGCACCCGATCGCGTGACGCGCCTGGTGCTGGCGAACACATCGCCGAAGATGGCCGACCCGAGCCTGTTCGACGCCCGCCGCCGCACGGTGCTCGACAAGGGCATGGAGGCGATCGCCGACGCCGTGATGGGCCGCTTCTTCTCCCCGCGGACGCTGTCGCGGGGCCTTCCCTCGGCGGCCTCGACGCGCCACACACTGCTCACAACGGACCCGGCGGGCTACGCCGGCTGCTGCTCGGCCATCCGCGACATGGACCACACTCCTCTACTGGCGCGCATCGGCGCGCCGGTGCTGGTGATCGCCGGCGATTCGGACCAGTCGACTCCCTGGCGAGGCCATGGTGACGTTCTCGCCTCGGCGATCCCCGGGGCCCGCGCCGTACGCCTGCCCTCCGCCCATCTGTCCAATCTCGAGCTGCCTTCGTCGTTTAACGCCGCGCTGCTCGAATTTCTACTCGAGGATTCACGCGGCGAGTTGCGGGCAGCGGGCGAGGCACGGCGCCGCGCGGTGCTCGGCGACGCCCACGTGGACCGCTCCGCGGCCTCGGCCACTGATCTGAACCGCGAATTTCAGGATTTGATCACGCGGTACGCCTGGGGCGAGGTGTGGTCGCGTCCCGGCCTCGACACGCGCACGCGGCGCCTGCTGGTGCTGGCGATCACCGCGGCGCTCGGCCGCTGGGAGGAGTTCCGTCTCCACGTCCGCGCCGGATTCGCCGGCGGTCTTGAGCCCTGCGACGTCAAAGAGACGCTGCTCCAGACCGCCGTTTACGCCGGGCTGCCGGCGGCCAACACGGCGTTTTACATCGCGGGCGAGGAAGCGCGAGCGTTAAGCGAGGAAGGCTGAGACCGCGTCGCCGGTCTCGGCGGAGAATGAGGACACGATGAAACCAACATCGATACGGGTGCTGGCCGCGTTGCTGGCGCTGGCTTCCGGAGGCGCGCTTTGCGCCTCCGAGGACGTGAAAATCGACACCGGGCGGCTGAAGGGGTCGACCAGCGGTGGCGTGGTGGCGTTCAAAGGCATCCCCTTCGCGGCGCCGCCGGTAGGCGCGCTCCGGTGGCGTCCTCCCCAGCCCGCGCCGTCCTGGAGCGGCGTGCGCCCGGCCACATCCTACGGCGCAGACTGCATGCAGCTTCCCTTTCCCGGCGACGCGGCGCCGCTCGGAGTTCCGCCCGCCGAAGACTGCCTCTATGTCAACGTCTGGGCGCCCGAGGCTCCCCGATCCGCGAAGCTCCCGGTGCTGGTGTGGATCTACGGCGGCGGCTATGTGAACGGTGGCAGTTCGCCCGCGGTCTATGACGGCAGCGCGTTTGCCCGCCGCGGCCTCGTCTTCGTCAGCTTCAACTACCGCCTGGGGCGATTCGGCTTTTTCGCCCATCCGGCGCTCACGCGTGATCACGCCGGCGAGCCCCACGGCAACTATGGTTTTCTCGACCAGATCGCGGCCCTGAAATGGGTGCGGCGCAACATTGTGACATTCGGAGGCGACGCCGGCCGCGTCACCGTCTTCGGCGAGTCGGCCGGCGGAGGATCGGTGCTCATGCTGCTCACCTCGCCGCTGGCCCGCGGACTGTTTCAACAAGCGGTGATCGAGAGCGGTGGCGGGCGAGGGATGCTCACCGGTTCGAGGTATCTCGACCGCACCGGGCCGCACGGAGAGCCTTCGGCCGAAGAAGGCGGAGCATCGTTCGCCGAGAAGGCAGGCATCTCCGGCGAAGGTGCCGCGGCGCTGGCCGCCTTGCGTGCCTTGCCCGCCGGGAGAGTTGTCGACGGCCTGAACATGGCCTCCATGTTCACGCCCACCTACTCCGGGCCGATGATCGACGGCAAGGTAGTGGTGGATGCTCCGGACGCGGTTTACGCCGCCGGCCGCGGCGCCCGTGTGCCGTTGATCATCGGCGCCAACAGCATGGACATCGGCTTCGTCCGCGCCCACACGATGGACGAGCTGTTCGCGCCGTTCGGCGCGGCGCGCGAGCGGGCCATGGCGGCCTATGATCCGGACCACTCGGGAAATCTCAGCCGCGTGGGCTCAACCGTGGCTGCGGACGAGATGATGGTCGAGCCGGCGCGCTTCATCGCGCGGACCATCGCGGCGCTCGGCGTCCCCTCTTACGAGTACCGCTTCTCTTACGTGGCCGTTTCCATGCGCTCCCGCTGGCGCGGCGCTCCCCATGCGAGCGAGATTCCCTACGTTTTCGACACCGTCGAGGCACGCTACGGCAAGGAACTGGCGCCGCCGGATCGCGAGACTGCCGAGAAGGCCAACGCGTATTGGACCAACTTCGCGCGCACCGGCAATCCCAACGGCGAGGGCTTGCCGGAATGGCCGGCCTACGAAGCCTCCTCCGACCGCCTGCTCAACTTCGCGGAGAACGGCCTTGCGGCCATCGCCGATCCCTGGAAGCAGCGGCTCGATTTGGCGGCCGGACTCGCCGGCGGCGGAAAATAGGCCCGATCAGTCGTACAGCAGCTCGGCGTAGCGGCCCTGGGCGACGAGGTCGTAGCGGGTGCGGAACCACGCCTGGTCGGTGCCCGAGGCGGCGATCATGGCGCGGTCGAACTTCTCCGCCGCCAGCCGCGATCCGGCTAGGTATACGTACGTTTTCGGGTCGCGGATCATGTCCCAGATCTCGCGCGAGTTCTTGGCCAGCACGCGGTCGAGCGCCGGCGGGGCGTCGAAGTGCGGCCGCGGGCTCAGTGCCTCGAAGGCTTTAAAGGTGTCCTGCGTGTAGTAGAGCGACAGGTCCTTGCGCATGTCGTTCATGTAGAGCAGCTCGGTTCCGGTGCGCGCGCCGTAGAACAGGCGCACCTTGCCGGTCCAGCCGCCCTGCTCGTCGTAGATGTGCTTCACGAAGGCGCGGAACGGAGCGATGCCGGTGCCGACGCCGACCATCAGCACGTTAGCGGACGGGTCCGACGGCGGAGCGAAGGCGAGGCCGTAGGGACCGGTGATCTGGACGCGGGCGCCGGGGCGGGCGTCGCACAGATAGTGCGAAGCCTTGCCGGGGTAGCGCTCGCCGCTGATCTCGTCGATGAAGAAGCACCGGCGGACGCAGAGGGAGAACGAATCGGGCGCGCCGCTTTCTCCGCGCCGCGGGCTGGCGATTGAGTAAAGGCGCATGTAGTGCCGGCTGCCGAACTCGTGCGGCCCGGGCACGAGCACGCCGACGCTCTGGCCTTCCTCGTAGGGGAACGCGCCTTCGGGCAACTGGAACACCAGATGGCGCACCTCCGCATCGGCGTCGGGCGGCGTGATGCGCTCGCTCGAAACCAGGACCGCCTCCATCGGATGGCTGATGTCGAAATCATTCACGTTCATGCGAGCAAACCTCCGTGCCGCGTTCCTGCGCGGCGCCATTGTGGCAACTACCGGAGCCCGTGCAGCCGGCGCAGCCGTGCGTCATGTGTTCGAGTACATCCTCGCCCTCGGGCTTGCCGGAGCGCCTCCGCACCACCCACTGCCAACCCGCCCACACCCCCAACACGATCAGCATGCCGAGTGCGGCCTGAAGAAAATTCACAAACGCGTCCATCATGATTCAGCCTCCGCTTCCCATACCCGCAAAGCCCATGAAAGCCATCGACAGGATGCTGGCCAGCACCAGCGTGAGCGCCGTTCCTTTGGCGAGCGAAGGAACGTCGGAAAGCTCCACCCGCTCCCGCACCAGCGACAGCAGCACCAGCGCCGCGCAGTAGCCGCCGCTGGCCGCGACGGCGAAGACGAAGCTCTGCGCCAGGTTGTAGCCGCGCGAGGTCTGGAACAGCGGTACGGCCAGCACGGCGCAATTGGTGGTGATCAGCGGCAGATATACACCCAACTCGCGGAACAGCGCCGGGCTCACTTTCTTGATGAACATCTCGGTGAGCTGCACCGTGGCCGCGATGATGACGATGTACGTGATGATCCGCAGGAACTCGGCATGGAGCGCCACCAGCACCAGGTTGATGCCGTACGACAACACGCCGCTCACCGTGATGACGAACATCACTGAAACGCCCATGCGCCAGGCGGTGGAGAACTTGGCCGAAAGACCAAGAAACGAGCACATCCCCAGAAACACGCAGAGCACGAAGTTGTTAATGAGGAAGGCGTCGAGAAAGATGTGAGTGAATGAATCGTTCATGAGCGGACCTCGGCCAGGGCGGGGGCGGGCCGGCGCGCCTCGGCGCGCGAGGCGGCCACGCTGGCGCGCCGCTGGCGCCAGAGAGTGAAAGTGAGCAGCCAGATGGCCAGCGAGATGAAGCCGCCCGGCGGCAGCAGGAACAGCACCCAGGGTTCGAAATTGTGCCCGAAAAGAGGGACGCCCAGAAACGTGCCGGCGCCCAGCACCTCGCGCACCGTGCCCAGGCAAGTGAGCGCGAAGGCGAACCCCAGTCCCATGCCCAGCCCGTCGAGCATCGACGGGATCACCGCCTTCTTGCCGGCGAAGGCTTCGGCGCGCTCGAGGATGATGCAGTTGGCGACAATGAGCGGGATGTAAGCGCCCAAGGCCTTGTAGACGCCGATGCTCACGGCCTTCACCAGGTAATCGACCACCGTGACCGAGGTGGCGATGATGGCGATATAGGTGGCGATGCGCACCTGTTTCGGCACCATCTTGCGCACCATCGACACCAGGCCATTCGAGCAGACCAGCACGAACGTCGTCGCCAGTCCCATGGCGAAAGCGTTGCGCACCGAATTGGTGATGGCCAGCGTAGGGCACATTCCCAGCACCTGCACGAAGACCGGGTTCTGCTTCCACAGACCGTTCAGAAAGGGATTGTCGGCCGCCGCCAGGGCTGTGCCGGGCGCGTGACAGGATACAACGGCTGGCTGTTCACTCATCATTTACCTCGTTCGATTCGGTCGAGATTGCGGGTGATGACCGGGGCCACCGTACGGATACTCTGTTCGAGCATGCGGCCCACGGCCCGGCTCGATATGGTGGCGCCCGAGAGAGCGTCGATCTCCCAGGGATTTTTCTTGGTTCCGTGCTTGACGACGGTGATCGGGTGGGCGATGGCGCCGCCGGGCGCCGCGGCCACGTCGAGGTTGTCGAAGTTGTGGGCGAAGTCCGGGTCGCTACCGATGCGGTCGCCGAGGCCCGGGGTTTCCTTCATGTCCACCACCTTGAAGCCGGTGATGGCCTGGCGTTGCGGCGAGTAGGCGTACATGGCTGTGATGACGTCGGCATAGCCGCGGCCGCTGGCCTCGATGACCACGCCGAGAAAATTGCCGGACCCGTCGTATCCGGCAAACAGGCGCGGGCCATCGCCCTCGACGCCGGCCAGAATGTTCAGCTCGCCCGAGGGAAGAATGCCGTAGATCACCTGCTTGCGGATGCCCGGCAGCAGTTGGGCCACCGACTCGCGCATGATCGTTTCCTGGTTGCGGCGAATGCGGTTGAATGTGACCAGGTGCGCTCCGGCGATGAACAGACCGCACAGCAGCGATACCGTGCCCAATACGCGGATCATGCGGAACGCTCCGGAGAGCGAGGGTTGTGCGTGTTGCGGCGCCGCGGAGTGGCTCATCGGGCCGCCTCCCGCGAACGCGCGCCGTAGATGCGCGGCTGCGTCACGTTGTCGATCAGCGGCGATAGCGCGTTACCCAGTAGAATCGCGTACATCACGCCCTCCGCCAGCCCGCCCTCGAAGCGGATAACCACCGTGATCAGCCCCATCAACGCCCCGTAAATCCACATGCCGAGCGGCGTGACGGGCGAGGCCACCGGATCGGTGGCCATGAAGGTTGCTCCCAGCACCAGACCTCCGGAAAGAAGCACGAACACCGGCCCGGGGTAGCGGACCGGGTCGGCCAGATGGAACAGCGAGGCGGTAAGCGCGGCGCCGCCCAGCATCGCGGCCGTGATGCGCCAGTCCATCATCTTCCGCGCCACCAGGTAGGCCCCGCACAGGAGAATCAGCAGCGCCGAAGTTTCGCCCGCCGAGCCGGCGCGCGCGCCCAGAAACAGCGTCCAGCTATCGGTTGTCACGTGGTCGAATTTGCGCAGCATCAAAGGAGTCGCACCGGAGAAGGTGTCCACGCGGACGCGTGCAATCCAACCCGCCAGCGGGCCGGCTTTGATCAGCGGAATCGCCAGCGTCGACGGAATCAGCTCGCTGAATCGATGAAGCGCCAGCGCCGGAGTGTAGGCGGTGATCGCCACCGGAAACGCGGCCTGCAGAAACGCCCGGCCCACCAGTGCCGGATTGAAGGCGTTGAAGCCCAGTCCGCCGAACAGCATCTTGCCCGGCGCCACGGCGATAAACGAGCCCGCCGCCACCATCCACAGCGGGAAGCCCGGCGGCAGCGTCAACCCGAGCAGCAGTCCGGTGATCACCACGCTCCAGTCCCCCACCGTCGTCTCGCGCCCCGACAGCCGGCAGATCAGGTGCTCGGTGAGGAGGCAGCATGCGGTCGACATCGCCAGCACGGCCAGCGCGCTCAACCCGAACAGCCACACCGAGTAGGCGCACAGCGGCAGCAGCGCGTAAACCACATTGCGCATGATCGAGTTCACCGACCGGCCCGAGTGCAGGTGCGGCGAGGTGCGGACTTCGATCACCGGCGGCGCGGCGCTCATGTTCGTGCCTTCCTTTCGCGGTTCATTTGCTTGGCGACGCGGAAATATTGCACCAGAGGGATGTGCGACGGGCAGACGTAGCTGCAGCAGCCGCACTCGAAGCAGTCGTTCAAATGCAGCGTGGCCTCCATTTCCTCGTAGCGGCCCTTGCGCGCCAGCATGCCGAGCCGCGACGGATTCAGATGCAGCGGGCAGACGTTGACGCACTCGGCGCAGTGGATGCAGGGAAAGATGCGGGCGTTGCCGTTGGCGGCCTGATGCGTGAACACCACGATTCCGGTGACGCCTTTGGTCACCGGCACGTCGAGCGAGGCCGCCGCCGCGCCCATCATCGGCCCGCCCAGAATCACCGAAGCCGCCGCCGCCGAGCAGCCGGCTTGTTCCAGCGCAAATCCGAGCGGCGTGCCGAGCGCCATCAGATAATTGCCCGGCCGGCTCACGCCCGGTCCCGAGATCGTCACCACGCGCTCGATCAGGCCCTGGCGGCGCGGCAGGAGATCGCCGATCTGTGCCAGCGTGGCCACGTTGAACACCGCCAGCCCGACGTCGGCCGGCAGGCCGCCGGAGGGAATCTCGCGGCCCAGCAGAACTTTCACCAGCAGCTTTTCGGCGCCCTGCGGATACTTGGCGGGAACGGCTTCGATCGAGATGCCGCTGGAGTCGGTATTGGCCCGGCGCAGCGCCTCCACCGCATCCATCTTGTTGTCCTCGACGCCCACTACCGCGCGCGCCGCCCCAACCGCCTTCATTGCGATCCGCGCCCCGTGCAGCACCTCGCCCGGATGCTCCACCATCACCCGATGGTCCGTTGTCAGATACGGCTCGCACTCGCAGCCGTTCACCACCACCGTGTCGATGGTCTTGCCCTCGGGAACCTTCAGCTTCACGTGCGTGGGAAACGCCGCCCCGCCCAGGCCCACCACGCCGGTCTCCTGCACCGCCTTAACGATCTGCTCCGGCGTCATGTTCTCGATGTCCTGCGGCTCGCCATAGAGAACCTCCTGGCTGGCGGCCGCGTAAGGCTTCACATAAATCGCCGGAGCCAGTGGACCGCGCGCCGTCGGAGCCAGGCCGATTCGCTCGATGCGCCCGGTGGCCGGCGAGTGCATCGGCACCGACACGAAGCCGCCCGCCCGCGCGATCGGCTCTCCGCGCACCACCTCCTGGCCTTCCCGGACGATGACGACCGCGGGCGCGCCGGCGTGCTGCGACAGCGGAACGATCAGCATCGGGGGAAACGGCATGCGCCGGATCGGCAGGCGGTTGGTCGCGTCCTTGAACTCGGGCACGTGGACCCCGCGCCACAACCGCTTCAGACCTGGAATTGCCGTCATTGCCATGAGTGTCCGCCGCGCCTAGTTGTACTTCGCAGCCCGCCGCAGCAGAGCGGCGGCGTCCTTTTCTTTCGGGTTGAGCGGCGTACCCGGATGGATCACCTGCGAGGTGCACTTCTCCGCCGCCCGCACCAGATCCTTATACGGACCGCCCGCCGGATTCTTGATGTAGGCGTGCCGCTGGGCGTCGTAGGCGAAGATCTCGGGATTGATGTTGATGCACTCGTCGCAGGATGAGCACAGCGACGAGTCGATCCACGGCGCCACGTAGCCGTTCGAGGCGGCAGGCGCCTCGACCGCTGGTGCGGCCGCCGCCGCCGGAGCCGCCGCTGGCGCCGGCGAGCCCGCCGGAACCTCCGCGTTGAAATCCCCGCTCGAAACCCATTCCATCAGCCGCGATGCCAGCGACTGCGCGAACTCGGCCCGGATCTGCTCCGGCGCCGCCGTTTCCACCGGCGCTCCCGCCCCCGACAGCGCCTTCAGCATTCTCCAGAAATCGCGGCGGTCCTGGCAGGCCAGCACCAGCGGCGCCGCCGGCACCACGCGAATCAGACGGTTCTTTGAATTCACCGCCCAGATGTAGGGGAACCGGTCCTCCCGGGCTTCCTCGTCCAGCTCCAGATACTCGGCCAGCGGAATCATGTTCTCGTTCCAGGCGTCGGCCGGCACCGTGCGGAACTGCTTGCGGAAGCGCGCCTCGGTGATGGCGAAGTCGGCGAAAGTGAGCGGAAGATCGAGCTTTGCCTTCTCGCCCTGCTCATTGGTGTAGTCGAGCGTGTAGCGCGGCCAGTCGCTCTCCTGCGACGGATTGCCTTCGAGGTCGAACGCCTCGGCCGGCAGGGGACCGCGGTCCGGGTTGTAGCGCAGCAACGGATACGCGCGCGACTCCACCGCCAGCTTGCTCTGGTGCTCGGCCAGGTCGTCGGCGATGCCATGTTCCGGCATGCACGGGCTGTACACGTTGAACAGCGCCGGCCTCCGCGCGTTCAGCCCCTCGATGAAGCCCTCGATCAGGTGCGTGGCGTTCGAAATGCTGCCCTGCATCACGTAGGTCGTGCGGTGGGCCATCGCGATCAGTGCGATTTCCTTGCGCACCTCCTGCTTGCCCTGGATCGCTTTTCCGAACTGCGCCATGTCGGACACTTGTCCCGTGAAGCCGCTGGTGCACGCCTGGCCGCCGGTGTTCGAATACACCTGCGTGTCCAGGATCAGCACTTTAATCGGCTTGCCCGACATCATCATCCGGGACAGGTTCTGGAAGCCGATGTCGTACATCGCGCCGTCGCCGCCGATCGAAACCACCGGCGGGCACAGATGGAACTCCTCGTCGGTAAATTGCCGCCAGTTGAAGTAAGTGAAAAAGTCGTCGTGCTTGCGCGGATTGTAACCGCCGTTGAGCTCGATCTCGGCCATGCGCACGGCCTTGAAACCCTCCGCCATCTTCGCCATGTGCCCTTCGAATACGCCCATGGCGAGGGACGGCGAGTCCTGGAACAGGTGATTGGCCCAGGGGAACGGATAGGGGTTGTAGGGATACGTCGAGCCCCACACCGACGTGCAGCCGGTGGAGTTGAGAATGCCCATGCTCGAGCGGCCGTTGCGGGATACGCCTTCGGTATACTGCCAGCGAAGCCGCCGCAGCGTCGCCAGCACCTGGCCGGCCCAGCGCAGCCAGGCGGCGTCAATCGCCGGCCCTGCGCCGCGTTCATCGAGCGTGCCCGAAAGCCGCGCCAGCGTCACATCGGTGCCGCTCAGCTTGTTCAGCGCCTCTTCCAGCCGCCCGGTGTCGCTGAGGTCCATGGTGCCGGCCAACTGCAGCCGGATGTGCTTGTCCAGCCGCGCGATCAGGTCGTCCAGCTTGCGCACTTGCGCGGCGACCCTCGGCTGCATCAGCGCCTCAACCGTCGAGGTGAACAGATGCACCACAGTCTTTTCGCCGCAGCCCAGACAGGCGCCGTCGCCGCCGCTCATGCTGGTGTAGTTCTTCTTGTCCAGCAGCAGCGTCTCCAGCGCGCCGATGCGCTCGTCCAGATTCTCGATGCGGATGAAGGCCGCCGGTGTGGTGGGCAGTTGCTGCCAGAAGTCCCAGTCCCGGCGCATCGTGTTCACGGTCTCTGGCGTCTGGGGCACGGACCGCAGAGCGTCGTCATTGCAGACCTTCACGCACTCCATGCAGCCCTTGCAGGCGTAAGGGTTGACAGTGATCGAGAGCAGGCCTCCGCTGCCCGCCTGTTTTTTCTCGCGAACCGACCAGTAGGGTTGCGTCGCGGCCAGTTTGAAATCGCCCAGCGCTTCGAGGAACCAGCCGAACTCCTGATCGAGCTCGGTGCGCACCGCCGTGTCGCCCGGATAGCCGGCCTTGGTGTCGGCCAGCGCCTCGAGCATCAGCGCATGCACGTCGGCGTGCTGCGCTCCGGCTGGAATGCGCGCCCGCAGCTTCTGCTCGAGCGTCCTGATCGCGCGCGGCAGATGCCGCACCGCATGCCCTTCAGCCGCCACAGCCTTGGCCGCCGTCTCGAAAACCATCAGCATCGGATGCACCAGCCCGGCGATGGCGCTGTCCGGGCAGATCGTGTAGCAGGAGCCGCAGGCGGTGCAGTTCAGCGGATTCCACACCGGGTGGTCGAAGCGCACGCCGGTCATGTCGCGGAAAATGCCCGTCGCCGCCGGAATCAGGCTCAGCCCGATGAAAGGATCGGCCAGGTTGTCGCCGCCCCGGCCGGTCGAGTAGAACTCGCCGGTCTGTTCCCAGAAGCGATGGATGTCGGTCATGCGGTCCTGGCCCGCCTCCCGGGTCTTCAGCAGCACCGGGAGTTCCGGCGCCCTTCTCGGCTGCCCGTTGTGCGCCTGGGACACCGCCTTGTCCGTGATCTCCTTCACCTCGTCAAAGCCGCGGCGCACCACCCTCAGGTTGTCCTCTACCACTCGCGCGCCCTTGGCTCCGAACTTGTGCTCCAACTGGGAGCGGATCGCCTGGAACAGCTTCTGCTCGGTGAGGCCCGCCTGCGCCATCACCGGCGCGGCGGCGAAAAACGCCCCCTGGAACGCGATGCCCTGCATCCGGTACTGCAGCTCCGGATCGGTGGCCTCCTCGCGCGCGATCTGAAACGCGTCGAGTGAGTAAACGCGAATGCCGTTATCGACAACGATCTTCTGGAACCGCGCCGGAATCTGCTTCCACACCTCTTCCGCGGTCTGGAACGCGCTCTGAATGATGAACACCCCGCCCTTCTTCAGACCGGCCAGCGGATTGGAGTGCTGGAACACGTTCGGATCGGGCGACAGCACCACGTCGACGTAGAAATAGTCGCAGTTGATGCGGATCGGCTCCGGCGCCGCCGACAGGTAGTAAGTCGTCGGCTGCCCCTTCTTCTCCGAGCCGTATTTCGGATTGGCCTTGATGTGATAGCCCAGCAAATCGAACAGCGTCATCGCCAGGTTCTTGCCCGTCGTGATCGCGCCCCATCCGCCCACCGAGTGCAGCCGCACCGTGATGCTGTTTTCCGGCATCAGGTTCGGATTCTCGCTGCCATGTACGGCCAGCTCCTTAATGCCGGGATACGAATCGGCCACCTGAATCTGATGGATCTCCTGCTTCGGCGTGAACGCCCGGTCGTGCACGAAATCGATCGACAGGTAGAAGAACTTCTTCTTCGCCCCGCCGGCCAGCATGTTCTCCACCGCGCCGATGATTCCCTCCGGCTGCAGGTCCCGGCTGCCGAGGCCGAACGAGCCCGAATACAGCGGCGGCAGGTCGTCGGTTTTGCGGTAGGAGGCGTAACCTGGATAAGGCGGTTGATCGGCTCCCGCGCGCCCGTTCTCCAGGCAACGCGACAGCGCGGCGCGGATCTCCCGAATCAGCGGCAGGTCCTCGGCCAGCGGCTGGTCCACGCGCTCCAGCACCGCAACGCCCTTGCGCCCCTTCAGCAGCTCCCCGATTTTGTCGCCCGGAAAGGGCCGGAACATCGTCAGGTTCACAACGCCCACTTTGACCCGCCGCGTGCGCCGCAGATAATCGGCCACCGCTTCCGCCGTCACCACCACGCTGCCCTGGCCCAGAATCACGTACTCGGCGTCTTCCATCCGATAGCCCGAGACCCGCTGATAGCGCCGCCCGGTCAGTTCGGCGAACTCCTCCATCGCCCGGTCCGCGATCCCCGCCACATGGTCGAAGAAGAACGGCCGCTGCGCCGCCACGCTCTGCATGTAGGCGTCCTGGTTCTGCACCGTGCCGATCATGACAGGGTTGTCCACCGTCCACAGCTCGGGGATGCGCCGCCGCCGGTCGCCGAACAGCACCTTCTGGGCCGGGGTCGGCGTCTCGATGATGTCGTCCGGCCGCCCCAGATACTCCGCGATCAGCTCCCGCTCGGGCAGCAGCAGCGATTCGATCAGGTGCGTCGTCAGAAACCCGTCCTGCGCGCAGATGCCCGGCGTGAGCGCCTGCTCGGCGATCTTGTGCGAAATGATGTTCAGGTCGCACACCTCCTGCGCGCTCTTGCCGAAAAGCTGGAAAAACCCGGCGTCGTCCACGCAGTGGTAGTCGTCGTGGCCGGCGTGCACGTTCAGCGTCGCCTTGGTCATCGCCCGGCAGCCCATGTTGAGCACGTAGGTCAGCCGCTTGCCCGAGGCCGCGTACAGCGACTCGTGCATGTAGGCGATGCCCTGGCCGGAGGAAAAGTTCGTCGCCCGCAGCCCGGTCATCGACAGGCCCGCCGTCACCGCCGCCGCCGCGTGCTCGCCCTCCGGCTCGATGAAGATCAGCGGCCGGCCCGATATGTTCACGTGCCCCTTGGCGGCTTCCTCGGCCCAGTATTCTCCCATCTGCGTCGAGGGCGTGATCGGATAGGCGCCGGCCGCGTCGGTCGACTCGCGCTCGCACATGATGACGGCCGTGTTGCCGTCCATCGCCTGCCGCACTCCCGGAAATCGGAACTCGCGTTCTCTGCTCATGATCGATCCTTACCTGCCATCGCCAACCCCGCCGGCTCTACCGGCAGCGGTGTCTTGCGCGTAATCACTTTCGCGTCCGGCCCTTTCAGCGGTCCGGCTTTCTCATCGATCCACACAATCGCTCCTGTCGGGCACCGCTCGGCCGGCGCCGGAGTCGCCACTGCGTTCCTCGAATAGTCGATCACCGCCAGGTGTTCGACAATCTGAATTAGCCCCGCCGGCGCGTCGGCCGCGCAGCGCCCACAGCCCGTGCAGGCAACTTCGCAGTCCGCCTCCGCCTTGTCCCCTTCCAAAAGGTTGCGGCACGCCACCCACAGCCGGTGGCTCACCGGATGCAGCGTGAACAACTCCTTCGGACACACCGCAACGCAATCCCCGCAGGCCGTACAGCGCGCCTCGCTCACCACCGGAAGCCCGTGCTCGTCCATCCGGATTGCTCCGAACGTGCAGACGCTTTCGCAGTCGCCCAGCCCCAGGCACCCCCACGCGCAAAGTTTGCCCCCGCCCGATACCAGCGCCGCCGCCCGGCACGACAGCAACCCCTCGTAGCTCGCCCTCCGCCGCGCCACGTGATTCCCCCCGGCGCAGGCCAGCCGCGCCACTCGCTTCTCCTCCGCCCCCGTCTCCACGTTCATCAGCGCCGCAATCGCCTGGATCCCCTCTTCGCTGTTTACCGTGCATTTGCCGGGCGCGATCTCCCCCTTCACCACCTTCTCGGCAAACGCCCGGCATCCGGCGCAACCGCAGGCCCCGCAGTTGGCCTTCGGCAGCAGCGCCTCCACTTCGTCGATGCGCGGGTCTTCATAAACGTAAAGCTTCTTGTCGGCGTAGGCCAGCACCGCCGCCAGGATCACGCCAATTGCCGCCATCACCCCGCAGGCGATCAGGAATTCTGTCATTGCCGCTCCCGCCGCCCTTGGTCCGAACGAGTGGTTGAGCCAGGACACCGCCGGCCTGTGGCAAATGGCGCAGGATGGGTGAATTGGCCTACCGCTACCCCCGGAATCTCGTCCTTCCGCGGCCCCTGCATTCCCCCGCTCAGCCGCATTCCATCAATGCTCTCCCGCATGGCTCGGTTCATCTTCACTGCTCAGGCTGCAATCGGCGGGCCATCCACTGCGCCTTTTTTCGCATGGCACGCAGCGTGCTTTCCCCCATCCCGGTGACCATCGGGAGCGACAGACATTGACGAAAATCGCCTGGATCCGGGCCTTGATCGGGGTGGCCGCCGTCGGCCTGCTGGTTGGCTGGCGCGTCTCCCACGACGGACGCCTTCCGCCGCGCGGGAGCTTGCTCACAGTCCAGCGCACCCTGATGGGCACCCTGTGGAGCATCGAGGTGGCCGACCGCGGCTCGCCGGACCAGGCCCGCGCCGCCGTCGAGCGCGCCTATGCCGAACTCGATCGCATCGACGCCCTGATGAGCGAATGGAAGCCCGCCTCGCCGATCTCTCAAGTGGACGCCGCGGCCGGAAAATCCGCCGTCGAAGTTCCGCCCGAACTGCGCGCCCTCATTGAGCGCTCCATCCGCTACACGGCCCTCACCTCCGGCACCTTCGACATCACCTGGCGCGGCATGGGCAACCTCTGGCATTTCGACGACAGCTTCGTCCCGCCCTCCGACGCGGCCATCGCCCGCGCCCGCGCCCGCATCGATTCCCGCCGCATCCGCGTCGACGGTAACCGTATCTATCTGCCGGCCGGCATGAACATCGGCCTCGGCGGCATCGCCAAAGGCTACGCCATCGACCGCGCCGGCGCCGTGCTGCGCCAAGCCGGCTTCCACGATTGGTTTGTCGACGGCGGCGGCGACGTCCTGGTCGCCGGAACCCGGCTCGGCCGGCCCTGGGTGGTCGGCATTCAGGACCCGCGCCGGCCCCGCGGCGAGCTCATCGGCGTCGTCCGCCTCACCAACGCCGCCCTCGCCAGTTCCGGCGATTACGAGCGTTACCGCATCGTCAACGGCGTCCGCTACCACCACATCATCGACCCCCGAACCGGCCGCCCCGCCTCCGCCTCCATCGCCGCCACGGTGATCGCACCTACGGCCGAACAGGGCGTCGTACTCGGCAAGGGTGTCTTTATTCTCGGCCCCGAAGCGGGCCTCGCCTTGGCCGCCCGCCAGGGCATCGACGCGCTGCTCATTGACCCGCGGCAGCGCCGCTTCCTCACCCCCGGCTTCCGCCGCGTGCTGGAAACCGAATGAGCGCTAGCGAGAGAGAAATGAGCGAAAGCGAAAAGCAATAATGTCCAGCGGTCCACCGAGCCAAGCGCGCCTCCGAATGGAATCCGGCGTGCCTCAACTTCCGGTTGCGGGCGCTCTGTGCGCGATCCCGCGCCGCGCCGGTCTCCGGTGGCCCGCACACGGGAGCAGTGAATGCCTTTAGATCAGTTGGAAGGCGCGGCGAAGTCCCAGGGCCAGGCGGCCCGGCTCGTCAGCCAGCATATTGTCGAAATCGTCAGTGATTCGGGTGAAGGCGCGCAAACGTGCGGCCAGATCTTCGCCGACCTGTGTGCGCGCAACGGCAACGGCATCTGGACCGTCGAGATCATCCCCGCCGAGATCGAGCCCCCCAGCCGTTCGCGCGCCGGCGCCAGCGGCAACCGCATCCGCATCGGCTCGGCCCGCGTCACCAACGCCGGCGATGCCGCCGACGTCGTCGTGGCGCTCAACGAGCAGGTCCTGTATAGCCGCATCGACGCCGGCGCGCTCCACGCCGGAACCCGCGTCTTCGTCGACGAATCCTGGGCTTCCGATCCCGACGAGGCGGTCCGCGCCCGCTACGCCGAAGCGGTGGCCGATTTTCGCCAACGCGGCTACGCCGTCATCGAAGTTCCCATCGAGAGCGAATGCCGCAGGTTTACCGACGAGCCGCGCAAGGGCAAGAACATGTGGGTGCTCGGCCTTCTCTGCGCCCTATACGATCTGGACGAGGCCAGGGTCCGGCCCGGCATCGCCGCCCGCTTCCGCAAAAAAGGCGAGGCCGTGGTTCAGAAGAACCTCGACCTGTTCGCCGCCGGATACCGCTGGGCGCTCGACCACGTCGAAGACCGATTCCACGTCCCCTCCGCCCCGGCCTCCGAGCCCATGGTGGTCATGAACGGCAACCAGGCGCTGGCCCTCGGCATCATGGCTGCCGGCATCGAAGTCTGCTCGATGTATCCCATCACACCGGCCACTTCCGCCTCGCATTTCCTGGCCGCCAACTTCGAGCGCGCCGGAGGATTTGTCCACCAGGCCGAGGATGAGATCGCCGCCATCGGCTTCGCCATCGGCTGCTCCTACGCCGGCAAAACCGCCGTCACCATCACCTCCGGCCCTGGCTTCGCCCTCAAAACCGAGTTCATCGGTTTCGCCGTGATGGCGGAAATCCCTCTCGTCATCGTCGTCGTCCAGCGCGGCGGCCCCTCCACCGGCCTGCCCACCAAAATCGAACAGGGCGATCTGCTGGCCGCCCTCTACGCCTCGCCCGGCGACAGCCCCAAGATCGTCCTCGCCCCCGCCACCATCGAGGAGTGCTTCCACTTCCTCATCACCGCCCGCAAGCTCGCCGAGGAGTTCCGCGGCCCGGTGATCGTGCTCTCCGACGCCAATCTCGCCACCGGCCAGCAGCCCTTCCCCAAGCCAACGCTCAGCGAAGCCTGGCTCGCGCCCCCGGTCGATCCCTCCGACTGGAACCCGGAAGTCCCTCCCTTCGACTGGGACCCCCGCACCGGCCTTTCCCGAAGGCCCGTGCCCGGCCAGCGCGGTGGCCAGTACGTGGTCACCGGTCTCGCTCACGACGACCAAGGCCACGTTGCCTACGAGTCCGCCGTGAACCAGCGCGCCATGAACATGCGCAGCCGCAAGCTGGCCACGCTCCGCGCCGCGCTCAAACCGCCCGCGGTCCACGGCGCCGACCGCGGCGACCTGCTGGTGGTCGGCTGGGGCTCCACTCTCGGCGCCATCGAAGAGGCTGTCGACAGCCTCCGCGCCCGCGGCCTCGCCGTCTCCTCGCTCCATCTGCGCTTCCTCAGCCCCCTCGAGCCCGGTCTCGCTGAAATCTTTTCCCGATTCCGCAAGGTCCTCACCGTCGAGGTCAACTACGCCGACGAGCCCGGCCAGCCGTTCATCGACCCCGGCTCCCGCCGCTACTCGCAACTGGCGCAACTCCTGCGGTCGCACACCCTCGTCGACGTCGATTGCTGGGGCACCGTCCCCGGCAGCCCGCTTCCGCCCGGCCGCATCGAGGAACATCTGCTGAGCGTGCTCGGCGAAACGAAGAAGGAGAGCTGAATGTCCGCCGTCATTACCGATTGGGAAACCGCGCCCGAGCCGCGCGTCTGCACGCTCGAAGACTACCGCGGCGCCGAAGCCCGTTGGTGTCCCGGCTGCGGCGACCACGCCGTGCTCAACGCCGTCCAGCGCCTGGCTCGCGACAAGCAGCTTCCGCCGGAGAAGACCGTCGTCGTCTCCGGCATTGGCTGCTCCAGCCGCTTCCCCCACTACATGGCCACCTACGGCTTCCATGGCCTCCACGGCCGCGCCTTCCCGGTGGCATGCGGCGTCCGCAGCCGCCGCCCTGATCTCAACATCTTCGTCGTCACCGGCGACGGCGACTGCTGCGCCATCGGCACCGCCCACTGGATCCACGCCATCCGCTACAACATGAAGCTGGCCATCCTCCTGCTCGACAACAATATTTACGGCCTCACCAAGAGCCAGACTTCGCCCACCACCCGTCTCGGCGAACGCTCCAGCACCCATCCGCAAGGCTCTTTCGTCGCTCCCCTCAACCCCCTCAGCGTCACTCTCGGTATCGCCAACGTCTCCTTCGTCGCCCAGACCGTCGACTGGAATCCGCCGCATCTTTACGCCACCATCCGCGCCGCCCACGAGCACGACGGCGCCGCTTTCGTGCGCGTGCTCCAGCGCTGCCCCCATTTCACCTCCCACGTCTTTCAGGAGCCGCAGCGCGATTTCGGCCGCCTCCTGCTGGCCGATCATCCCGACGGCATCCCGATCGACCCCGCCGTGCGCTCGCTGTTCCCCAACCGCATCCATCACGACCCGCGCGATCTCCCCTCCGCCCGCGAGCTCGCCGCCCGCGACGACGTCTACCCCATCGGCCTGCTCTATCGCAATCGCGACGCCCTCCGCTACGATCAGGCTACTTCCCGCGGCCTCGGCAAAACGCCCGCCGAAAAACTTGCCGCGGTCGAAGAGACTCTCGAAAGGTTCACCATCTGATGTCCGCCGCCGCCGCTCCCCCGCTCTCCACTTCGCGCGCCGGAATCCGCGCTTTCCACCTCACCGGAGGCGGCCTCGAAGCGCTTGAATCGAACGCCGCCTTCCGCCCGGAGCTTCCCGATCCCCCTCCGCTCGACACCCTCTACCCTCTCGTGTTCAGTCCTGGCGGCCCGCCCCGCCCGCTCTTCGATCTTCTCGACGGCATCGAGACTCGCCCCGCCATCGTCGCCTCCGTCCGCGCCGCCCTGGCCGGCCAGCCGTTCCTCGACGCCGCCCGCGCCGCCGCCGCGCTCGATGCCGCCGCCCTCCCACCTGCCGACCGCGCTCTCGCTCTGCCCCGCCTCGCCGCAGCCTCCGGCCTCGTTGCTTTCCACCCCGCCGCGCTTCCTCTTCTTTATGCCGCCTCCCTCGCCGCCGTCCGCGGCCAGGCCCGCGCCGCTTTTGTCCGAAATCTCGAATCCGCCCGCGCCCGCCTCGACGATCTTCTGACCATCGACGACCGCCGCTCGCCCGCCGCGCAAGCCCCGCCATCGCTCGCCGCCTCGCTCGGTCTCACCGCCGGAGCCTATCTCGACGCCTCCGCTCTCGCCCAGTCCCTCCGCCGCTCCCACGAACCCACTCAGCCCCTCGCGCCTCCCCGCCGCACCCGCATCGAAGCCGCCCGCGCCGCTCTCGACGAGGCCCTGCGCCGCCTCGCCGCCGAGCCCGCCTTCCGCCTTTTCCATCCGCCCTCCGCCGCCGTCCCTTCTGACTTCAGCGGTCTCTGCGTGTCCTCGCCCGCGCCGCTCGACGATGCCGCCGCGTTCCTCGAGCGCCAGCTCGAATGGTTCCGCGCCCCTCTCCGCGCCCTCCGCCTCGCCCGGCTCGAGTCCAGCTCGGCCTACGATCCCTCGCTCCACGACGAAGTGCTCGACCGCCTCGATTGGCGCTCCGCCTCTTCCGCCGAACTCGCCGCTCTCCCCGCCGTCGCCGCCCTCATTCCCTCCGGCCCCACCCCGCTCTCTCTCGATACCTTCAGCCGCGTCCTCCGCGCCGCTCTGCCTCTTCACATCCTCGCCGCCGCCACCCTCGACGTCCCCGCCCCCGGCCACGCCGCTCCCGATCTCGCCGCCCTCGCCCTCGCTCATCGCGAAGCCTTCGCCGCCCAGTGCTCGATGGCCCGCCCCGCCGATCTCCTTCGGTCGCTCGACGCCCTGGCCGGCTCCCCGCGCCCCGCCGTCGCCGTCGTCGCGGTTCCCGCGCCCGCCGCCGATCCAGCCGCCGCCTGGCGCTATGAGTCGGCCCTCGCTTCGAGCACCGCCTTCCCCGCTTTTCTCTACGATCCCGCGCGCGGCCCCGGCTTCACCACCCGCTTCGAACTCCTTGCCGTTTCACCGTCCGATGCCGCGCCCATCACCGCCGCTCACGCCGCCGCTCTCTCGCCCGCGCTGCGCAAACATTTCCGCCTTCTTCCGGATTCGGCCTGGGACAATGAGCAGCTCGAGCTCGCCGCCTGGCTCGACGCCTCCGCCGCCGCTCCTCCGCCCGCCGTCCCCTATCTCTGGGTGCTCGATGAATCCGGCGCCCGCCGCCGCGCAGTCCTCTCGCGCGATCTCGCCGCACTCTGCCTCGAGCGCCGCCAGGCCGCCCTCTGGTTGCGGGACCTCGGCGCCCCGCCCCCGCCCAAGCCCGAGCCCGCAGCCCATCCCGGCGACGACCGCCAGGCCCGCCTCGAAGGCGCCCGCCAGGCCATTGAGCGTGTAGTCAGCCTCCTCACCGGCGCACCCATCGCCCCATCCGCACCGAGTCCCGCCGCTGCGCTTCCCTCTGCCGCCGCGCCTCCCCCTGCTGCCGCACCGGCGCCCAAGCCTCCCGCTCCTCCAACGCCCACACCCGCCGCCCCCGCCGCCCCCGCCCCCGCCGGACCCTACATCGATTCCTTCCTCTGCACCAGTTGCAACGACTGCCGCAAAATCAATCC
>DAIDHC010000138.1 GCA_027452065.1 Bryobacterales bacterium
TATCACGAAGCAAAGCAGGGTGGATGGTACCAAACAACCCAATTACCAGACACCCGGAGTACCATACAACCGCGAGGGAGCGTCTGCTTGCGTTCGACGATAGCGACTAACGAACGCCGGTTAGGCTGCGAGGGACCAGACCAGGGCGGCGCCGGCTTTCCGGCTGCGCAATTCGCCGCGGCGTTCCATGTAGTCCAGGTGGGCGAGCGATTCCATCGCGGCGAAGTAGTGGTTCAGGGCGCCCATCTTCCGCGTCCACAGCTTTGCGGCGACCTCGTGGGCGGTCATCTCATGCTCTGTCACGTGAGCGCGGATCTGCCGGCAGCGCTCCTCGTGATGGCGCAGGGTTTCGCCGACGCGCTCGCGATGGCCGGCGAAGGGAGCGCCGTGCGAGGGCAGCACGCGGCGCACTTCCATCGCTTCGAGCATTCGCAGTGAATCCAAATAATGCCCCAGCGCGTCGTGGCCGGGCTGCCAGGACACATTGGGAGTGATGCGCTCGAGCACCTGGTCGCCGGAGAACAGGACACCGCTTTCCCGTTGGTACAGGCACACATGCCCCGGCGAATGGCCCGGTGTCCAAATTGTTTCGAGGTCGCCCATCCTGGCCGCGATTCGCTCGCCGCCGCACAACTCGCGCTCGGGCTCCAGCCGCGCGAAGCTCACCCGCATCCCTTCGAACACCTTCCGCATCCGCTCGCGCAAGGCTTCCGGCACGCCGGCCAGCTCGAGCGCGCCGGCCTGCCATTGTTCGTGCCGCCCGGCGTCGGCGTAGATGCACAACTGCTCGCACTCGGCGGCGTGCATCCACAGCTTCGCCCCCGTCCGTTCGAGCACGCGCGCCGCCAGCCCCGAATGGTCCGGATGCGTGTGCGTGATCACCACGAGCCGGATCCCGCTCCACGCGATCCCCAGCCCCTCGAGCGACGCCTCCAGTGCCAGGAAACATTCCCGCGTTCCGACGCCGGTGTCCAGCAGCGCCCAGCCTTCCTCCAGACGGATGGCGTACACGTTTACCGTCTCCAGCTCCCAGGGCAGCGGCAGCTCGATCCGGTATGCCCCCGGCGCCACTTCCTGGGCCGCGCCAGTCATTAACAGCGCGGCCCGCCCGCCTGCCCGGCCCCCTCGTGCGCATGATAGGAGCTGCGCACCAGCGGCCCGGCCTCGACGTGAGAGAACCCCATCTCGTATCCGGCCCGCTTCAACTCGTCGAACTCCTCCCGCCCCACATACCGGAACACCGGCAGATGCTTGGGAGTCGGCCGCAGATACTGGCCCAGCGTCAGGATGTCGACCTCGTGCGCCCGCAGGTCCCGCATCACCTGGCGCACTTCGTCCAGCGTCTCGCCCAGGCCCAGCATCAGGCCGGATTTCGTCGGCACATGCGGCCGGATGCGCTTGGCATAGCGCAGCATGGCCAGCGAGCGCTCGTAGCGCGCGCCCATGCGCACCTGGCGGTAGAGCCGCGGCACGGTTTCGGTGTTGTGGTTCAGCACGTCGGGATGGGCGTTCATCACCGCCGCCATCGCTTCCTGCGAGCCCTGGAAGTCGGGCACGAGCACTTCCACTTTGCAGTCCGGCAGCCGGTCCCGGATGGCCTCGATGGTCATGGCGAACAGCTCGGCGCCGCCGTCGCGGCGGTCGTCGCGGTTCACGCTGGTGATCACCGCGTACTTCAGCCCGAGGGCATCGCAGGCCTCGGCGACTCTTCGCGGCTCGTCGTAGTCCACCTCGAGCGGCGCGCCCTTCTGCACCGCGCAGAAGCCGCAGCGGCGGGTGCAGAAATTTCCCAGGATCATGAACGTCGCCGTGCGGTGGTTCCAGCATTCGCCGACGTTGGGACAGGCGGCGCTTTCGCACACCGTGTGGAGCTTCAGCCGCTCCACCAGGTCTTTCAGCTCCCGGTAGTTGGCTCCCACCGGCGCCGGCGCCCGCAGCCACTCGGGCCGCCGCGGCTTGTCTTCAATGGTTACCAGCACTCCCTTTATTCTACGGGAAACGCCTCGGCCAGCCGGTTTTCCAGAATCCGGTGCGGGCCGAAATCGGCGCACAGCGCAAATGCGCGTCCGCCCTCTTTGACGGCCGCCCTGGGCACCAGGCCCACCAGTTCCGTGCCCGCGACCTGCACTCCTTCTTCGCGCGCCGCGGCTTCGACGGCCGCGAAGGCTTCCTCGGGCGAGGTTACCTCGTAGTTGGTCAGGTTCAGCGACACCTGCGCCTGGCCGCGCGATTCCAGCAGCAGACCCAGTGCCTTCACGAACGGCAATCCTCCGGCGGAGGCCCGCACCTTCCGCGCAATCCGGCGCGCCACGCCGAGCTCGGGGGTCGCCAGGTTGATGTTGAAGGCCACCAGAATCCGCCGCGCTCCGATGATCACCGCGCCGGCGCTCGGATGCGGGTCCGGCCCGCCGAGGTCGGGGGCCATCTCGGGCTTTTCAAATTCGCCCCGCCGGACGTTCTCCAGCCTCACGCGCTCCGGCTTCAGCGCCGCGGCCTCGTAGAAATACACCGGGATTCCCAGCTCTTTCCAGACTCTTTCCCCGGTCTGGCGCGCCAGAGCCGCGCACTCCTCCATGGTGACGCCTTCGAGCGGCACAAAGGGCACCACGTCGGCCGCTCCCATACGCGGATGGACGCCTTTGTGCTCCCTCAGGTCGATCAGCTCCTTCGCTTTCGCAATCGCGCGGAACGCTCCGCCAGCCACGGCCTCGGGCGCTCCGGCAAAGGTCACCACGCCGCGGTTATGGTCGCGGTCGCTCTCGGCCCGCAGCACCGCGGCGCCGGAGTCGCGCACAGCCGTGGCGATCGCGTCGAGCTTCCCGCGGTCGCGTCCTTCGGAAAAATTCGGCACACACTCGACAAGCCGCCGCGTCAATGTATTCTCCTTGTTGAAGCCAGGCCTCGGAACGCTACTCGCTCCGCAGCGAGACCACCGGATCGATGGCCGCCGCCCGGCGCGCCGGCGCGTAGGAGGCGACGACACCCACCGCAATCAAAACGCCGGCGGCTCCCGCGAGCACCCAGGGATCGTCCGGCGCGACGCCATAGAGCAGGTTCCCCAACGCCCGCATCACGGCCCACGACGCCGCCGCTCCCAGGGCGACGCCGAACAGCACCAGCCGCAGGCCTTCGCCGAGCACCGCGCGCAACACCTGCCGCGGATGCGCCCCCATCGCCATGCGCACGCCGATCTCCCGCCGCCGCCGGGCCACGGTGTAGGCGAGCAATCCGTACAAGCCGAGCGCCGCCACCAACAGCGCCAGCAGCGCGAAGGCGCCGGTCATTTTCATCGCCGTTTCGCGCCAAGCCAGCTTCGCGGCCACCAGTTGCGCCATCGGCATCACATTGGCGATCGGCTGATCGCGGTCCACGTCCCAAACGGCGCGCTCCATCGCCCGGGCATACCGCGCCGGCTCGCCGGTCACGCGCACGGCGAGGTCGCGCGGCGTAAAGAAGCCGTAGGTCGCGGCCGGCTGCGTGCACGGAAAATACATCTCCGCGCGTCCTCCGACGTCGAGCCCCATCTGCCGGATGTCGTCCACCACACCCACAATCGTAATCCACGGTGCTTCGGCTTCCCCGAGCCGCAGACGGTGCCCCAGCGGGTCGCGCCCGGGCCAATACCGCCTGGCCATTGCCGCATTGACGATCGCCACCGGCGGCGCCGCGGGTCCGTCCGAGTCCCGGAAGAAGCGCCCGGCCCGAAGCCGCACGCCCATCGTCTGCAGATAATCGGCGCTGATGGAACGGTGGTTGGCGTCGCGGATCTCGCCCGGAGCCGGCGGCGGCGCGCCCTCGATCCAGAATTCGCTCGTCCCGCCGGCGTTGGTCAGGGGAAGAAACGTCGTGTAGCCGGCCGAGACAACGCCGGGGATAGCCCTGACCCGCTCGAGCACCCGCAGGTAAAACGCGCTGCGCGAGGCAAAACTCTGGTAGCGCGACCCGGCCGAGACGGGCAGCGCCGTCCGCAGGGTGATGACGCCGTCCGGCCGGAATCCCAGCGGCACGTGCGAGAGCTCCCACACAGTCCTCGCCATGAGCCCCGCGCCCACTACCAGCACCAAGGAAAGGGCCACTTCGGCCACCGTCAGCATCCTCCGCAGGCGCGTGCCGCCGCCAATTGCCGCCCGCCCGCCCCGCTGCAGCGCCGCCGCCGGGTCCCCGCCCGATGCCGGAAGCGCGGGCAGCACTCCGAACAAGGTCGCCGATACGGCCGCCGCCAAAAGCACGAAGCCGGCCAGCGCCGCGTCCACCTTCGGCTGAGACCAGGTGGCCAGGGCCGCCGGCACCATTCGCCGCAGCAGAGGCACCGTCCACACCGCGAGCCCAACGCCGGCCGCCCCGCCGATCGCCGCCAGCAGCGCGCTCTCGGTGGCCATCTGCCGCAACAGACGCCCGCGTCCCGCTCCCAGGGCCGCCCGCACGGCGAACTCGCGTTCCCGCCCCGCCGCGCGCGCCAGCATCAGCCCGGCCAGATTCGCGCAGGTGACGAGCAGCACGCAGCCGACACCGGCCGCCACTACCCACAGCGCCAGCTTCATGCTTCCCACCATCTGGTCCCGCAGGCTCACCACCGCGGCTCCGACGTTTGTGTTCGTCTCCGGATATTGGCGCGCCAGATTCGCCGCCAGAGTGTTCATATCCGCCCGCGCCTGCGCGATCGTCACCCCCGGCTTCAGCCGCGCGAACACTCGCAGATAATGGCTGTCCCGCGCCGCCCAGTCCCGCGGCCCCAGCGCCAGCGGCAGCCAGATCTGCGTCTCTTCCGGAAACGCGACGCCCCGCGGCATCACTCCGATCACTTCATACTTCTCCGCGTTCAGCCAGATCCGGCGCCCGACGACATCCGGGTTGGAGCCGAAGCGGTCCCGCCAAAGCTGGTAGCCGATCAGCACCACGCGCGGCCCGCCTTCGCGCGCTTCGGCCGTGGTGAAGTTCCGCCCCAGGATCGGCGCCACTCCGAGCAGCGGAAACAGATTCGCGGTCACCGGACTTCCGGTCACCTGTTCCGGCCGGCCGGCGCCGGTGAGCGCGTACAAGTCGCCCGTCAGCGCCGCCATGTCCGAAAACACGTGATTCCGCCGCTTCCAGTCCACAAAATTCGCCGGCGCCGGAGTGTCGAGAGGAAAGCCCATGTGCGAAGCCTCCTCCCAAACCTCGACCAGGTTTCCGGCGTCGCGGAACGGAAGCGGCCGCAGGAGCACCGCGTCCACCACGCTGAAGATGGCCGCGTTCGCCCCCAAGCCGAGCGCCAGGGCGGCCACGGCAAACAGAGTGAAGCCCGGGCTCCGCCGAAGCCCCCGCCAGCCGTAGCGGATGTCCTGGGCCAGACGCTCGAACGCCGTCCAGCCCCACACCTGGCGCACATCCTCTTTCAGCAGCGCCGTGTTGCCCAGCGCCCGCCGGGCCGCCCACTCGGCTTCCCCGGCGCCCACCCCCGCTTCCCTCTGCTCGGCCGCCTCGAGCTCCAGATGGCGTTGCAGCTCCCGGTCCAGATCACTTTCGCGCTCTTTCCGCCGCATCCACCGCATCTCAGGCTCCTTCGGCCGGCCACAGCACCCGCGCCACGGCGCCGGTCAGCTTCTTCCATCTCGATTCTTCGGCCACAAGCTGCTTTCGGCCCGCGGCCGTCAGGCGGTAGTACTTGAACTCCCGCTTCAGATCCTTGGCCGCGGGCTCCCACCTCGCGGCGATCCAACCGCGCCGCTCGAGCCGGTGCAGCGCCGGGTAGAGCGAGCCATGCTCCACCTGCAGCAGATCCTCGGTGGTGCGTTGGATGTGCCGGGCAATCTGGTGCCCGTGAGCCGGGCCGAAAAGCAAGGTCCGGAGAATCAACATGTCGAGCGTGCCTTGCAGCAATTGAATTCGTTCGGAGGCGTCGTCTGCCATAGGGTCAGTAGATATTCTACCCAAATTCGCGGCACTGGGTAGACACTCGACCCGCACCGCGCTCCGCCGCCCTCCGGCGCCCGCATCTGGCCGCGCGGGCCGCGTTCGTGCTAGTTTCGCAATTGAGGATGCTGAAAACATTTTTACTGCTGGCCGCCGCGGCCGCCGCGCCCCTGTCCGGCGCCTCCTGGGTGTCGAAAGGCCCGTTCGGCGGCAGCGCGCAGAACATCGCCATCGACCCTTCGGACCACCGCATTCTCCTGGCCGGCACGCGGAGCGCGCTGCTGTACCGGTCCGAAGACGCCGGTCAGAGCTGGAACGCGCTCCCGTTCCCGCACCTTTATCACGTCTCTATCTATTCGGTCGCCATTGATCCCACACAGCCCGGTCTCTATTGGATCGGCGTGGCCGCCGAAACGCGCCGCGCGGGCGACACCTCGGCGGGTCTCTACCGCAGCCTTGACGCCGGCCAGACCTGGACGCAGGTCGAGGGAATGAAAGGCCGCTCCGTTTACGCGCTCGCCGTCTGGCCGTCCTCGAATCAGGTCATCGCGGCGGGCACCGATGAAGGCGTCTGGCGGTCGCTGGACGGCGGCGCTTCGTGGTCCCGGATTTCGGCCGAGTCCAACTCCGAAATGCAGGCCATCATGAGCCTGGCCTTCCACCCGGCCAATCGCGATATTCTTTACGCGGGAACTCCGCACCTGCCGTGGAAAACCTCCGACGGCGGAGCTTCGTGGAATCCGGTGCACGACGGGATGATCGACGATTCCGACGTCTTCTCGATTCACGTCGATTCGAGCCGGCCGGACCGCGTGTTCGCCAGCGCGTGCTCGGGTATTTACTGCAGCCGCAACGGCGGGGCGCTCTGGTCCAAGCTACAGGGCATTCCGAAAACCGACCGCCGGACGCACGTGATCGCCGAGGACCCGCTCCACCCCGATACACTTTACGCCGGCACCACGGTCGGCCTCTGGAAATCCACAGACGCCGGAGTTAGCTGGATCAAAAAGTCCGACCACAACATTAACGGTCTGGCCGTCGATCCGACGGATGGGAAGACGCTGTACCTGGCTACGGACTCCGGCGGCATCGTCAAAAGCACCGACGGAGGAGATACTTACCATGCCATCAACCAGGGCTTCGTAAACCGCACCATCACCAGTTTCGAGCTTTCGGGCACGGCCCCCCGAGTATTTTTCGCCAGCACCACCTACGACGGCGACTTCGGCGGCATGTTCCGCTCCGACGACGACGCGGGCACCTGGGCCCTGCTGGCCACGCACCAGCGCCTGCTCGATGAGAACCTCATCTCGCTCGCCGTGTCGCCCGCGAATCCCTTGCTGATCTGGGCGGCCAGCTTCGACGGCATGCTCAAATCGAGCGACGGCGGGCGTACCTGGTCGCGTCCCCGGTGTTTCTTTGAGCGCCCGGCGCCTCCGGCGGTCCGCTCGCCGCGCCGCGGCGCACCCGTCCGCCGGGCCGCGCTCCCGCCCCTGAAGCCCTTCCCCGCGCCCGGCGTCAGAGTGGTCGCAATCCGCTACTGGACCCACGGCTCGACTTCGTCGCTGGTGGCCGCCACCAGCGCCGGTCTCTTCCTCAGCGGCGACAACGGTGTGTACTGGCGCCCGCTCCCGGTGCAGCCCGCCTCCGAGCCCCCGGTGCTGGCGGTCTATCTTCCGCCCGCGCCTTCCTCAGAAGCTCTCGCCGTGCTCACCACCTCCGGGCTTTTTGTTTCCGCGGACGCCGGCGCCTCCTGGTCGCGCTCCGATCTTCCGGGCCGCCCCGACACCGTCTACGATCTCAGTCTCCATCCTTCCGATCCTCAGCAGGCGCTGGCCGCGACTTCCTCCGGGTTGTTCCGCACCACGGACGGCGGACATTCCTGGTCCGCTTGCCGGAAAGGCCTGCCTCTGAACGGCTGGTTCAATTCGGTCGCCTTCGATTCTCTGGACGCCTCGCGCGTGTTCGCGGCCGAG
This sequence comes from Bryobacterales bacterium, assembly GCA_027452065.1. Classification (GTDB taxonomy): domain Bacteria; phylum Acidobacteriota; class Terriglobia; order Bryobacterales; family Bryobacteraceae; genus JAJYKC01. Next base: position 7,869 of record DAIDHC010000138.1, read on the forward strand.
GTGGACCGCATCTATCTGAGCGAGGATGGGGGCGCCGTCTGGCGCCGCCTTTCCGGCGACGGCCTCGATCAGGTTTGGATCCGCGCGCTGCTGCCGGGGGCTGCTCCCTCGGGCGGTCTGTTGGTGGTGACCAAATCCCGGGGGGTGTTCGTGCCCTCCACGCCGGCAGTGGAAACCCAAGTCGGCCGATCAGGTACTAGCGCTTCAAATTAAAGAAAACAAAGACGCCGGGTTTGTTGTAAGCTGGTTTCAGCCGCTGCATTCGGCTTCAGGATTCTGATAGACTGGCTTTTACGGTTGGTCCTAGTTTGCAGACAATAAAATCTAGCTGCGGAGGGATATCAGTGAGTCACTCGCGAAACTTCCTACTGGCTGGGGTGTTGTTTTGCCTCGCCGCTGCGGGTCCGGTCCTTGCCCAGGATGGCAAGGACATTGTAGAAATCAACGTTTATGGTGGCGCTCAGGGTTGGGCGCAAAAACAAGCTACTCAGGCCAGCGGGTCGCCGCTTGGCGTCAAACTCGTCGATGGCGTCGCCTTCGGCATCCGGGTCGATGAAAACTTCTGGCGATACGTCGCGCTGGAAGAATCCTCGGAAATATTCGG
>DAIDHC010000139.1 GCA_027452065.1 Bryobacterales bacterium
GGCAACTGGCACCATTTCTCCGAACCCGCCATCCGCACCAGCACCACTCCTCTCGCCGCCCAATACGCCATCAGCCTCTTCTTCATCTACGTCAGCTACAGCGGCTGGAACGCCGCCACCTACGTCGCCGAGGAGCTCAAACAGCCCGCCCGCACCCTCCCCATCGCCCTCGCCTCCGGCACCGCCCTGGTCGCCGCCATGTACGTCGGCCTCAACATCGTCTTCATTTACTCCACCCCTCTCGAACAAACCAAGGGCGTCGTCGCCATCGGCGCCCTCGCCGCCTCCCGCCTGTTCGGCCCCGGCATTGCCGGCCTGTTCAGCGCCGCCATGGCCGTCTCGCTGCTCGCCACCGTCAACGCCATGGTCACCATCGGCCCCCGCGTCTATTACGCCATGGCCCGCAACGGAGCCTTCTTCCCCGCCGCCGCCCGCGTCCACCCCCGCTGGCACACCCCCGTCATCGCCCTCCTCGCCCAGGCCGTCTGCACCATGCTCATGACCCTCACCCCCTTCCGCGACCTGCTCACCTACATCGGCTTCACCCTCAACTTCTTCGCCGTCCTCTCCGTCGCCTCTCTGTTCGTCTTCCGCAAACGGCCCGGCTGGCGCCGCGTCCGCGTCCTCAACTTCGCCTTCCCCGCCATCCCCCTGCTGTTCATCGTCATCGGCGTCTGGATGACCATCGTCGGCCTCACGCTCGAACCCCGCGTGGCGCTGTTCGCCATCTTCACCATCGCCACCGGCGCCCTCGCCTACCACCTCCGCCTCCGTTCCGCCGCTCGCTAACCGCGCGCTCGAAAAACCCGATTCTGCATCCCCGCCCCACGCGGCCTCGACTGAGGGCCGCCGAGCGCCCCGGGCCAGGACCCTTCCTGCAGTAGCCACGCTCGACATGTCCCCTCTGTCGACGTGCGCCAGACAATTGGACCAAAGCCAAGCACTCTGTACCGCAAGGTCCGAACACCCCCGCCTCGAAAGGAACCAACCTGCGACCCTCCGGTAGCCGGCCAGCCCTCTGAACCTTCGCGGGAGCGCACGCCTACTCGCATCGACTCGCTTCTGCGGTCACGCCGCCTGCGCTTCACTCCTCGGATTCGCCTTGCCCGGCGAATATTTCCGCAAGCTCCTTCTCGACCCACGAATTCGCGGACCGAAGACGGCCAAGTTCGGGCACCGAAGTTTCGAGCGCTGCGATCACCCCGACTCCCTCCTGAATCATCTGTTCGGCCTGTTCGCTAGTGATTTGCAAAGGCGCCCCGGTCCTCCAGTCGTACAAACGGTATCCATCCTCCGACCAGAGCACGCGGGCGTGGACGCGGTCGTTCCTCCACTTCGAGAGCCTCGACGCGGTCGCGCACGCATCCCGAATCTCCTCGAGCACGAGCCGCAGTTGCGGGTCGCCGTCATCAAACCGCCTCAGCTGCCTCTTGAAGTCGTTGAGGAGATGCTTAAAATCCTGACGAAACACCGTGTTAAAATCGAGCGCTGGCTCCTGTTCCCTCCGCAGCAGGAGCGTATATACGGCGACGCGACACACGATGTCAGCGAAAACCACCTGGAACATACCGTAGGCCGAGGCTGCCTCACCGAATTTCACGGCGCCATTTTACCACCGGCCAAGCAAGGCTCCCGAACTAGAATCGTCGGCACGAGGGCCGACGACCAACCAATCGCGCGCTCGAACTCCTCCCTGTTATCCTCACCAATGTATGAGTGCTCGCCTTCTCGACGGCAAAAAAATACGCGACCAGATCCTGGCCGAGCTCGCTCCCCAAGTTCATTCTCTGGCCGCCGCCCACCGCCCGCCTGGCCTCGCCGTCATTCTGGTCGGAGATAATCCCGCCTCCGCCATCTACGTCCGCTCGAAAGTCGCCGCCTGCCACGAGCTCGGTATCCACAGCGAGCAGCTCACCCCTCCCGCCTCCATCTCCACTTCCGAACTGCTCTCTCTCATCGACAATCTCAACCGCCGCGACGACATCGACGGCATCCTCGTCCAGATGCCCCTGCCGCCCCAGATCGATAGCCGGGCCGTTCTCCTCGCCATCCGCCCGGACAAAGACGTCGACGGCTTCCATCCCTTCAACGTCGGCAACCTCGTCGCCGGCTCCCCCGGCCCCCGCGCCTGCACCCCCGCCGGCATCATGGAAATGCTCCTCCGCTACGACATCCCCGTCGAAGGCCGCCGCGCCGTCGTCGTCGGCCGCAGCGACATCGTCGGCAAGCCCATGGCCCTCATGCTCCTCCACCGCAATGCCACCGTCACCATCTGCCATTCCCGCACGCCCGGCCTCGCCGCCGAGTGCCGCCGCGCCGACATCCTGGTCGCCGCCATCGGCAAGCCCGCCCTCATCACCGCCGATTTCATCCAGCCCGGCGCCACCGTCATCGACGTCGGCATGAACCGCATCACCGACCCCGCCCTCGCCGCCCGCATCTTCGCCCGCCGCCCCGACCGCCTCACTCAACTCGCCGCCAAAGGCAGCATCCTCATCGGCGACGTCCACCCCGTCGAAGGCCCCGAAGTCGCCGGCGCTCTCACGCCCGTGCCCGGCGGCGTCGGCCCCCTCACCATCGCCATGCTCATGTCCAACACCGTCCGCTCCGCCGAGTCGCGCCTCCTGGCCGCGCCCGCCGCCCCATGCTCCTCGTAGGCCTCACCGGCGGCCTGGCCTGCGGCAAAACCTTCGTCGGCCGCGCCCTCGAAGAGCTCGGCTGCCATTTCGTCCAGGCCGATGATCTCGGCCACCAAGTACTGGCCAAACACGGCGAAGCCTACCCGGACGTCGTCCGCGAGTTCGGCCCTTCCATCCTCGCCCCCAACGGCGAGATCGACCGCCGCGCCCTTGCCGCCCTCGTCTTCGATCACCCCGACCGTCTCGAACGCCTCAACCGCATCGTTCACCCCGCCGTCCGCCGCCGCCAGGACGCCCTGGTCGCCGCCATCGCCCTCCATGACCCCCGCGCCATCGTAGTTGTGGAAGCGGCCATCCTGGTGGAAACTGGAAGTTACCACCGTTTTGACCGCCTCATCGCCGTCGTCTGCGGCCGTGAGGAACAGATCGAGAGAACCATGAAGCGCAGCGGCTTGAGCCGCTCCGAGGTCGAAGCCCGCTTGAACCGCCAACTGCCCAACGAGGAAAAAGCCCGCCTCGCCCACTACGTCATCGATACCTCGCACTCCAAGGAACACACCATCGAGCAAACCCGCCTCGTATATGAATCGCTGCGGAGCATAGAACAACAATGAAGCGCATTATCTTTCTCGCCGCCCTCCTGGCGGGCGGCTTCGTCCTGCTGACCTCGCGCCTCTACTGGCGCCCCGGCCCCCCGCCGCGCGACGTCAAAGCCGACGGCCCCGCCTGGTCCGGCCCCGATACCGGCCGCTCCTCCGGCCTCAGCCCCGACGAGCTCAACAACATCGGCATCTATAAAACCGCCCACCTCGCCACCGTCAACATCACCAGCACCGTCTACCAGCGCACCTTTTTCTTCGAGGTCTATCCCTCCAAAGACTCCGGCTCCGGCTTCTTCATCGACAACGCCGGCCGCATCCTCACCAACAACCACGTCATCGCCGACGCCAGCCGCATCGAAGTCACCCTCCCCGATCAATCCCGCTTCCGCGCCCGCCTCCTCGACCGCGATCCGGTCAACGACCTCGCGCTCCTCAAAATCGAGCCCCGCCGCGCCGTCGCCTTCCTCCACCTCGGCGACTCCGACCCCCTCCTGGTCGGCCAGAAAGTCCTCGCCATCGGCAACCCCTTCGGCCTCGAAGGCACTCTCACCACCGGCGTCATCAGCTCCATCGGCCGCAACATCCAGACCGAAACCGGCCGCATGCTCGAAGGCCTCATCCAAACCGACGCCGCCATCAATCCCGGCAACAGCGGGGGCCCGCTGCTCGACTCCCACGGCAACGTCATCGCCATCAACACCGCCATCTACGGCCCCAGCGGCAACATCGGCATCGGCTTCGCCATGCCCGTCAACCGCGCCAAGGCCATGCTCACCGACTTCCAGGCCGGCCGCAGCTACCAGCCTCCCTTCCTCGGCGTCACCACCGTCTACATCGCCGGCTCCTACGCCGACGCCCTCGACCTCCCCGCCGACGGCGGACTCCTGGTCCAGGACGTCTCTCCCGGCTCGGCCGCCGACCGCGCCGGCGTCCGCGGCGGCCATCGAACCGTCGTCCTCGGCAACTACGAGCTCACCGTCGGCGGCGACCTCATTGTCGCCATCGACGGCCATCGCATCGCCCGCCAGGACGACCTCACCCGCGCCATGGCCCGCAAACGCGCCGGCGACGCGCTCTCCCTCACTCTCTACCGCTCCGGCCAGACCCGCACCGTCAAGGTCGTTCTCGGCGCCGCCACTCACGGGGATCTCTAAGTGCGCGACCTCTCCTCCGGCGCCATCCTCGTCACCGGCGGCGCCGGCCTCATCGGCAGCGCCCTCGTCTGGCAGTTGAACCGCCTCGGCCTCCGCAATATCTATATCTCGGACCGCCTCGGCCGCTCCGAAAAATGGCGCAACCTCGTGCCCCTCAAGTTCCTCGACTATTTCGAAGCCGACGACTTCGAGCGCCGCCTCGCCTCCGCCGCTCTGCCCGCCGGCATCTCCACCGTCTTCCACCTCGGCGCCTGCTCGGCCACCACCGAAACCGACGCCGCCTTCCTGGTCCGCAACAATTACGAGTACACCAAGACGCTCGCCCATTGGTCGCTCGCCAACGGAGCCCGCTTCCTCTACGCCTCCTCCGCCGCCACCTACGGCGCCCTCGAATCCGGCCTCAGCGAATCCCGCGATCTCGACACCCTCCGCCCGCTCAACATGTACGGCTACTCCAAGCACCGCTTCGACTGCTACGCCCGCGATCACGGCATTCTCGACTCCATCGTCGGCCTGAAATACTTCAACGTCTTCGGGCCCAATGAAGATCACAAGGGCGACATGCGCAGCGTCGTCCACAAGTCCTACCACAGCGTCCTCTCGACCGGCGCCGTCAAGCTCTTCAAAAGCTATCGCCCCGACTTCGCCGACGGCTGCCAGCGCCGCGACTTCCTCTACGTCAAAGACGCCGTCAAGATGACCATCCATCTCGCCCGCATCCCCTCCGCCGGCGGCCTCTACAACATCGGCTCCGGCCTCGCCTCCACCTGGCTCGATCTCGCCCGTGCTCTCTTCGCCGCCCTCGACCGCCCGCCTCAAATCGACTTCGTCGACATGCCCGATTTCCTCCGCCCCAAGTACCAATACTTCACCTGCGCCGACATGCGCCGCTTCCTCGCCACCGATTACTCCGAGCCCCTCACCCCGCTCGCCGGCGCCGTGAATGACTACGTCCGGACTTATCTGATCCCCGGCCGCCGCCTCGGCGACGAGCCGCCGCTGTAACAATTCGTAAACTTCTCGCGCCCCTTCGCAACTTCCTCCCTCTCATCGCCGTTCTCTAACTTCCTGGTCTGCGCCGCGCGATCCCCGTTCGCCGCCCCGGCCGGAGGAGACGCGCACATTTTGAGATCGGCATTTCTCTTTTTCCTGCTCCCTGCCTTCGCTCAGGTCGTCGTCCCCACCTATCACAACGACAACGCCCGCACCGGCGCCAACCTCAACGAACCCCTGCTGTCGCCCGCCAACGTAAAGCCCGGCTCCTTCGGCCTCCGCTTCCGCCAGACCGTCGACGGCGCCGTGTTCGCCCAGGCCCTCTACCTGCCCTCAGTCCCCGTCGCCGGCCACGGCCTCCATAATCTCGTCATCGTCGCCACCGGCCACGGCTCACTCTACGCCTTCGACGCCGACGACGCCTCCGGCTCCAACGCCTCTCCGCTCTGGCAGACCAGCGTCCTCGATCCCCTCCACGGCATCGAGGCCGTCACCTCCATCGACGTCAACTGCATCGTCGTCGCCCCCGAACTCGCCATCGTCGGCACCCCCGTCGCCGACCCCGCCACGCTGACGCTCTACGTCGTCTCCGACACCAAGCAGCACGGCACCAACTTCACTTTCCGCCTCCACGCCTTCGACATCACCTCGGGCGCCGAAAGGCCCGGCAGCCCGGTCCCTATTCAAGCCCCCGGCTTCGTCCCCCGCCAGCACAAACAGCGCGGCGCTCTGCTGCTGGCCAACGGCATCGTGTACGTCCCGTTCGGCTCCAACTGCGACATCAGTCCTTATCACGGGTGGCTGATGGCTTACCACGCCTCCACCCTGTCCCCCGCCGGCGTGTTCAATACCACCCCCAACGGCGGCGAAGGCTCCTTCTGGAACGCCGGCGCCGGCGCCGCCGCCGACTCCGCCGGCAACATCTACCACATGTCGGCCAACGGCGACTTCAGCGACACCGCCTCCAACTACGGCGACAGCTTCCTCAAGCTATCCCCCGCCCCATCGCTCGCCGTCACCGACTTCTTCACGCCCTTCAATCAGAGCTACCTCAACCTCAACGACATCGACGTCGGCTCCAGCGGCCCCCTCATCCTCCCCGACGAGACCGGCAACGCCGAGCATCCCCGCCTCATCACCGGCGCCGGCAAGGAGGGCCGCATCTACCTGCTCGACCGCGACCACCTCGGCCACGCCCAGTACAACATCGACAGCCTCGCCGTCCAGTCCCTCCCCGACCTCGGCCACTCGCTGTTCGGCTCCATGGCCTATTTCCGCAACACACTCTACATCGCCACCGAGTACTCCCCTCTCCGCGCCTACCCCATCTCCAACGCCGCCGTCGCCTCCCGCCCCAGCTCCCAAAGCGCCTTCGAATCTTCCGCCCTCGGCGCCACCCCCAGCATCTCGGCCAACGGCGCCGCTAACGGCATCGTCTGGATTCTCCCCGGCGGCGGCGCAGCCGTTCTCAAAGCCTATGACGCCTCCAACCTTGCCCATGAACTTTACAGCAGCGACGTTCTGCCCAACGATGCCCCAGGCGGCTGGGTCGAGTTCACCGTACCAACGGTCGCCGACGGTAAGGTCTTCACCGGCGTCCAGGGCGCCCTCGCCGTCTACGGCCTGCTCAACTCCTCCCCGCCCCAGCCCGCCGCCATCGTCAACGCCGCCAGCTTCGCCGCCTCCTCGCTCTCCCCCGGCGGCCTCGCCACCCTCTTCGGCTCCGGCCTTTCGTTCACCACCGCCGCCGCCTCTTCCACTCCTCTGCCCATCTCCCTTGCCGATGTCCAGGTCTTAGTCAACGGCCATCACGCCGGCCTGCTCTACGTCTCCCCCGGCCAGATCAATCTCCAGCTCCCCACCGCCCTCGCCCCCGGCCCCGCGCAAATCATCGTCACCGTCTCGGGCAATGCCGCCGCTCCCCTCAACGAATCCCTCAGCCCCGCCGCCCCGGGCATCTTCGTCGGCTCCGCCAGCCTTGCCGCCGCCCTCGACGACGGCGACCACGATATCGATCCCACCAACCCCGCTCAGCCCGGCTCCACCATCTCCGTTTTCCTCACCGGCATCGGACCCCTGAGCGCGACCCTCACCACCGGCACTCCCGCTCCCGCCAGTCCCCCCGCCACCGCCACCCTCGATGTCTCCGCCACCATCGGCGGCCTTCCCGCCACGGTCACCTTCGCCGGCCTCGCCCCTGGCTACGCCGGCCTCGCTCAGGTAAATCTCATCGTCCCCAGCCTTCCTCCCGGTAACTATCCCATCGCCGTCCGCGTCGGATCCTTTTCCAGCAATTCGCCGCTGCTAAGCGTCTCTGGTAACTGAGTCCCCATGGAAGTGCGTCTCGGACAGGATCGTGTCCCCCTGCCGCTCCGGCTGCTCCGCGCCGCCCTGCGCCGCCTCAACCTCTTCCTCACCCGCCGCTATTGGGCCAAAAAAGCCGCCCTCCATCCCATGCCCCTGCCCGTCCGCGGCCCCGCCTTCGCCGAAGCCGAGGCCTCTCTCCGCCGCGTCCAGCCCGGCAGCCCCGGCGCCAAGGCCTATCTCGACAACCACATCACCCGCCTGGCCCGCACCGTCGAGCTCATCCCGCCCGCCTGCTCCAGCCGCCGCGCCCTCGAACTCGGCTGCTACATGCAGATCACTCCCCTGCTCGCCTCGCTCCGCGGCTACTCCGAGATTCGCGGCGCTCACTTCGGCCCCCTGGGCCAGACCGAGCGCAAAATCACCGAAGTCTCCGGCGTTCCCTTCGAATGCCTCGTCGACTCCTTCGACGTCGAGCGCGATCCGTTCCCCTATCCCGACTCCCACTTCGAGCTTGTCCTGGCCTGCGAGCTCATCGAGCACATGATCTTCGATCCCATGCACCTGCTGCTCGAATGCCGCCGCGTTCTCGAGGAAGGCGGCCGCCTCCTGCTCACCACGCCCAACGTCGCCAGCTTAACCAGCGTCTGGCGCGCCCTTCATGGCTACGGCAATCCCCAGATCTTCTACCAGTACTCCCGCCCCGTTCCCGGCCGCCCCCTCGAAATCCAGCACGTCCGCGAATACACCGCCTATGAAGTCCGCGATGCCCTCCGCGCCGCCGGCTTCGAGATCGAGTTTCTCTTCACCGAACCCATCGACAAGTTCGCCGAGCATCTCCCCATGTGGAATTTCCTCGAAGAGCAGGGTTTCAACACCGCCTTCCGCGGCGAGCAGATCTACTGCGTCGCCGTGAAACGCTCCTCGCTCCCGGTCGAGCGCTACCCGCTGTTTCTCTACTACGCCGAGTAACCGCCCCCGGCTACTGGCCCGCGCTCCAGTACCCCGGCCGCGTCCGCACCTGCAGCGCCGCCCGGTTCACGATCACTTGAATGTGGTGATACCCCGGTTCGTTCAGGTTGCTCGGGTGATAGCTCAGCAGATACTGGTTGTGCAGCTCCTGCCCCAACTGCACCAGCGCCCGCTCCAGCGTGTCCTGCTTGACGAAAGAGAACTGCCGCCCGCCCGTGAACCGCGTAAAAACCTCGGCCGGGTTCGCCACGAAAATCCCCTTGACGCCCTTAAAGATCTCCTCGAACCCCGGGATGTAATTCCCCAGATCGCGATTGGTCGATATCGAGGTCGGCGTCAACGGTTTGCCCGCCGGCACTGCCGTCGCTGTCGTCGGGATCGGCGGCGGCGACGGCGGCATCGCCGGCTTGGTCAGCGCCGTCACCAGGTGCGAAATGTTCACCGTGTAGATCACCACGTTGGCGAACTGCGCCTGCGTCAATACCTCGCGCACGTGATTCTCGCTCCCGTAATCCCCCGTCTCGCTGATCAGCAGAATCACCCGCCGCCGGTCCGGCGGCCGCGTCTGCAGCATCCGTATCCCCTCCGATACCGCGTCGATCATCGCGCTAGTCGAGCTCCCCGGCTTGACCTTCTTGAACGCGTCGCTGATCTGCGCGCTGTCGCTGGTAAAGTCCACCACCGTCCGGATCCGATGATCGAACTGGATCACCGCGCCTTCCCCGTTGTCCCCCACCACCAGGTCCCCCACCACGCTCCCGATCTTCTGGATCTTCGGCAGCGCCTCCACCACCGCGTTATTTGCCTGCACCGCCACCACCATCGAGATCGGATGCACCGAAACGTCCTTCGACAGGATCTGCGGCTTGTCGTTGTCCAGCAGCTTGAAATCGTCCGAGTTCAACCCGGTAATCAAATTCCCGCTCCTATCGGTCACCGTCGTCGGCGCCAGCACCACGCTCACTGTCGCTCGAATCGGCTCCGTAGTGTCGCCCTCCGAACTGGGCGGCTTCTGGGCAAGCGCCGGCATCAGAACCATCGCGGCGGCAAGCGACAACCTCGTGGACCACGGGGACATTCCCATCATGATTCCAGTTTCGCAGACATCGGCTCCCGGGGGCCATGTTCGGTCTCCCCGGCCAGCAGCCGGCAGGCGTGCGGGATCAGTTCCGCCACCGCCTCCAGGCTCTCCACCGCCCCTTTCGGCGACCCCGGCAGGCACACAATCAGCGTCCGCCCCCGCGTCACCGCCAGGCTGCGCGACAGCGCCGCCCGCGCCGTTTTCTTCCGCCCCTCCGCCCTCATCGCCTCGCCAAACCCCGGTATCTCCCGCTCGGCCACCATCCGCGCCGCCTCCGGCGTCACATCGCGCGCCGCAATCCCCGTCCCCCCGGTCGTCACCACCAGCTCAATCCCTCCCCCGTCGGCCAGCGCCCCCAGCCTCTCCGCGATCCGCTCCCGCTCGTCCGGCAGCACCTCGCCCCCCCGCACCCTCCAGCCCCGTTTCTCCACCGCCTCCCGCAGCGCCTCGCCCGACCGGTCCCGGCTCTCGCCCCTCGCGCACGAATCGCTCACCGTCACGATGTATACCCCCAGCACGCCGCCCTCCATCATCCCCGCCGGTAGTCCCCGCTTTTGCCCCCTGTCTTCTCGAGCAGATACAAGTCCTGAATCTCGATGCCTTTGTCCAACGCCTTCGTCATGTCGTACACCGTCAGCGCCGCCGCCGCCGCCGCTGTCAGCGCCTCCATCTCTACCCCCGTCTGTGCGCTCGTCGATACGCTGGTCACAATCCGCACGCCGCCCTCCTCCAGCCGCACCTCCACATCGGCGTGGCTCAGGATCAGCGGATGGCACAGCGGAATCAGCTCCGAGGTTTTCTTCGCCGCGCAAATCCCGGCCACCCGCGCGATTTCCAGCGGATTCCCCTTCGGATTCTCCGGTATCCGTTCAATCACCTCCGGCTTCATCTTCACAAAGGCGTGCGCCCGCGCCGTCCGCTTCGTCGCCTCCTTTTGCGTCACATCCACCATCCGCGCCTGCCCGCTCTCGTCGAAGTGCGACAACTTTCCCGATCCCTTATCCTGTGGTTCTTTCATCTCGGTAACACTCGTATCCAATCCCCCTCTTCCCAGCATTCCCGCTCCGGCTCGGCCACCAGAAATGCGTTCGCCCGCGCCAGCGCCGCCATGTCCCCCGACCCTTTCCACCCCACCGGCGTCACCCGCTCCCCGCCCGCCTCAATCCGCGCCGGCAGGAATCGCGTCAGCCCCGGCTTGTGACGGAACTTCGCCCCCAGCCTCGTCCACAGCAGCCGCAGCGACGGCTCGCTCTCCCCGCCCAGCACTTCCACCGCCGCCCGCGCGAACACCTCAAACGTCACCATCGTCGAGGCCGGATTCCCCGGCAGCCCGAAAAACAGCTTCTCTTTCACCCGTCCGAACACCAGCGGCTGCCCCGGTTGTACCTTCACGCGGTCAAAATAAAATTCCGCTCCCAGCTCCGCCAGCACCCGCTCGACAATATCGTACTTGCCCGCCGAAACGCCCCCTGAAAGCAGCAGCAGGTCCGCCTCCAGCCCCCGCTCGATCAAGGCCCGCGTCGCCGCCCATTCGTCCCGCGCCACCGGCAGAATCTCCGCCACGCCGCCGCACCGCTCCACCTGCGCCGCCAGCGAATACGCGTTCGAGTTCCGCACCTGGTCGGTCCGCGGCATCTCGCTCACCTCCACCACTTCATCCCCGGTCGCCACGATCGCCACCCTCGGCCGCGCGTACACCGGTACCCGCGTCACCCCCACCGCCGCCAGCATCGCAATCTCGGCGAACCCGATCCGCCGCCCCGCCTCGATCACCGTCTCCCCCAGCCGCGCCTCGCACCCCTGGGGGTTGATGGCCTCCCCGGCCTTCACCGCCTCCTCGATCACCACCGCGCTCCCCTCCCGCCGCGTGTGTTCCACCATCACCACCGCGTCCGCCCCCGCCGGCACCGGCGCCCCGGTCATGATCTCCACCGCTTCCCCCGGCCCCACCTGCCCCGCGAATGTCTGCCCCGCCCTCACTTCCCCCGTCACCCGCAGCGTCCCCGGCACATCCGCCGCCCGAATCGCATACCCGTCCCGCATCGCCCGCGCCACCGGCGGATAATCGCGGTCCGCCGCCACCTGCGCCGCCAGCACCCGCCCCGCCGCCTCCCTCAGCCCGGCCTCCTCCACGCCCGGCCGCCGCCGCTCCCCCGCCAGCTTCTCCCTCACACAACCCCGCGCCTGCTCAAACGTCAACGCCGCCACCTGCCCATTGTACCGGGCTCATTCACCCCGCCTTGAGCCTCCTTCCATCGCCGCCCGAATGTCCCGAAGTGTCACCACCAGCGTCATCGCCCCGGCCGGGCACGCCTCGAAGCCGAGTTTCAGGTAGAACCTCCGAGCCTCCTCGGAAATCGCGTGGACAACGATCCCCCGGATGCCCATGCTATCGGCCGCGTAGGCCACGCGCCGGGCCGCGTCGGCAAACAGCGCCCGTCCGAACCCCCTTCCCTGGTAGCGCCGATCTACCGCCAGTCGGGCCAGCACCACCACCGGAATCGGGTCCGGCATGTTCCTCCGGAATTTGCCCGGACCGCCCGCCTGAAAAATGGCGCCGGATGCCAGGGCGTAGTACGCGACTACGCGCTTGCCTTCCGCCGCCACATATGTCCTCGACGCGCCGCTGGCCTGGTTCGCCCGTGCGCGGCGCTTCAGCCAATCGTCCAGCGCCGCTTCGCCCGAGTCGAATCCCTTTAGTTCGTGATCCTCCGCTAGCGGCTCCGGAGCCGAAACCGGCGCGCTCATTCCCACGGCGCCGGTGTCTGTAAACTCCTGCGAAGCCGCTTGCCCGGCCGCGGCGGAGCGTCCAGCCGCTTGAGAAACTCGCGATACGCCTTCACGCTGACCGTGTAAACAGTGCGGTCCAGCAGCGCGTCTTCCGCGGCCCGCCGCGCCGCCTCCAGGACAAAATCGGTCCGGTTCTTTCCCTCCAGCTCCGCCGCTCGATCGATCAAATCGCGCACTTCGGGCTGAATGCGGATGTTGAGCGCTTCCCGCTTTCTCCCCTTGAGCTGCAGTTCGCGCATAATCGTCTCCCGAGCCCAGCTTATCAACTCGTAATGACAATGTCATTACCGGCCCGCTCACCTCACCCCGCCTACCCCGCGCACCCCCCGCCCACTACAATGATCCCTATGCCCCACCGGCTCACTCTCTCGGCCATGTCCGCCCTCATCCGCGCCCGCAAACTCTCCCCCGTCGAACTCATCGACGCCCACTGGAAACAAATCGCCGCCCACAACCCCGCCGTCAACGCCTTCGTCCTCACCCTCGAGGAATCCTCCCGCCAGGCCGCCCGCGAGGCCGAAACACGCCAGATGCAAGGCGAATTCGACGGCCCGCTCCACGGCGTCCCCGTCACCATCAAAGACAGCTTCAATATCGCCGGCCTCCCCACGCGCTGCGGCAGCCGTTTCCTCGGCCTCACCCCCGCCGCCGATGACGCCGCACTCGTCGCCCGCCTCCGCCGCGCCGGCGCCATCCCTCTCGGCAAAACCAACTGCCCCGAGTTCCTCGCCAACTACGAAACCGACAATTTCATCGCCGGCCGCACCAACAACCCCTGGAACCTCGCCCGCACTCCCGGGGGTTCCTCCGGCGGCGAGTCCGCCGCCATCGCCGCCCGCTTCTCCGCTGGCGGCATCGGCAGCGACGGCGGCGGCTCCATCCGCGTCCCCGCTCACTTCACCGGCATCGCCGGCCTCAAGCCAACCCCCGGCCGCTGCTCCGCCGCCGGCCACGTCCCCACCATCTGCCACCCCGGCGGCCTCCTCGGCGTCGCCGGCCCCATGGCCCGCACCGTCGAGGACGTCCGCATCCTGTTCGAAGTCCTCGCCGGCCACGACACCAACGATCCCTTCTCCGCTCCCGTCCCTCTCACCCGCCCCAACCTAGCCGGCCTCCGCATCGGCGTCGTCGAGCAGTTCTACCAGGTCCCCGTCCAGCCCTCCGTCCGCGACGCCGTCCGCAAAGCCTCCACTCTGCTTTCCTCCGCCGGCATCGCTGTCGATTCCTTCGCCCCCCAGGGCCTCGATCGCGCCCCCAATCTCTGGTGGTTCTTCTTCGGCATCCTCCCCGCGCCCTTCACCCAGGAAATCATCGCCGGCCGCGAGGACCAGGCCCACTGGACCGGAACCGAGTTCCTCCACCAGGCACTCGCCGAACCTCAACCCTCCGCCAAACAACTCATCGAGCGCCTCGCCGCCCGCGACGCCATGCGCGCCTCCCTCCTCCGCCAGATGCGCGACACCCCGGTCCTGCTCATGCCCGCCTGCGGCGTCACCGCCTTCCCCCACCGCCAGCGCCGCTACCCAACCCCCGCAAAAGAAATCAGCCAGTTCGAAGCCATGATGCCCGCAACGCCCGTCAATCTCCTTGGCCTTCCCTCCCTCGCCGTTCCCATCGCCCAGGACCGCGACGGCCTCCCCGTCGGCGTCCAGCTCATCGGCCGCCCCTGGGAAGAAGAACTCCTGCTCGAAATCGGCGCCCGCCTCGAACAGGCACGCGGCCTGTTCCCCACCCCTCCCGGCTTCTGATACCCTGCTTTTCTACTCATGCCCAAGCGAAGCCTCCTTCCCGACCCGGTCGAAGCCTACGTCTTCGACCTCATCACCCGCGAAACCCCGATCCAGCGCCGTCTCCGCCAGGCCACCGCCTCTCTTCCCAACGCCAACATGCAAATCGGCCCCGATCAGGCCGCCTTCTTCGACCTCCTGATCCGCGCCACAGGCGCCCGCCGCGCTCTCGAAATCGGCACCTTCACCGGCTACAGCGCCCTCGCCGTCGCCTCCGCCCTACCGCCCGATGGTCTTCTGGTCTGCTGCGATATCAGCGACGAATGGACCTCCATCGGCCGCCCCTTCTGGCGCCAGGCCGGCGTCGAATCCAAAATCGACCTCCGCCTCGGCCCCGCCCTCGACACTCTCCGCGCCCTCCTCGCCGATGGCGCCGCCTCCTCCTTCGACTTCGCCTTCATCGACGCCGACAAGTCCTCCTACCCCGCCTACTACGAGCTCTGCCTGTCCCTCGTCCGCCCCGGCGGCCTCATCGCCCTCGACAACATGCTCCGCCACGGCGCCGTCACCGACCCCTCCGACACCGAACCCGAAACCGAAACCATCCGCTCCCTCAACCTCTTCCTCCGCGACGACCCCCGCGTCGACTCCTGCCTCCTCACCCTCGGCGACGGCGTAGCCCTCGTCCGCAGGCGCGCGCCCGCCCCGGCGTAGAATGTGGGGATGACCGCTGCCGACTCGGCCCCCCTACGGCCCGGCGAAGAACTCAACGTCCCCGCCCTCGCCGCCTACCTCGCAGGCAAACTCGACGGCGTTTCCCAAGGCTTGACCGTCGAACAGTTCCCCGGCGGCCACTCCAACCTCACCTACCTCCTCAAAACGCCGGCGCGCGATTATGTTCTCCGCCGCGCTCCCCTCGGCCCCGTCCCTCCCAAAGCCCACGACATGGCCCGCGAATACTCCTTCCTCGAAGCCGTCCACCCCGCCTTCCCGCCCGCCCCGCGCGTCTTCCACCTCTGCCTCGATCCCTCGATCATCGGCGCCGTCTTCTTCGTCATGGAACGCCGCCGCGGCCTCGTCCTCCGCGACCGCGTCCCGCCCGAATTCGAAGCCCAGCCCGATTACCGCGCCCGCATCGGCGCCGCTCTCGTCGATTGCCTCGTCCAACTCCACCGCGTCGATCTCCCCCGCCACAACCTCCTCGGCCTCGGCAAACCCGAAGGCTTCCTCGAACGCCAGATCCGCGGCTGGGCCGACCGCTGGTCCCGCTCCCGCACCGAACCCATCCCCGCCATGGACTCCCTCGCCGATTGGCTCGCCGCCCGCATGCCCGCCTCCCAGCCCCCAACCCTCCTCCACAATGATTTCAAGCTCGACAACGTCATGCTCGACGCCTCCAACCCCTCCCGCGTCGAAGCCGTCCTCGACTGGGAAATGTCCGCCATCGGCGACCCTCTCGTCGATCTCGGCGTCGCCCTCTGCTACTGGTCTCCTCCCACCGCCCTCGGCCCCGTCACCTGCCTCACCTCCGGCCCCGGCTGGCTCACCCCCGCCGAATTCATCGCCCGCTACGCCGCCGGCACCGGCTTCGACGTCTCCCGCGCTTCCTATTACCAGGTCTTCGCCGTCTTCAAACTCGCCGTCGTCATCCAGCAGATTTTCTTCCGCTTCCACATGGGCCAGACCCGCGACGAACGCTTCCGCCATTTCAACGAGCGCGTCCGCGCCCTCGCCCTCGCCGGATGGGAGATGGCGCGGCAGGACTGATATAATCGCCTCCGTCATGGCCGAGCCCGTTGTTCTCTACCAGGTCGCCGACCACGTTGCCACCGTCACCCTGAACCGCCCCGATAAGCTCAACGCCTGGACCGG
>DAIDHC010000140.1 GCA_027452065.1 Bryobacterales bacterium
GAGGGGGCGCTGGTGGCGGCGGTAGAGAACCGTGAAGGCGGCGTCGCTGCCGCGGCGCATGCGGGCGACGAGGTCGGCGTCGGGGAGGCTCAACAGCTCATCCATGTGTTGGGGCATCCGTCCTCATCTGTAGAGTATTGACGTTGGGAGGGCGTAAGGTTCCATTTCTTTTGGGGCGGGTTCTTCCGGGGGCGCGGCGGGGGATTCACGGGTGGAATGTCACGACGGTGGCGCCCCAGCCGCCGGCTTCGGGCGGAGCATCCTGAAACGAGGCGACGAAAGGCGTGGAGGCGAGGATGGAGCGGACGAGGGCGCGCTGGGCGCCGATGCCGCGGCCGTGGATGATGCGGACGCAGGGGAAGCGGAGGCGACGGGCCTCGAGGAGATATTCTTCGACGGCGGCGCGAACGTCGCGGGGAGAAATGGAGTGGAGGTCGAAGATGTCGGTGACCGGGATGCGGAAGGGCTCCTGATCCTGTTCCATGCGGTGGGCGGGGCAGCGCTGCTAGCCTAACAGTTTGGACGTTTCGACCGAGTATCGCACACGGCTGGCGGGGCGGCAGGCCGATTGGGAGCGCGAGAACCGGCGTTATGTGAAGCTCGGGAACCTGCGGCTGGCGGCGGGGGTACTGATCGTGGTGGCGGCGTGGCTGGCGTTCGGGCAGAGGTGGATTACGCCGGGATGGGTGGCGGCGCCGGCGGGGGCATTGGCGTGGCTGGTGTTTGTGCAGGGAGGGGTGGCGGCGCTGCGGCAGGCGGCGGCGCGGGCGGCGGCGTTCTACTCGCGGGGACTGGCGCGGCTGGAGAACCGGTGGCAGAGCGGGGGCGAGGGCGGAGCGGAGTTTCTCAAAGAGGGCCATGTATACGCGGCGGATCTGGATCTTTTCGGGCCGGGGTCGCTGTTTGAGCTGCTGAATACGACGCGGACGCGGGGCGGAGCGGCGAAGCTGGCATCGTGGCTGCTGGCGCCGGCGGCCGAGGAAGAGGCGAGGGAGAGGCAGAGGGCGGCGGCGGAGCTGCGGCCGCGGCTGGACCTGCGGGAGCAGATGGCGCTGTTGGGGCAGGACATCCGCTCGTCGGTGGACCCGGAGCATTTGCTGACGTGGGTGGGGAGGCCGCCGGTGCGGCTGCCGAAGTGGACGCGGGCGGCGGCGTATGCGCTGGGCGGGGCGACGGTGGCGTCGCTGGGGGCGTTTCTGGCGGGTTGGGTGAGGCTGGCTCCGTTTCTGGCGCTGCTGTTGATGGAGCTGGGGTGGGCGTTGCCGCTGTGGCCGCGGGTGCGGGAGGTGCTGGAGGCGATGGAGGCGCCGGCGCGGGATCTGGGGCTGCTGTCGGAGCTGTTGCGGAAGATTGAGGACGAGACGGCGGGTTCGGCGGCGCTTCAGATGGTGAGACGGAAGGTGGAGACGGAGGACGTGGCGGCGTCGGCGAGGATTGCGCGGCTCAGGAGGCTGGTGGCGCGGCTGGATTGGGCGAGGAACCAGCTTTTCGCGCCGGTGGCGGCGCTGCTGCTCTGGCACGTCCATCTGGCGGCGGCGATTGAGCGGTGGCGGAAGGAATCGGCGGGAGCGGTGGAGGGGTGGCTGGAGGCGAGCGCGGAGTTTGAAGCGCTGGGAGCGCTAGCCGGCTACGGATTTGAAAATCCGGATCACTGCCTGCCGGAACTGCGGCAGGGGGCGCCGATGTTGGAGGCGAGCGGGCTGGCGCATCCGCTGCTGGAGGCGGCGAAGGCGATGGACAACGACATCCGGCTGGGCGAGGGGGCGCGGCTGCTGGTGGTGAGCGGGTCGAATATGTCGGGCAAAAGCACGCTGCTGCGGGCGATCGGGCTGAACGCGGTGCTGGCGTGGGCGGGGGCGCCGGTGCGGGCGCGGAGACTGGTGACGACGCCGCTGCAGGTGGGGGCATCGATCCGGGTGGTGGATTCGCTGCAGGACGGACGGTCGCGGTTCTACGCCGAGATCACGAGGCTGAAGCAGTTGGCGGACCTGGCGGCGGCGGGGAAGCCGCTGCTGTTTTTGATCGATGAACTTTTAAGCGGTACGAATTCGCATGACCGGAGGATTGGGGCGGAGGCGGTGCTGCGGTCGTTGATGGCGCGGCGGGCGATCGGCGTGGTGACGACGCACGACCTGGCGCTGGCGGCGATTGCCGAGGCGCTGGGCGCGGAGGCGCGCAACGTGCATTTCGAGGACGAGCTTGTGGGGGGCGAATTGCATTTCGACTACCGGCTGAGGGAGGGCGTGGTGAAGCGGAGCAACGCGCTGGACCTGATGCGCAGCCTGGGGCTGGTGGATCAGGCGCCGGGGGGCTGAGCGTTGAGCAGGCCGGCGAGGGAGGCGGCGGGGCAGCGGATGCCAACGTAGAAGGCGCCAAACAGGGCGTAGACGGCGCTGACTTCGTCAAAGCGCATTTCGTAGATGAGTTTCTTGAAGACGACGGGGTCGTCGGCGAACAGATCGACGCCCCACTCCCAGTCGTCTAGGCCGATGGAGCCGGAGATGATCTGGCGGACTTCGCCGGCGTAGCGGCGGCCGATGAGACCGTGCTCGTGCATCTGGCGGGCGCGCTCGGCCATGGGGAGCTGGTACCAGTTGCGGGACTCGCCGCGGCGGCGGTCCATGGGATAGAAGCAGATGTAGCGGCTGGGGGGGACCTCGGGGAAGAGGCGCGGCTTCATGGCCTCCCGCTGGCGGGCGAGCGTTTCTTCGATGGCGGCGTCCCACTGCGGCGAATGGGGCGCGATGCCGCGGGCGGCGAGATCCTGGTAGACCTTCTGGGTGGATTCGTAGAGGCCGAGCTCGACGACGGAGAGATAGGAGTGGACGGGCTCGAGGTAATCGGCGAGAGCGAGGCGGTTGAGCTCAAGCTCGACGGCGTTGAGGGATTCGAAATCGGGGCGGAAGTGAACCAGGAGCAGGTCACCTTTGTGGCCGAGGAGGGAATAGAAGGCGGACTGGCCGTTGGCGCGGCGTTCCATGGCATCAAGGGTGGGGAGCGCCTGTTCGATGAGGCGTTCGCGGTCGAAGGCGCCGAGGGCGCGCCAGGCCGGCCAGCGGAGGCGCATCATCTGGTGGAGCACGGCCGAGCCTTCGACAGTGAGGGGGACGGGGGGCAGGGGAGCGGTGACGGATTCAGCCTCGAGCTTGATATCAACGGACACGGAAAGCCCTCCCTCCGTTATTGTATCGTCCTGCATCACGACCGCCGATGGAAGTTTTGGATCGCGCGGGGCGGAACTTTGTGAAGCGACGGCTTCGGGTGCGAATTTCGGGCCGGGATAGGCACTTCAGTCTCGAGGAGACGGAATATGAAACGTTCGCTGCTGGTGGTGACGGTGATTTTGATGGCCTTTGTCCTGGGCGGGAACGCCGAGGCGAAGTCGAGGAAGCATTCGCGGCATCATGCTGGCGGGCATGGGCATCATTCGCAATCGTCGTCCAAGGGGCAGGGGAAATCGTATGGCGGGGTGAAGTAAGGACGGAAGGCGGTCAGGCCGGGGAAGGGTTGCGGCGGAAGATGACGTAGGAAAGCACGCTGGCGAAGGCGGACCAGAGAAGATAGGGCGCCAGGAGGACGGATGCGGCGGCGGACAACGGGAAAACCTCGGCCATGAGGACGGCGACGGAGACGGCGAGGAGGGCGGCGTCGAGGGTGGCCGAGCCGATCTGGCGGCGGTTGAAGAACAGGTAGGGCCAGGCGAGATTGAGAAAGGCGTTGACGGCGTAGAGGGCGGCGATCATGGGGAAGAGGGCGGGACCGGCGGCGTCGAGGGCGAGGGCGGCGGAGACGGCGGCGAGGAAATAGATCAGGGTCCAGACGAGTCCGAAGCGGCGGGACGGGGGTGTCCAGGAGGGCAAACGGAGGCGGTGATACCAGGACCGGCCGGCGCGGGCGAAGGCGGAGCCGGCCCAAGCGACCAGGAGGGTGACGGCGGCAACGGCGAAGTAGTGGACGCGCACGTTTTCAGTATCCCGCGGCGGGGGCGGGGTTCCGGCGCGGTGGACTTCCGGCGCGGGCGGGGTTCCGGCGTGGCGGAGTTCCGGCGCGAGGCGGGCGTCCGGCGGCGGGACTCCGGCGGCGACTCCGGGACGCGGGTCGGCGGGCGAGGAATGGGGGTGCGAGGATCGGGGGCGGAGGGGCACTCAAGTTTTCAGGAGCCGAGGCCGATGATGAAGGCGATGACCCTGGTACGCGTGTTTCTGGTGCTGGCGATTGTGACGGTGGGGGCGGCGCCGGGAGAGTGCGGGTGGCACCTGTTTCATAAAAAGACCGCCGGCGGGAAATTGAAGGCGAAGGAGAAGAAGATCTCGAAGGCGGCGAAGAAGTCGGCGGTGAGGAACCGGAAGCGGCACGTGTAGGGGCGCGCCTGCGGGCGGGGCGAAAAAAGAAAGCCCCGGGCGGCGCGGGATGCGCGGCGGCCCGGGGCGGTTGGTGTGCCGTTATTCGGCGAGGCTGGTGTCGCCGGTGTCTTCCGAGAGGCCGCCGGCGTAAATATTGCGGGCCTCCTCGTCGTAGCCGGGGATGCCTTCGAGGGCGGCGTCGGCTTCCTGCAGCACGTCTTCCTCGACCACATCCTCGCCGGCGATTTTGACGCCCCGGTAGTAGTGCATACCGGTGCCGGCCGGGATGAGGCGGCCCATGATGACGTTCTCCTTGAGGCCGCGGAGATAATCGACCTTGCCGTTGATGGCGGCTTCGGTGAGCACGCGCGTCGTCTCCTGGAAGGAGGCGGCGGAGATGAACGAATCGGTGGACAGCGACGCCTTGGTGATGCCGAGCAGCACGGGCTTGCCGGAGGCGGGGCGGCCTTTGCCTTCGGCGACGCGCATGTTTTCCTCGCGGAATTTGAACTTGTCGACGACCTCCTCGGGGAGGAACTCGGTGTCGCCGATATCGTCCACCTTGACCCAGCGCATCATCTGGCGCGAGATGACTTCGAGGTGTTTGTCGTTGATGTTGACGCCCTGCAGCCGGTAGACCTCCTGGATCTCGTTGACAAGATACTTCTGGAGTTCCTTTTCGCCGAGGACGGCGAGGATGTCGTGCGGGTTGCGGGGGCCGTCCATGAGCGGATCGCCGGCGCGGACGCGCTCGCTTTCCTGGACGTTGATGTGGACGCCGCGCGGGATGGCGTATTCCTTCTGCTCGCCGTCGTCGCCGATGATGTAGAGCTTGCGCATGCCCTTGCTGACCTCGCCGTACTTGACGGCGCCGTTGATTTCGGCGATGACGGCCGTTTCGCGGGGCTTGCGGGCTTCGAACAACTCGACCACGCGGGGCAGGCCGCCGGTGATGTCTTTGGTCTTTGTGGTGGCGCGGGGGATTTTGGCGAGCACGTCGCCGGCGTGGCTTTCCTCGCCGTCGGTGACCATAAGGTGGGCGTGCGTGGGCATGAGGTAGCGCTTCTCATCGGCCTTGGTGCCGCCCTGGGGACGGACAATGACCATGGGGACGCGCTTCTCATCGGGCGAGTCCATGACCACCCACTGGGACATGCCGGTGATCTCGTCGACCTGTTCCTGGAGAGTGAGGCCGTCGTGGAGATCTTTGAAATGGACGGTGCCGCTGACCTCGGTGAGGATGGAGAAGGTGTAAGGATCCCACTCAAGGAGAATGTCGTTAGCCTTGACATGAGCACCGTCGGCAAACAGGATCTTAGCGCCGTAAACGACCTGGTAGCGTTCTTTTTCGCGGCCTTTTTCGTCGACGATAGCCACGATGCCGTTGCGGTTCATGGCAATGAGCTCGCCTTTGGCGTTCTTGACGGTGACCACGTTGAGGAACTTGACGAAGCCGTCGGATTTCGAGTCCTGCTTGGACTGTTCGGCCGAGCCGGTGGCGGTGCCGCCGACGTGGAAGGTGCGCATGGTGAGCTGGGTGCCGGGCTCACCGATGGACTGAGCGGAGATGATGCCGACGGCCTCGCCGCGCTCGACCATGCGTCCGGTGGCGAGGTTTCGGCCGTAGCAGAGGATGCAGACGCCGCGCTTGGATTCGCAGGTGAGCACGGAGCGGATTTTGACGCGCTCGATGCCGGCGGCCTGGATGGCGGCGGCGAGTTCCTCGGTGATCTCCTCGTTGACGCGGACGATGACGTTGCCTTCGTAGTCGAGCTGGTCCTCGAGGGCGACGCGGCCGACGATGCGGTCGCGCAGAGGCTCGATGATTTCGCCCGATTCGACGATCGGCTCGACGTAGATGCCGTCGGTGGTGCCGCAGTCGAGCTCGGTGACGATGACGTCCTGGGCGACGTCGCACAGGCGGCGGGTGAGGTAGCCTGAGTCGGCCGTCTTCAAGGCCGTGTCGGCGAGGCCTTTGCGGGCGCCGTGCGTGGAGATGAAGTACTGGAGGACGTTGAGGCCCTCGCGGAAGTTGGCGGTGATCGGGGTTTCGATGATCTCGCCGGACGGTTTGGCCATGAGGCCGCGCATACCGGAGAGCTGGCGGATCTGCTGTTTGGAGCCGCGGGCGCCGGAGTCGGCCATGATGTAAATCGGGTTGAGATAGCGGCCGGTGCGGTCGTCCTCTTCCATGGACTTGAACATCTCGTCGGAGACGCGCTCGGTGACCTTGGACCAGATTTCGATGATCTTGTTGTAGCGCTCGCCCTGGGTGATGGCGCCTTCCTGGTACTGGCTCTGGACTTCGATGACGGCCTTTTCGGCGTCGCGGACCAGGGATTGCTTGGAGCCGGGCACGACCATGTCGTCGATGCCGATGGAGATGCCGGCGCGGGTGGCGTAGAGGAAGCCGAGTTTCTTGACCTCGTCGAGCATCTGGACGGTGGTCTGGAGGCCGAACTTGAGGTAGCAGTATTGAACGAGCTGGGCGAGGCCTTTCTTTTTGAGCAGGCCGTTGATGAAGGGCATGTCCTCCGGCAGGGCGTCGTTGAAGATGACGCGGCCGACGGTGGTGTCCATGTACTGCTTGATGAACTCGATGGGCTCGGTGTGGAGGACGTTCTGGTTGTCGAAGGCCTTGGAAAGGTCGATCACCCGGCCGGTATAGCGGAGCTTGATGGGGGTGAGCGTTTCGACCTCGCCCATTTCGAGGGCGATGAGAACGTCGTCGGTGGAGGCGAAGGTGCGGCCCTCGCCCTTGGTGCCGAGGCGCGCCTTGGTGAGGTAGTAGCAGCCGAGCACCATGTCTTGAGTGGGGACGGCGATGGGGCCGCCGTGGGCGGGCGAGAGGATGTTATTGGAGGCGAGCATCAGCGTGGACGCCTCGATCTGGGCCTCGGGGGAAAGCGGGATGTGGACGGCCATCTGGTCGCCGTCGAAGTCGGCGTTGAAGGCGGTGCAGGTGAGCGGGTGAAGCTTGATCGCCTTGCCTTCAACGAGCACGGGTTCGAAGGCCTGAATGCCGAGGCGGTGCAGCGTGGGGGCGCGGTTGAGCAGGATGGGATGGTCCTTGATGACTTCTTCGAGGATGTCCCAGACAACCGGGTCCTGCTGTTCGACCAGTTCCTTGGCCTGCTTGATGGTGGTGCAGTGGCCGCGCTGTTCGAGGCGGTGATAGATGAAGGGCTTGAACAGCTCCAGGGCCATCTTTTTGGGAAGGCCGCACTGGTGGAGCTTGAGCTCGGGGCCGACGACGATGACCGAGCGGCCGGAGTAATCGACGCGCTTGCCGAGCAGGTTCTGGCGGAAGCGGCCCTGCTTGCCTTTGAGGGTGTCGGAGAGGCTCTTGAGCGGGCGGTTGTTGGCGCCGCGCAGGACGCGGCCGCGGCGGCCGTTGTCAAACAGGGCGTCGACGGCTTCCTGCAGCATCCGCTTTTCATTCCGGACGATGACGTCGGGGGCGTGGAGCTCGATAAGCTTCTTGAGCCGGTTGTTGCGGTTGATGACGCGGCGGTAGAGATCGTTGAGATCGGAGGTGGCGAAGCGTCCGCCATCGAGCGGCACCAGGGGGCGCAGCTCGGGGGGGATGACGGGGATGACGTCGAGGATCATCCACTCCGGCTTGTTGCCGGACTTGCGGAAGCTTTCGGTGACCCGGAGGCGCTTGGCGTACTTGAGCTTCTTCTGCTGGGAGGCCTCGGTTTTCATCCGCTCGCGGATTTCCAGGCTCAAGGATTCGACGTCGACCTTCTTGAGCAGCTCCTTGATGCCTTCGGCGCCCATCATGGCGACGAATTTTCCGGCGAACTCCTGATCGAGCTGGCGCTTGCGCTCGTCGCTGATGACCTCGCCGATCTTGAGCTCGGCGACCTCGCCGGGATCGACGACGACGAAGGCCTCGAAGTAGAGGACGCGCTCGAGCTCGCGCAGGGTGATGTCGAGCAGGTAGCCGATGCGGCTGGGCAGGCCCTTGAAGAACCAGACGTGGGAGCAGGGACTGGCGAGCTCAATGTGGCCGAGGCGCTCGCGGCGGACGCGGGACAGCGTGACTTCGACGCCGCACTTGTCGCAGATGACGCCGCGGTGCTTCATGCGCTTGTACTTGCCGCAGAGGCATTCCCAATCGGCGATGGGGCCGAAGATGCGGGCGCAGAACAGGCCGTCGCGCTCGGGTTTGAACGTGCGGTAGTTGATGGTCTCCGGCTTGGTGACTTCACCGTGGGACCAACTGCGGATTTTTTCCGGCGACGCCAGGCTGATCCGGATGGAATCGAAGTCGGCGATCAAATTCGCTCTGTCGTACGGAGAGGAACGGTACATGATTTCTCCTGTCTTCAGTCCTGCCTAACGATCCGGCTAGTCCGCGGCAAGGGCGGTGTCGGGGATTTCGGCCGGTTTCTTCATGAGCTCGACGTCCAGGCACAGCGACTGGAGCTCGCGGATCAGAACGTTGAACGATTCGGGCACGCCGGGCTCGGCGGCGGCCTCTCCCTTGACGATGGCCTCGTAGATCTTGGCCCGGCCGTAAACGTCGTCGCTCTTGGCGGTGAGCAGTTCCTGGAGCACGTAGGCGGCGCCGTAAGCTTCGAGCGCCCAGACTTCCATTTCTCCGAAGCGCTGTCCGCCGAACTGAGCCTTGCCGCCGAGCGGCTGCTGGGTGATGAGTGAGTAGGGCCCGATGGAGCGGGCGTGGATCTTGTCGTCGACCAGGTGAGAGAGCTTGAGCATGTAGATGTAGCCGACGGTGACCGGCTGCTCGAAGGCCTGGCCGGAGATGCCGTCGAACAACTGGACCTTGCCCGAGGTGGGAAGGCCGCCCTTGGACAACTGGTCCTTGATGTCGCGTTCGGCGGCGCCGTCGAACACGGGCGTGGCGAAGTGGACGCCGAGGGCCTGGGCGGCCCAGCCGAGATGGGTTTCGAGAATCTGTCCGACGTTCATGCGCGAGGGAACGCCGAGGGGGTTGAGAACGATCTCCACCGGGGTGCCGTCGGGAAGGTAGGGCATGTCCTCCTCGGGCACGATGCGGGCGATGACGCCCTTGTTGCCGTGGCGGCCGGCCATTTTGTCGCCGACCGAAAGCTTGCGCTTCATGGCGATATAGACCTTGACCAGCTTGATGACGCCGGGAGGGAGCTCGTCGCCTTTGCGGAGCTTGGCGATTTTCTCCTCGGTGATTTTTTCGAGAACGGCGATCTGGCGCGAGGTCATCTCCTCGATCTCGTCGATCTGCTCGTTGAGGCGGACGTCCTTGTTGGACAGGCGCATGCGCTTGAGGTCGCGGGCCCGGAGTTTTTCGATGACGTCGCGGGTGAGGTCGACGCCCTTGGCGAGCAGCTTCTTGTTGGTCTTTTCGTCGTGGAGATCGGCGACGAGCTGTTTGCCTTCGAGAAGGTTGACCAGGCGCTTGGCGCGCTCGTCGTTGAGGATGCGCTTTTCATCCTCGAGGTTGCGGTGGAGGCGCTCGACCTGCTGGTCGAGGATCCATTTGGAGCGCTCGTCGAGATCGGCGCCCTTGCGCGAGAAGACCTTGCAGTCGACCACGGTGCCCTCGATGCCCGGCGGGCAGTAGAGGCTGGCGTCCTTGACGTCGCCGGCTTTTTCGCCGAAGATGGCGCGGAGCAGCTTCTCCTCAGGCGTCAACTGGGTTTCGCCCTTGGGAGTGACCTTGCCGACCAGGATATCGCCCGGCTTGACGGTGGCGCCGATGCGGATGATGCCGCTCTCGTCGAGGTTGCGGAGGAAATTTTCGGCGATGTTGGGGATGTCGCGGGTGATTTCCTCGGGGCCGAGCTTGGTGTCGCGGGCCTCGATTTCGAACTCTTCGATGTGAATGGAGGTGTAGTAGTCCTCCTTGACCAGCTTTTCGCTGACCACGATGGCGTCCTCGAAGTTATAGCCGCGCCAGGGCATGAAGGCGACCAGGACGTTGCGGCCGAGGGCGAGCTCGCCCTTTTCGGTGCAGGGACCGTCGGCGAGCACGTCGCCTTTTTTGACTTTCCGGCCCTGCTGAACGATGGGCTTCTGATTGATGCAGGTGTTCTGGTTGGAGCGCTTGAACTTGGTCAGAGTGTAGATGTCGGCTCCGACTTCGCGGGAGAGCTGAGCCTCGTGGGCGGCGCCGCCACCCTCGACACGGACGATGATGCGCTCGCTGTCGACCGAATCGACCACGCCGGCGCGCTTGCAGATAACGACGGCGCCGGAGTCGCGGGCGGTGACCCGCTCCATGCCGGTGCCGACGTAAGGGGCTTCGGCGCGGAGCAGCGGGACGGCCTGGCGCTGCATGTTCGAACCCATGAGCGCGCGGTTGGCGTCGTCGTTTTCCAGGAACGGGATCAGGCTGGCGGCGACCGAAACGAGCTGTTTCGGACTGACGTCCATGTACTCGATTTCGTCGCGGTGCTTGAGGACGAAGTTGCCGGCCTGGCGAGCGTTCACCAGGTCGTTGACGATGCGGGCGTCCTTGTCGAGCTCGACGTTGGCCTGGGCGATGATGTACTTGTCCTCCTCCCAGGCGGAGAGGTAATCGCAGTGGGCCTCGAACTCGGCGGGCTGTTTCTTGGAAGGGAGAGACTCGTTAGCCTTGTCCAATTCGCCGCGCTGGCTGACGTCGCCGACGCGGAAGGAAAGATCGCCGGGGTTGGTGATTTTCACTTCGTCGATCACCACGCCGTTGATGACGCGGCGGTAGGGGCTTTCGATGAAGCCGTAGTCGTTGATGCGGGCAAAGCAGGACAGCGAGGAAATGAGGCCGATGTTGGGGCCTTCCGGCGTCTCGATGGGGCAGATGCGGCCGTAGTGGGTGGGGTGAACGTCGCGGACTTCGAAGCCGGCGCGCTCGCGCGACAGGCCGCCTGGTCCGAGGGCCGACAGGCGGCGCTTGTGGGTGATCTCGGACAGAGGGTTAGTCTGGTCCATGAACTGGCTGAGCTGGCTGGAGCCGAAGAACTCGCGGATGGCGGCCATGACCGGCTTGGCGTTGACCAGGTCATGCGGCATGGCGGTGGACATTTCCTGGTACACCGACATTTTTTC
This sequence comes from Bryobacterales bacterium, assembly GCA_027452065.1. Lineage (GTDB taxonomy): Bacteria > Acidobacteriota > Terriglobia > Bryobacterales > Bryobacteraceae > JAJYKC01. The sequence goes on from DAIDHC010000140.1 coordinate 11,382, forward strand.
CTTGATCGCGCGCTCCATGCGGACCAGGCCGATGCGGAACTGGTTCTCGAGCAGCTCGCCGACGGCGCGGACGCGGCGGTTGCCGAGGTGGTCGATGTCGTCGACCATGCCGATGCCGCGGCGGAGCTTGAGAAGGTACTGGATGGTGTCGATGAAGTCGGCTTTATCGAGCGTGCGGCGGTCGAGCGGATTGCGGCTCTGGTTTTCGGCGGCTTCGAGCCACTCGGCCGGGGCGTACTCGGCGTTTTCGTGGATCTTGATGTTGAACTTCATCCGGCCGACGCGCGAGAAGTCGTACTTGCGGTGGTCGAAGAACATGCCGGCGAACAACTGGGTGGCGGTTTCCTCGGTCGGCGGATCGCCGGGGCGGAGCTTGCGGTAGATCTCGAGCAGGGCGTCTTTCTGGGTTTTGACCGGGTCCTTGCGGAGGGTGGCGGAGATGACGTTGCCGACCTCGTCGCGCTCGGGGAAGAAGATGGTGACGCCGGGAAGCTCGCCGTCGATGAGGCGGGCGAGGATGGGCTGGGTAAGCTCGTGATTGGCCTCGGCCATGACTTCGCCGGTGGACATGTCGACCACGTCGGCGGCGACGAAGGCGCCTTCGAGATCGTTCGGGGCGACCTCGACCATATCGATGCGCGCCTTCTGGATGGCCTCAAAGACGGACTTGGTGATTTTGCGGCCCTGGGGGACGACGGCGTCGCCGGACTTGGAGTTGATGGCGTGGCTGAGCTTGAGACCGATGAGGCCGTCGGAGACCTTCCAGTAGAGTTTCTTGTCTTTAATGACGATGTCGCTGGTCTTATAGAAGCCCTTGAGGATTTCCGAATCCGACTTCAGACCGAGGGCGCGCAGGAAGACCGAGCCGTAGAATTTCCGTTTGCGGTCGATGCGGACGTAGAGCAGGTTCTTGGCGTCGTATTCGAACTCGACCCAGCTCCCGCGATAGGGGATGATCTTGCCGAGGAAATAGTTCTGAATGGCGACGCGCTCGAAGAAGACGCCCGGCGAGCGGTGGAGCTGGCTGACGATGACGCGCTCGGTGCCGTTGATGATAAAGGTGCCGTTGTCGGTCATCAGCGGAATTTCGCCGAAGAAGACCTCCTGCTCCTTGATATCGCGGACGGTTTTGACGCCGGTTTCCGGATCCTTATCGAAAACGGTGAGGCGGATGGTGACTTTGAGCGGCGCGGCGAAAGTCATGCCGCGCTCTTCGCACTCGGCGACGTCGTATTTCAACTGCAGGCCGACCGGATCGCCGCAGCGATTGCAGAAGGTGACGATATTTTTATTGAACGTGCCGCACTTATGGCAGAGGACATCGCCGACGTGGAACGGATCGGTTTTGATGGTGGCCCCGCAGGCCGGATTGCGGCAGGTGGAGCGCAGGTGATGGAGACCCTTGAGGTTGCCGCACTTGCACTCCCAGTTGCCGATGGCGTAATCGACGAATTCGAGCTGGCTGAGGCCGCGGAAGTCCGAGATCGGGAAGACCGAAGCGAACACGCTCTGCAAGCCGGTGTCCTCGCGCTCGCTGGGCAGAAGATCCATTTGCAGGAAGCGCTCATAAGACTTCTTCTGCACCTCGATCAGGTTCGGGATCGGGATCGAGGTCTTGATACGAGAGAAATCCACCCGCTCGCGCGGGGTATACTGGGCAACGTTTTCCATCATGCGCTCCTCACGGAATGACCAAAAGCGACACTAACCAACACGGACACTGGCCAAATACGGCCCGAACCGGCTCAGCGGCTCAAACACACGGCGGCCCGCTCCGTGGGCCGATGCGAATGAGGGAAGGGGCAGCGCTGAGCAGGAGCAAGAATTCCGGGCACGGCGAATCCGGCCGGATACACGAATAGCGGGAAGGCTGAAAGCTCGGCGACATCCAATGCCGCTTCGGCAAAGCAGCAGAGGGAACCGCAGGGTGCGAATATCACGAGAGCAAGAATCCGGGCCTTTACCACTCCAGGTTAACAAACCCGGCCCAAGACGTCAAACCGGGGAAGCAATAATGGAAACCAACGTGCTGGCAACGGGCGATCCCTGGAACCAGGCCGGCCAGCACGCAGCAAAAACCACGCCGGCAGACGCAACCGGCGGCAGGCGCAAAGCCAAGCCGGGAAAAAATCCCGGGCGGCCCGCCGAAAAAGAACGGCGGGCCGGCTGTGCGCCGGCGAGGCTTACTTCACTTCGACGGTGGCGCCGGCCTCGGTGAATTTCTTCTTGATGGCCTCGGCCTCGTCCTTATTGACGCCCTCTTTGACCGTCTTGGGGGCGCCGTCGACCAGGTCCTTGGCTTCCTTGAGACCGAGGCTGGTGACTTCACGCACCGCCTTGATAACGTTGATCTTGTTGGCGCCCGCCGCAGTGAGGACGACCGTGAACTCGGTCTTTTCCTCAGCCGCCGGAGCGGCCGCGGCAGCACCGGCGGCCGGCGCGGCGACGGCGACGGAAGCCGCCGCGGCCGAAACGCCCAACCGGGTTTCGAGCACCTTTACCAGCTCCGCCGCTTCGAGCAGCGTAAGCCCTTGAATCTGATCCGCAATTACTTGAATGTCCGCCATGAGTCGTTGTACTCCCTCGTTATTGAAAACCTGTATCTGGAAACCTGTACTTAAGAAAACTTTTCGTTCTTCACGCCCTGATCGATGACCGCGGCAACGTTGCGCCCGGCACCGGAAAGGGCCGTCACCAACCGCTGCGCCGGAGCCTGGATGAGGAACAAAACCTTGGCCAGGATCTGTTCGCGCGACGGCATCGAGGCGAGAGCCTGAATGGAGCCGACGTCGACGACGCGGCCCTCGACCATACCGGCTTTGAAGACGAAAGCCGGGTTGGTTTTGGCGTAGGCGGTGAGAGCCTTGGCCAGAGCCACCGGATCGCGCTCGGTCCAGGCCATGGAGGTCATGCCGGCAATACCCTCGGTGAGCTTTTCGGCGGCCGTGCCCGAGGACGCCTTTTCGGCCAGATTGTTTTTGACAACCTGATACTTGCCGCCGGCGCCGCGGACCGCTTTGCGAAGCTCATAATCCTGCTGGACGGTCATCTTTTCATAACCGGTGAGGAAAACGTGCTGGGCCTTTTCGAACTCCTTGCGGAGCGCCGCCAGATCCTTCTCTTTTTCTGATTTCTTTTTCATCTTTTTTTACCCCCGCCCCGGTTGCGCCGGCGCTCAGGCCTGCTTGGCGTTGAACACCGCGACATCGAGCGGCACGCCCGGCCCCATGGTGGAGCAGAGAGTGACGCTTCTCACATACTTGCCTTTGGCGGCCGACGGCTTGGCTTTGACGACGGCTTGAATCAGGCTGTTGGCGTTTTCCAGAAGCTTGTCGGTCGGGAAGCTGACCTTGCCCACCGGAGCGTGAATGACACCGGTCTTGTCGACCCGGAACTCGACCTTACCGGCCTTGATCTCTTTAATGGCCTGGGCGACGTCGGTGGTGACGGTGCCGGTTTTCGGGTTGGGCATCAGGCCGCGGGGACCGAGCACCTTGCCGAGCTTACCGACCGAGCGCATCATATCGGGCGTGGCGATGACGGCGTCAAAATCGGTCCAGTTTTCGGTTTGGATTTTGGTCACCATGTCGTCGCCGCCGACCAGATCGGCGCCGGCCTCCTGGGCCTCGCGCTGCTTGTCGCCGGAGGCGATGACCAGAACTTTTTTGGATTTACCGAGCCCATTGGGCAGCACGACGGTGCCGCGGACCATCTGGTCGGCGTGTTTGGGGTCGACGCCGAGACGCATATGCACCTCGACGGTCTCGTCGAACTTCGCGAATTTGATCTTTTGAACCAGACTGACCGCTTCGGGGAGCGCGTAAGGGCGGGGCTCCACCTGTTTTGCGGCAGCTTCGAACTTTTTACCTGTTGCCATTGGTCCTCATTGGTGCAGACGGCGGAGAACGTCACGAACTCCACCTCCCACTGGGATAGGTCTATCGTGAGACGCTTTTTCCAGCCTAGCAAACGACAGGCCAATTGTAAAGTCCGAATTTCGGCGACCCGCTTCGGGGGCCGGCGGTAGCGGGCGCGGGGAGCCGGGCGGGGCCAGGGAGGGCGAGTGGAATACGGCGGGACGGGGTTGGAAGATGTGGGGGAGAGCGGGCGGAAGTTGTCCGGCGCCGGGAGCGGCGGCGGGGGCGAATTGGCCGCGGGGAGACGGTGGGTGTTACACTCCGGTGAGGAGAGTTGCGGGCCGGAATCGGCTTCGAGGCGGGGGTTTGTGGTCAACAGGACGTTGAAGCGAATACCCTTGCGCCTCGCGCGACCGCGGCATGAATCGATGACGCATCGGGGCCGCCAACGGGCGGTGGCGATCGGGGCCGGAGCGGGCGACGGAAACAGGACGCGGGGCGAAGCGGTTTCCGCTCCGGAGCTTGCAACCGCGCCGCCGCCGGGCGCGTCTGCTGGTTTGTATGAACGGCGCAAGCGGCGTGCTCAGCTTTCCCATCACCGGCACCGGGCTGGGGACAAAAGGCAAAGTGGACCACCGGAACACGGATGAAGCGGCGCTGGTGCGCCGGGTGCAGGCGCGCGACGATCTGGCGTTTCACGAGATTGTTGACCGGTATCAAGCCAAAGTCTTTTCAATTATTTACGGCATACTTCGGAACCATAACGACGCCGAGGACATCTCCCAGCAGGTCTTCGCCAAGATCTATTTCTCGATCAAGAATTTTGATTTTCGCAGTTCCCTTCTGACCTGGATTTATAAGATCACCGTCAACGAGTGCTACGACTACCTGCGCAAGAAGCGGGTGCGGAAGCTGGTGTACGAGAGCGATTTCAGCGAAGAAGACACGCGCAAGATGGAGAACAGCGACACGGTGATCGACCGCGAGCGTCCGATGGATGCGCGGCTGGCGCAGCGGGACCTGGTGGTGAAGCTGTTGGCCAAGCTTTCCGAAGAAGACCGGACGATGATTCTACTCAAGGAAGTAGAGGGGTATTCGGTCGAAGAATTATCTCGCCTGACCGGGATGAATGAGAATACAATCAAGGTAAAGCTATTCAGGGCGCGGCAGAAGTTGTTAAAAGCCGCCCAGAGGTTGAACCGTGGCGCAGGCGTATGAGCTTCGATGCCATGCCGGCTGACAGGGAAAGGGCATCCGCTATCGATCCGGCCGTCCGGATTGGAACGCGCGGAGATGGACGAGCGCGGTGGACGGATGAGAGCGGAACAGAAATCCGCCGGTAGAGTTTGGGAACTGACTTTGAGGGAATGAAGCACATGCATGATCCCATTCACGTGAAACTGGAGGCTTACCTGGAAGATCCTTCCCGGGCCGGGAAAGAATTCCAGGAGCACATGGAGGCATGCGGCGACTGTGCAAGGGAGGTCGGACGGATCTCCGAGCAGTCGGCGCTGCTGCGGTCGCTTCGCAGTCCGGAGGCGGAGCCGAACCCGGGCTTTTATGGCCGGGTGATGGCGAGGATCGAAGCCCAGGCACGGCCGTCGGTATGGTCGATGCTGCTGGATAACGCCTTCGGCCGGAGAGTTGCGTTCGCCTCGGCGGCGATGTTCCTGCTGATGGCGGGATATCTGATTTCCACCGAGCCGGGCGACTTCGGCGCCAACGCGGCCGGCGCCAGCATCGTGGCGGTGAGCGACGCTACGCCGGCTGACGGCACGCTGACGCTGGCGCAGCAGCCCGATCAGGACCGCAACAGCGTGCTGGTAAATCTGGCCAGTTTTCGCGAGTAGGAAGCGATCATTCCTATGCTCCCTTCGCAGCGAGCCCCCTGGAGCGATCCCCGTGTGCTCGCGCTCCTGCTGATGGTGTTTTTGCTGGGCGCGGTGTCGGGCGCGCTGACGATGAGGACCGGCTTGCACAGCCGGCTGCACCGGGCGAACCTGCTTTGGCGCAGCGATCAGAAGGTCACCTACGAACAGTTGAAGACGGAGCTGAAGCTGACGCCGGATCAGGCGGCGAAGCTGACCTCGATCCTCGACGACATGGTGAAGTACCGGCAGGACATGGATGCCGAGGTGGAGTCATTCCGGGCGACGGGGAGGAACCGCATCCTGGAAATGCTGACACCGGAGCAACGCAAGCGTTTTGAAGAACTTAGCGCCTCAATGAATGGTCATTGACGGCTCGCGCAAGCGGAAAATCATTGATTCCCGAAGGCCCCGCTGGTAAAATAGAGTTGGTCGTGGATTGATTTAGGCTTGCGCGATGCGGGCCTGCTAATTGCAACCACGTTAAAAAGTGCTAAAGGTGAGCGTCGGTCTTCGAGAAAACTTGGCCCCCACGGCTCGCGCTGTGGGGGTTTTTGTTTGTG
>DAIDHC010000141.1 GCA_027452065.1 Bryobacterales bacterium
CGGTTTCTTCAATGCGCTTTACCACAATACGGTCGTGGAGCGGTCGGATATTCATCGCTTCAGAACCTCCTCGAAAATTAGATTATTGAGCAGACTGGAAACTCTGGGCGCGGCCCGACGATTCGGGAAGCGCTCTCTCTAATGTATTAGCACACTTCGGCGGGGAGTGCTAAAAAATCGGCGGAAGCGATTGATTTCAGGGGTGATATTTTTCTTGACCGGGAGGGAATGGAGGGCCGGGAGGGAGGAAGGAAAGGCGAGGAAGGCAGCGCGGTGGCAGGACGATGTCCGCGTGGACGTGGCGTTATCTTCTCACGGCATGGCCGGGGACTTCCTGCCGGACTCCGATGCGTTTGAGGGCTTGCGGCCGCCTCGATTTATCGCTTTGTGCCGGGGCTGGCGGGCTTCGCGTGATGACCTCTACCGCGGCATCCACAGCTCTAACAGATCGCACGCCAGGGTCGGGATGAAAGCTTTCGTGCCGGGCGAATGCTTTCTTCCGGGCTGCATTCGGTTCCGGTGGCCGGACAACCGGCGGCGCTACTGCTTTTGAAGCAGGCCCGCGCTGACCTGCTCCCGAGGAAAGACAGGATCGGGGTTGGGCTCGTGATGGCCCAGGCGAAAGTCCAGTGTCCGGCCCGGACGTGTTGTACACGGAGCGGGAGACGGGACTCGAAGCGGCGGCGCGGTTCGGGGGAAAGCGGAGCAATGGCGTTGCGGCGTTGAGCTTCGCGACCGCGGAAATTCCGCAGTGCTTTCCGAAGCGATCTCCACCATCTACAGATCCTCTGGTGTAAGCCCGGTCTTTTTGGCCAGGACCTTCATTGCCGTGGGGCCGAGTGTGACCCTGTCATGATATGCGAACAGGACATCGGGCCAACCGGACCGGGCCAGAATCCGATGCGATGTGCCGGATTGGCGCTTGATGGTCCAGCCGGCTCGCAGCAATGCGGCGAGTGCCTGCTTTGCCTTTGTGGACGGCCAATCGTGCGATGGTTTCTCAGGCGGCAATGAAGGAGACGTTCATCGGGCCGGGAACGGCCTCGCCATGCTCCAGCCGGTCGGCGATCAAACGCAGAGCCAACGCCTGCACGGCGACCGTCGCTTGCTTGCGGGTTCGCCCGTATGCGGTGACGCCTGGCAGGGCCGGGATATCCGCCAGCCACCGTCCATCGTCTTCGCGGTGGTATTCGATGGCCAAAGAGAAGCCGGTGGGAGGCTTTGGCATGAATCCATCATGACACCGCTTTGCCGGATGCGGGGAGTTTCCCGGCAGACGTCAGAAACATTGGGCACCTGCCTCGATTGACTTTGAGAATCGCGGCAGTCTATTCCGGCGGAGAGGCTGCCGGGGGGCCGGGCGAGGATAGCGTCCGGCTCGTTCCGCTAGGCGGGGCCGGGCGGCGCGACGATCCAATGGCCGGACCACGCGGGGAGGCGGCGACAACGACATTCCTCAAAAGAAGTTGTTCGCCGTTTGCGCGGTGGAAGAAACCCGACTCGGAATCGTATCTCGGCTCGAGCGAGGACATTTGGGTAGACGGGGCTGGCGTGCTGCGGGCGTGAAGGCGAAGGAGGGCCGGAGGGCGCGGGGAGGCGGGGGCGCTTACAATAGAGGGAGATGTGGCGGACCCGCCCGATATTACTTCTCGCGATGGCGGCGATTATTGGGCTGGTGGTGAGCGCTTACCTGAAGAGAGTGCAGACGCGGAGCCAGACGGCGCCGAAGACGCCATCGATCCTTCCGGACGACACGGCGTCGACGGCGAAGGACTGGGAGTGGAAGCAGACGGCGAACGGGAAGCCGACGGTGGAGGTGAAGGCGAAGGACTTCCGGCAGGTGCGGGAGCCGAACCAGTTCGAGCTGAAGGGCGTAGAGCTGCACCTGTACAACAAAGAGGCGACGAGCTACGACCTGGTGAAGAGCGCGGAGGCGCAGTTCGATATCAGCACGGGGATGCTGTATTCGGAGGGGGCGGTAGAGATCACGATGAACGTGCCGGCCGAGGGGGCACCGGACAGCCGGCTGATGGTGATCAAGAGCTCGGGGGTGCATTTCGAGACGAAGACGGGGAAAGCGACGACGGACCGGGAGGTGAGCTTCGAGTTCGACCGGGGAGGGGGGACGGGGAAGGGGGCGCAGTACGATCCGCAGACGCATGAGCTGCACCTGGCGAGCGAGGCGGATTTGACGTGGCGGGGGACGAACCCGAAGGCGCCGCCGATGCACATCGAGACGGGGGAGCTGACCTATAAGGAAGCGGAGTCGAAGGTGTACCTGGCGCCGTGGGCGAAGATGACGCGGGACACGCTGAGGATGGACGGTGGGGCGACGGTGGTGACGCTGACCAAGGGGGCGATCTCGCTGGTGGAGTCGGATGGGGCGCACGGGGTGAACCAGCAGGAGACGCGGACGATGGACTTCGCGGCGGATCACATGGCGATGAACTTCGCCGACGGGCAGGTGAGCCAGATCACGGGGCAGCCGAACGGGCGGCTGATATCGACGTCGAAGAGCGGGAAGACGACGATCGCGACGGACCGGATCGAGATGAATTTCGAGGTGGAGAAGAAGGGGGAGCACGGGGAGAGCAAGCTGAAGGAGGCGGTGGCGAACGGGCACGGGGTGGTGGTGTCGGAGCCGGCGGCGGGGGCGGCGAACCCGGAGACGCGGACGCTGAAGAGCGAGATCATCCACATGAAGATGCGGGCGGGCGGGGAGGAGATCGAGTCGGTGGAGACGGAGGCGGCGAGCACGCTGGAGTTCACGCCGAACGGGCCGGGGCGGCCGCGGAGGCTGGTGACGGGGGAGAGGATCTGGATTGCGTATGGAGCGGGGAACCAGATCGAGTCGTTCCGGGCGGTGAACGTGACGACGAAGACGCAGAACCCGAAGCTGGCGGGGGCCAAGGTTGCGCCGCCGGCGGCGATGACGTGGAGCAAGGACATGACGGCGGCGTTTGAGCCGAAGACGAACCAGGTGGCGAAGGTGGAGCAGTGGGGGGATTTCCGCTACCAGGCGGGGGACAGGCAGGCGAAGGCGGAGAAGGCGGAGCTGGACCAGAGCAGAAACCGGATGACGCTGACCGGGCAGGCGCGGATATGGGACGCGACGGGGTCGACGGCGGCGGACAGGATTGTGCTGGACGAGAAGAACAGCGACTTCACGGCAGACGGGGGAGTGAACTCGGTGCGGATGCCGGACAAGAACGGGGATTCGTCGGGGATGCTGTCGGCGGACCAGCCGCTGCACGCGAAGGCGGAGCACATGCAGAGCCGGAATCACGATGAGCAGATTGTTTATAAGGGCGGGGCGGTGGCGTGGCAGGAGGCGAACCGGCTGCAGGCGCCGGAGATCGCGATCGACCGGGAGGAATCGCGGCTGGAGGCGCACGGGGGGGTGACGAGCGAGCTGCTGGACAAGAAGAGCACGGCGGGGAGCGGAAAAACATCGGGGCAGGGTCCTGTTTTTACGGTGGTGAAGGCGCAGGACATGGTGTACACGGACGACGACCACCTGGCGCGGTACACGGGCGGGGTGAAGCTGACGCGGCCGGGGTTGAGCGTGACGGGCAACGAAGTGGACGCGTATTTGAGAGAGACGGAGAGCGGGGGCGACGCGAAGACGGGGGCGAAGGGAGACACGGGGTCGTCGCTCGACCGGGCGCTGGCGAAGGGGAAGGTGGAGATTATCTCGACGGGCGCGGCGCGCAAGAGAGTGGGGACGGCGGAGCGGGCGCAGTACTTTGTGGACGACGGGAAAGTGGTGCTGGAGGAGGGGCGTCCGCAGCTTGTGGACAGCCTGAAGGGGACGACGAAAGGCTCTGAATTGACCTGGTTTGCCAACAATGATAGGCTGCTGGTGAATGGGGTGGAAAAGCAGCCCGCATCCAGCCTCCTGCTCCGGAAGTAACCGCTAGATGAGTCCCAAGACGTTAAAAACAAGAGAACTGTCGAAGTCGTACCGCGGGCGCAAGGTGGTGGACAACGTCTCGCTGTGGGTGCAGCAGGGCGAGGTGGTGGGGCTGCTGGGGCCGAACGGGGCGGGCAAGACGACATCGTTTTACATGATTGTGGGGCTGGTGAGTCCGGACTCGGGCAAGGTGCTGCTGGAGGAGACGGACATCACGGGGATGGCGATGTACCAGAGGGCGCGGCGAGGGGTGAGCTATCTGCCGCAGGAGCCGAGCGTGTTCCGGAAGCTGTCGGTGGAAGACAACCTGATGGCGATTCTGCAGACGCTGCCGATGACGGGGGCGGAGCGGCGGGACCGGATGAACCGGAGGATCCGGCAGATGGGGCTGGAGACGGTGCGGCAGAACAAGGGGTATGCGCTGAGCGGCGGGGAGAGGCGGAGGGTGGAGATTGCGCGGTCGCTGGTGATCGACCCGGATTTTCTGCTGCTGGACGAGCCGTTTTCGGGGATCGATCCGATCCAGGTGCTGGAGCTGCAAAAGATAATTTTCGAGCTGAGGAACAGCGGCATCGGGATTCTGATCACCGACCACAACGTGCGGGAGACGCTGGCGGTGACCGACCGTGCGTACATTATTAACGAGGGGCGGATTTTCCGGACGGGGACGCCGGAGGAGCTGGGCAACGACGCGGAAGTGCGGCGGGTGTACCTGGGGGAGAATTTCAATCTGGAACTGGTGGCGGGGCGCTGGAGAGTGCCGGCCGAGCCGATGCCGTAAGGGGCGGGGGCGAAAGCGGCTAGTTATTGGCGGTCTGATTGGGCAGCCCGGCCCGTTTCGCCACTTTGTGCCGGATCTGCTCTTCGGACAGGATGGGTGCGAGATCTTCCATCTCAAAGATGCGGCGGATTTCGACTTCGGAATCGCCGGCGTGGGGGCAACGCTTGACCCATTCGATGGCCTCCTGGAGGGACGTGACCTGCAGGATCCAGTAGCCGGCGATGAGGTCCTTGGTTTCAGCGAAGGGGCCGTCGACGACGGTAATCGAGTTGCCGGAGAATCTGACGCGCGCGCCTTTGGAACTGGGGTGGAGGCCATCGAGGGCGAGGAGAACGCCAGCCTTGATGAGCTCTTCGTTGTACTTGCCCATCTCGACCATGAGCTGTGGATCGGGGAGGGCGCCTTCTTTTTCTGACTCTGCGGTTGCTTTGACGAGGACCATGAATCGCATTTCGGAATCTCCTTTGGGTTGGGTGATGGGTGGGTGTTTTCGAGTTTAGCTAGTTGTTGGCTAACCGGTGAACGCAGATTGAGAGCGCAGATGGGCCGCTGCTGCCCGCTATCGTACTGGCTCTCTGCCGGTACGTCGAACGGGGTGGGGCCGAATCGACAGGAGGGCGGAATTTGATTCATTGCTGGTTGTCGATGAGCGCAGGAGAGGGAAGGCGCATGTGCGGGCCGAACCGCCGGGAAGCACCGGGGGGCGGCGATGGAGCCGCGCATTTCGAGGAGCATGATAGGATTGGCGTTAGCGTGAGGGACGCATCCGGTCCGCGGGAAGGGTAGAAGCCCACCTTTCAGTTTCGAGTTTCAGCAACCTTCTTTCAGCCCGATTATGCGGACGCCGGGCGGTTCGATGAAAGGAGGTCGCTATGTCGACCGAACCAAACGGGGCCCCGCAGCCTCTTCCGGATCATCCCAATCTCCGCCATCTGAGGGATCAAGCCAAGGACCTGCTCAGAGCAGGGAGGGCCGCATCGCGCGCCGAGGCGCAGTTCCAGATCGCACGCCTTTACGGGTTTGCGAGTTGGCCCAAGCTCAAGGCGCATGTAGAGTCATTCGAGGAGGTCGGGCAGCTCAAGCAGGCAATTGACACTAACGACATCGCGCGCATCCAAACCATGATGACGCGCAACGCGGCGCTGCACCGAGCGCCGATTGGCTACGGCAAGGATGGGCCGCTCACGTGGGTTGCCGAATGCCGCGTGCCCTGGGAGCCCCCGGGTCCCGTGAGACTAGCGATCGCGGAATGGATGATCGCGCACGGGTCGGACGTGCACCAAGGGGGCGACGGACCCCTGATGCGGGCGTCGCTTAACGCATATCGCATCCCGATGATGGAGCTTCTGGTGTCGCACGGCGCGAACGTGAACGCATGGTGGCACGGACATTTCCCCATCATCTTTGCCCCCTGCGAGTCACTGGACCCGGCCGCTCTTGAATGGCTTCTCGATCACGGCGCGAATCCGAACTGCCGAGACCACGGATACGAGATAGACGGCCACGCATATCCGGGCACGGCTCTCGACTATCTCATTGCGGGATACGAGCGTTCGCCGGAACGGCTGAGCGCCTGCGTCGACATTCTCTTGCAAGCCGGCGGGGAGACCAGGTACAACATGCCGGGTGTGCTGGCAGTACTCCGCGGGCGGCTAGATGATTTGGCAAGACTGATGGACGCCGAGCCTGGAGTCGTGAATCAATCTTTCCCAGAACTCGATTGCGGCCAAAGCGGCGGACGTTCCCTTTTGCTAAAAGGAGGAACGCTCTTGCATTTGGCCGCGGAATACGGCAACGTTGCAGCCGCCACGCTACTCCTCGACCGTGGGGCCAACGTCAATGCCGGCGCAACTGTCGATGAGGCTGGCATTGGCGGCCAAACGCCCATCTTCCATGCAGTGACGCAGTGCGACGAACACGGCTTGCCGGCAACACAGTTACTCCTGGAACGCGGCGCCGATCTCAGCCTTCGCGTGAAGATTCCCGGCAGCTACGAGCGGCCGGGCGAGATCGTGGAATGTACTCCCTTGGGATACGCGCTGATGTTTGGCGGCGACAGCCAAAGGAGAACAGTTACGCTACTTAGGCAATGGGGCGCCGTGGAGTAGCGTTTCGGAGATCGCTGGAGACATCCTCGAGACAGGACATTCACGGATGCGTCCCGCCTGCTCTCGTTCGATGATCGGCTTGGTCTGGTGCCGCCGGCCTCGATTCCGCACAAACACAGAGGCATTCTGCGACTCAAATTCAGGGTCACCTCCGCCTCACGATCACCTCCAGCTCCCGCGCAACTCAATTTGAGAAAAGCGGCCGACCAGGAGGGACAAAAGCGCGGCCGGTTACGCGATGTGAGGCAGATTCAAGCTCTGTTCCGGAGAAGACTGGCGGCCGCAGCCGCGTTTGCCACGTCTCGTCAACCCGGGGGCATTCAATGCCCCGCAACCCAGCAAATGTTGGCAGCCGTGGAGGTCCGACGACGGTAAACTGGGAGCTCGAGAGGAAGGCCGTGGTTCTTAGCACCAGTGAAGAGTCGCTCATCAACGTTGTTCGGATGCTTCCGCCGGACGAGGCCCGGAAGGTGCTCGTTTGGGCATAGCAACTTGTGGATCACGGATGCGGGCGGCGTGTTGACTGGCCGGATTCCTGGTCGGACGACGATCTTCGGGATGCTACAGTCGCATCTCTCGAACGGTTTGAGCAGCAGGAGCGGGAAGAGCGTTGAAGCCGGGTGATGTCGTGGCCGGCGCGTTTCCGGGTGCGGACGCGACGAAGATCCGGCCCGCTGTGGTGCTATCGACTGAGCTTTATCAACGTCATCGGCCTGACGTAATCGTTGGTTTGATCACGAAACAACCCCGAGAGAGTTGGCCCCGGCGGACTGCGAATTGCGCGATTGTCGGGAGGCTGGACTTCATCAGCCGTCCTTCTTCCGGTTGTTCCCCGTGACGTTGCCGCAGCGTGAAGTGCGCCTTGTCGGGCGCCTCTCTGAGTCCGATTGGACTTCGGTCCGTGCGTGCTTCCGGGCGGGTTTTGGCCCGGACTGAGCTTCCGCCGGATTTTTGTCCGGCGCGCGAGTGGGCCGTATCGCCGCCGACCCGGACTATGACCCGCCTCCGGTACCGAACCGGCTTGTCACGGGGTGGTTGGCAGGTTCCCCGGAAGAGACTTCCCTTCCCTGGAGGCAAGGAGTTGGTGGGTACGATGGGTTGAGCGGGCGGTGGGGTGAGCGTGTGATACCATCGAGGTTTCTCCTCGTAAGCTATGATTCGCGCCTATCGCGGCGCCGTGCCCCAGGTAGCCGCATCCGCCTACATCGACCCCAGCGCGCAGGTGATCGGCCACGCCGTGATCGGCGAGCGCTCGAGCATCTGGCCGAACGTTACGATTCGAGCCGATTTAAATACAATTACGATCGGAAATGAATCAAACATTCAGGACAATTCCTGTTTGCACTGCGACGAGGGGGAGTTCGCGGTGAGGATTGGGGACCGGGTGACGGTTGGGCATTCGGTGACGCTGCACGGGTGCGTGATCGAGGACGATTGCCTGATCGGCATCGGGGCCGTTGTGCTGAACGGCGCGAGGATCGGGAAGGGGTCGGTGATCGCGGCCGGAGCGCTGGTGCCGGAGGGGATGGTGGTGGCGGCGGGGAGCATGATGATGGGAGTGCCGGCGAAGCTGAGGCGGCAGGTGAGCGAGGAAGAGCAGGAACGGTTCCGGCTGAACACGCAGCATTACGTGGAGGCCTGCCGCATCTACCGCGAGGAGCCGTCGTAGGACGGGCGGGAAGCCAAGGAAATGATTAAAGCCGTAAAGGGAATGCGGGATATACTGCCGCCCGCGAGCGCGGTGTGGAATCGAGTGGAGGCGGCGGCGCGAGCGGTGTTTGCGAGCTACCACTACGCCGAGATCCGGACGCCGCTGGTGGAGGAGACGGCGCTGTTTGCGCGGGGCGTGGGAGCGGACACCGATATTGTGGGCAAGGAGATGTACACGTTCGAGGACCGGGACGGGGCGTCGCTGACGCTGCGGCCGGAGGCGACGGCGTCGGTGATGCGGGCATACATCGAGCACAGCCTGGGGCAGAAGCCGGGGGTGCAGAAGCTGTATTACATGGGGCCGATGTTCCGGAGGGAGCGGCCGCAGAAGGGGCGGTACCGGCAGTTTTTCCAGATTGGGGCGGAGGCGATCGGGACGGAGTCGCCGGCGATGGACGCGGAAGTGATCGAGATGGTGGTGGAGCTGCTGGAGCGGGCGGGGCTCGAGGGGTTTCACCTGCTGATCAATTCTGTTGGGGATCCGAACTGCCGGCCGGCGTACGTGGAGCTATTGCGAGAGACGCTGAAGCCGGTGGCGGGGAGGATGTGCGGGGACTGCCAGAGGCGGGCGGAGACGAATCCGCTGCGGGTGCTGGACTGCAAGGTGGAACAGGATCAGGAGATCATCAACGCCCTGCCGTCGATATTGGATCATCTGTGCGCGGCGTGCGCGGAGCATTTCGGGCGGGTGCGGCGGTATCTGGACGACCGGGGGATCGGGTACGAGACGCGGCCGCGGATGGTGCGGGGGCTGGACTATTACCGGCGGACGACGTTTGAGATTACGCACGGGGCGCTGGGGGCGCAGAATTCGGTGCTGGGCGGGGGGCGGTACGACGGATTGGCGGAGTCGCTGGGGGCGAAGACGGCGGCGCCGGGGATCGGGTTTTCGATTGGGGAAGACCGGCTGGTGATGAGCGTGGGCGGGGAGGGGGAGCAGGCGGGGGAGGGATTGGATTTGTACATTGCGCCGATGGGGGAGGCGGCGATGCGGGAGGCGGCGAAGCTGGCGGGGCCGGTGCGGCGGGCGGGGTTTTCGGTGGAAGTTGGGCTGGAGGGGAAGCTGAAGCGGTCGCTGGAGCTGGCGAACAAGATGGCGGCGCGGTGGTGCCTGCTGGTGGGGGACGACGAAATCGCGGCGGGGAGATACACGTTGAAAGAGATGAGCACGGGCGGGCAGACGGCGGCGGCGGCGGAAGAGATTGTGGAGCGGCTGCGGGCCGGGGCGGCCGGGCGAAACTGACGAGTTGGAATGAACATGGAAAACGTACCTTTGGATTTTTTGGGCGAACTGCGCCGGACACACACCTGCGGAGAGCTGCGGGCGGCGGACGAGGGAGCGCGGGTGACGCTGATGGGATGGGTGCACCGGCGCCGGGATTTGGGCGGGGTGTTCTTCATCCATCTGCGGGACCGGGAGGGCGTGACGCAGCTTGTGTTCCGGGCCGATGGGGATGTGGAGACGCACGCCAAGGCGGAGATGCTGGGGCCGGAGTATGTGGTGGCGGTGGAAGGGGTGGTGGAGAAGCGGTCGGCCGAGACGGTGAACGCGACGATACCGACGGGCGAAGTGGAAGTGGTGGCGGAGAAGCTGTACATCTTGAACGAATCGCGGACGCCGCCGTTTCCGATGGAAGACACGGTGGAGGTGAAGGAAGACGCGCGGCTGAAGTACCGGTATGTGGATTTGCGGCGGCCGCGGATGCAGCGGAACATCATGCTGCGGTCGAAGATTTCGCTGGCGGTTCGGCAGGTATTGTACGGGCAGGGATTTCTGGAGATCGAGACGCCGTTCATGACGCGGTCGACGCCGGAGGGGGCGCGGGATTTTCTGGTGCCGAGCCGGGTGAACCGGGGGAGTTTTTACGCGCTGCCGCAGTCGCCGCAGATCTTCAAGCAACTGCTGATGGTGAGCGGGTTCGAGAAATATTTTCAGATTGTGCGGTGTTTCCGGGATGAAGATTTGCGGGCGGACCGGCAGCCGGAGTTCACGCAGATCGACCTGGAGATGTCGTTTCCGCAGCAGGAGCAGATTTTCGAGGTGATTGAGCCGCTGGTGAAGGAGGCGTGCAAGGAGGCGGGGTTTGCGATTCCGGCGCCGTTTCCGCGGCTGACGTATGACGAGGCGATGGAGAGTTATGGGATCGACAAGCCGGACCTGCGGATACCGGCGTTCCGGAGGCTGGAGGGGGAGTTCAGCGGGCTGGGACTGAAGTTTGCGCCGGTGGCGATTCATGTGCCGAAGGTGGGGGCGCTGAGCCGGAAGGAGCGGGACGAGCTGAAGGCCTACGGGCAGGAGCGGGGGCTGAGGGTTTACGACGATTTGAAGAAGATGGAGCCGGGGGTGGCGGCGGCGGCGCGGGAGGCGACGGGGGCGGCGGAAGAGGACCTGTTGATTGTGGCGGGGTGGGCGGGCGAGCCGTCGGGGCAGCGGCCCGAGCACACGTTTCTGCAGGCGTGCGGACAACTGCGGCTGTTTGCGGCGCAGAAATATAACGACCGGCACAAGCTGCTGGACGCGCGCGATTTCCGATTTCTGTGGGTGCTGAATTTTCCGATGTTCGAGTGGGACGAGGAAGAGAAGCGGTGGGCGGCGGCGCACCATCCGTTCACTTCCGTGCTGGACCAGGACATTGAGAAGCTGACGAGCGACCCGGCGGGATGCCGGGCGAAATCGTACGACCTGGTTTTGAACGGGGTGGAGCTGGGGTCGGGCTCGATCCGTATTCACCGGCGGGACGTGCAGTCGAAGGTATTTTCGGCGCTGGGATTCAGCGAGGACGAGGCGAAGAGGCGGTTTGGATTTCTGCTGGAGGCGCTGGAATATGGGGCGCCGCCGCACGGAGGGATCGCGCTGGGGCTGGACCGGCTGGTGATGATTCTGTGCGGGGAGACATCGATCCGGGACGTGATTCCGTTTCCGAAGACGGCGAAGGGGACGGACCTGATGTGCGAGGCGCCGTCGACGGTGCCGGAGCGGAGTTTGCGGGAGCTGGGGATCCGGCTGGTGGAGTGAGGGCGGGGGGAACTGGTGGTCGAGCTTCTCAACTCCGCGATCATTTGATCGCGGAAATGGGACGGGCGGGATCACCTGCGGCGGGGTGAACCCGGCTTCAATGAGGCCGCGATCAATTGATCGCGGAAATGCGGCCAGCGTGCGGGTGAAGGGCGAGGCCGCCCGGAGCTTCAACGAGGCCGCGATCAATTGATCGCGGAAATGTCCGTGAATAATCCTGGACTGAATCCCTACGCCGGGCTTCAATGAGGCCGCGATCAATTGATCGCGGAAATGCATCCCGTGGCGGCGAAGGTCTGCGATACGCTCCTGCTTCAATGAGGCCGCGATCAATTGATCGCGGAAATCTGCTGCATCGCCGAGATTTCGGCTCAGTTTCGGGTGCTTCAATGAGGCCGCGATCAATTGATCGCGGAAATGGCCAAGCCGTAACGGCGGAGCGCGGGGGAAACCGGCTTCAATGAGGCCGCGATCAATTGATCGCGGAAATGTGTGGTCAGGCTGATGACTGCCGGTGCCGTGATGGGGCTTCAATGAGGC
>DAIDHC010000142.1 GCA_027452065.1 Bryobacterales bacterium
CAAGGGGTACCGGCCGCAGTTCTACTTCCGGACGACGGACGTGACGGGCGTGGCGCAGTTGCCGGAAGGGATGGAGATGGTGATGCCGGGGGACAACGTGACGCTGGAAGTGGAGCTGATCACGCCGGTGGCCATGGACAAAGGGCTGCGCTTCGCGATTCGCGAGGGCGGCAGGACGGTGGGCGCCGGGACGGTGAGTGAGATTTACGCCTAGGACGTTATGAGCCTCAGAGAACGCATCCGCATCCGCCTAAAGGCGTACGACCATCGAATTCTGGACCAGTCGACGACCGAGATCGTCGATACGGCCAAGAGAACCGGGGCGCAGGTGGCGGGACCGATTCCGCTGCCGACGGTGAAGAACCGCTACACGGTGCTGCGGAGCCCGCACGTGGATAAGAAGAGCCGGGAGCAGTTTGAGATCCGGACGCACAAGCGGCTGCTGGACATATTGGAGCCGACCCAGGACACGGTGGACGCGCTGATGAAGCTGGATCTGCCGGCCGGGGTGGACGTGGAGATCAAGGCGTTCGGCAAGGGCAAATAGAGACCGGCGGCCGGGAGGCGGCCGGGAATGGAAGTGGTTAGAGGAAGAATATGAGCCCAGGAATTCTTGGCAAAAAGATCGGGATGACGCAGGTGTTCCGTCCGGACGGGCAGGTGGTGCCGGTGACGCTGTTGAAAGCCGGACCCTGCGTGGTGGTGCAGCGCAAGACGCCGGCCACCGACGGCTACGACGCGGTGCAGGTGGGCCTGGTCGAGTACGCCAAACCGTCGCGGATCCGCAAACCGGCCGCCGGCCATTTGAAGAAGGCGGGCGTGGAGGGAGCGAAGTTTCTGCGCGAGCTGAGGCTGGAGCCGGGCAACGGGGACCTGAAGATGGGCGACCGGATTCTGGTGGACGAGTTCAAGCCGAACGACAAAGTGGACGTGATCGGGGTGAGCAAGGGCCGCGGGTTTGCGGGACTGGTGAAGCGGCATCATTTCGGCGGCGGCGCCGACACCCACGGGTCGATGTTCCACCGGGCGGCGGGCTCGATCGGGGCTTCGAGCTTTCCCTCGCGCGTGTTTCCGGGCATGAAGATGGCCGGGCAGATGGGCGCCGGGCGGGTGACGGTGCGGAATCTGGAAGTGGTGCAGGTGGACGCCGAGGACAATGTGCTGATGGTGAAGGGCGCGGTACCGGGCCCCAACGGCGGCTATGTCCTGGTGCGGAGAGCGAAGAGATAACGGCCATGCCGAGCGTGGATATCATCAATCTGAATAACGAGAAGGTCGGCCAGGTCGATCTTTCCGACGAAGTGTTCGCCGCCGAGGTGAACGAGGATCTTCTGTACGAGGCGGTGCGGCACTCCCAGGCGGGGCTGCGCTCCGGAACGGCGAAGACCAAGACGCGGCACGAGGTGTCGGGCTCGGGCAAGAAGCTGTGGAAGCAGAAGGGGACGGGGCGGGCGCGGATGGGCTCGATCCGGTCGCCGCTGTGGCGCCACGGCGGGACGACGCACGGGCCGCAGCCTCGGGACTACAGCTACAAGCTGCCGCGGAAGATGCTGCTGGGGGCGCTGAGGTCGGCGCTAAGCGCGAAGCTGAGGGACGGCGAGCTGAGGGTGATCCAGTCGTTTTCGCTGTCCGATCACAAGACGCGGTCGTTCCAGGCGGCGCTCAACAAGCTGCAGGCGGCGGCGAAGGTGCTGGTGGTGGATAACGGGGAGAACCGGAACCTGGCGCTGGGCTCGCGGAACGTGCCGGGTGTGAAGCTGATGGCCAGCAAGGACGTGAACGTGTACGACCTGCTGGGGGCGCGGCACGTGCTGCTGTCGGAAGAGGCGGCGCGGAAGCTTTCGGAGGCGTTGTCGCAATGACCGTATACGAAGTGATCGTCAAGCCGGTGGTGACCGAGAAGGGCGTCGGCAAGAAAGAGACCGAGCGGACGCTGTGTTTTCTGGTTCAGCCGGACGCTACCAAGACGCAGGTGCGGGCGGCGGTGGAAAAGCTTTTCAAGGTGAAGGTGAGCGAAGTGCGCACCCAGAACACGGTAGGGAAGCTGAGGCGGCGGGGCCGTTTTTCGGGCTTCCGGCCGGACACCAAGAAGGCCTGGGTAAGGCTGAAGGCGGGCCAGAAGATGCCCGAGTACGCCGAGATATAGGACGGAGAAGCGAACATGCCGATGAAAAAATTCAAACCGACGACTCCGTCGCGGCGCTTCACGACGCTGGTGACGCGCGACGAGATTACGCGGGACCGTCCGGAGAAATCGCTCGTTGAGGGCAAGAAGCGCACCGGCGGGCGGACGAGCACCGGGCGGGTGTCGTCGCGGTTTCTGGGCGGCGGGGCCAAGCAGGCCTACCGGATCATCGATTTCAAGCGCGATAAGACGGGCGTGCCGGCCAAGGTCGCCTCGATCGAGTACGATCCGAACCGCTCGGCGCGGATCGCTCTGTTGAATTACGCCGACGGGGAGAAGCGCTACATCCTGGCGCCGGTGGGCCTGGAAGTGGGCCGGGCGGTGGCCTCGGGTCCGGAGGCCGACATTCTGGTGGGCAACGCGCTGCCGCTCAAAAACATTCCGGCGGGCACGGTGGTACACAACATTGAGCTGAAGCCGGGCAAGGGCGGGCAGATGGCGCGTTCGGCCGGGGCGCAGGCGCAACTGGTGTCGCGCGAGGGCGGGATTGCGCTGTTGAAGCTGCCTTCGGGGGAGATCCGGAAGGTGCTGGTGGAGTGCATGGCGACGATCGGCCAGGTGGGCAACGTCGAGCACGAGAACGAATCGCACGGCAAGGCGGGCAAGACTCGCTGGCTGGGCAAGCGGCCGCACAACCGCGGGGTGTCGATGAATCCGGTGGACCACCCGCACGGCGGCGGCGAAGGCAAGACCAGCGGCGGGCGGCATCCGGTGACGCCGTGGGGCCAGCCGACGCGGGGCTTCAAGACGCGCAATAACAAGCGCACGGACAAATGGATTGTGAGCCGGAAGGCCAAGAAGAGATAGGCGGCGGACGAGCATGAGCAGATCGCTAAAAAAAGGACCTTTCACCGACGATCACCTGAGCAAGAAGGTGGCGGCGATGAACGAGAGAAACGAGAAGAAGGTGATTCGCACCTGGTCGCGCCGGTCCACGGTAACGCCGGAGTTTGTCGGGCACACGGTGGCGGTGCATAACGGCAAGAAGTTCATACCGGTGTATGTGACCGAGAACATGGTGGGCCACAAGCTGGGCGAATTTTCGCCCACCCGGACATTCAAGGGACACGCGGCCAAAGCGGCGGGCGATAAGGCCGCCAAGCCGGCCTGAGGCCGGAGGCGGCGGGAGGATTGACGATGGAAGCGAGAGCGGAAGCGCGCTATATCAGGACGTCGGCGCAGAAGGTGCGGCTGGTGATCGACCTGATCCGCGGCCGGAAGGCGGGCGAGGCGATCAACATACTGCGGAGCACGAACAAGCGGATGGCGCCGGCGGTGGAGAAGGTGCTGCGCTCGGCGATCGCCAACGCCGAGAACAAGTCGGCCGATGTGGACGTGGACCGGCTGGTGGTGACCGAGGCGTATGTGAACGAGGGGCCGAGGATGAAGCGGATCCGGCCGGCGCCGATGGGGCGGGCCTACCGGTACCAGCGGCGGATGTCGCACATTGTGGTGGCGGTGGGAGAGAAGGAATAAGCCATGGGTCAGAAGGTACATCCGTACGGATTTCGGCTGGGGGTCACCAAGACCTGGCGCTCGCGCTGGTTCTCGAAGCAGGACTACGCCAAGCTGCTGAGGGAGGACCTGGAGCTGAAGGATTCCCTGCGCGGCCGGTTGAAGGCGGCCGGGGTGAGTTCGGTGGAAGTGGACCGGCCGGGCAACAAGCTGCGGATCACGATCCGCACGTCGCGGCCGGGGATCATCATCGGGCGCAAGGGCGCCGAGATCGAGAAGTTGAAGCAGGACCTGGCGGCGAAGACCAAGCGCGAGGTGTTCATCGACATCCAGGAAGTGCACAAGCCGGAGCTGGACGCGCAGCTTGTGGCCGAGTCGATTGCGCTGCAGTTGGAAAAGCGGGTGGCGTTCCGGCGGGCCATGCGCAAGGCGGTGGATTCGGCGCTGCGGTTCGGCTGCAAGGGAATCAAGGTGCGGGTGTCGGGGCGGTTGAACGGGGCCGAGATCGCGCGCAGCGAGTGGTATTTGCAGGGGCAGTTGCCGCTGCACACGCTGAGAGCGGATCTGGACTACGGCTTCGCCGAGGCGTACACGACCTACGGCGTGATCGGGATCAAGTGCTGGGTGTATAAGGGCGAGATTATCGAGGGGCAGAGGCGGACGTCGCTGAGGAACGAGCCGGAGCCGCGGCGGATGGCGCCCCGGGACCGGGACCGGAGAGAACGGCGGACGCCGGCGCCGGCGCCGCCGCCCGAGGCGGCGGTGGTGCAGCAGGCGCCGCCGGAGCAGCGCGCGGGCGGGCCGCTTCTGCCGCCGTTGACGCCGCCGGCGCAGCAGCCGGCCTGGAAGCAGGAATTGAAGCAGGAGCCGGCCGCCGAGGCGGCGCCGCCGGCCTCGGGCGAAAGCAAGAACGAGTAAGGGAGATCTGACGCCATGTTGATGCCCAAGAAGGTAAAGTTCCGCAAGCAGCAGAGAGGCCGGATGACCGGCAAGGCGTGGCGCGGCTCCTCGCTTGCGTTCGGCGATTTCGGTCTGAAGGCGATGCGCTGCGGCTGGATCACGGACCGGCAGATCGAGGCGGCGCGAATTGCGATGACGCGGTTCATCAAGCGCGGCGGCAAGGTGTGGATCCGGCTGTTTCCGGACAAGCCGATCACCAAGAAGCCGGCCGAAACGCGCATGGGAAAAGGCAAGGGCGCGCCGGAGCAGTGGGTGGCGGTGATCCGGCCGGGCAAGATTCTGTTCGAGATGGAAGGCGTGCCGCGGGACGTGGCCGCCGAAGCGATGCGGCTGGCCGCGCAGAAGCTGCCGCTGCCCACCAAGCTGGTGGTGCGCGAGGACGGCTACTAAGGGCGGAGGCGGAGCGATGAAAGCTGACAAGGTTCGAGACTACGACAATACGGAGCTGGCGAGCGAGATCCAGCAGGCCAAGGAGCAGTTGTTCCGCCTGCGGTTCCAGCTCGGCATGGGACAGACCGAGGGGCTGAAGAAGTACCGGGGGCTGCGCAAGGACCAGGCGCGGCTGCTAACAGTGCAGCGGGAGCGGGAGCTTCATCCGGAGACGGCCCCGGCCGAGAAGGCGAAGAAGAAGGGAAAGTAAGCCATGGCCGTAACCAAACCGATCGGAAACAAGAATGAGAAGGTGGGCCAGGTGGTGTCGGCGCGGATGGCGAAAACCATCGTCGTCGAAGTGACGCGCCGGGTGCCGCATCCTTTGTACAAGCGGATTGTGACCAAGCGCAAGAAGTTTTACGCCCACGACGAAGAGAGCCGGGCGAAAGTGGGCGACGTGGTGAAGATCATCGAGTGCCGTCCGCTGAGCAAGCTGAAGCGGTGGCGGCTGGGCGAGATCGTGCGCAAGGCGGTTGAGGTAAGCGTGGACGCGGCGCTGCTGGACGCCAATCACGCCAAGGCGGCGGCCGGACCCCGGAAGCAATCCAAGCAGGCCAAGGGGAAGGGTAACGGGAGGACGTCATGATCGGAATGCGTACCATCCTGGAGGTGGCCGACAACAGCGGCGCCAGGAAGCTGCAGTGCATTCTGCCGCGGGGCGGAGACCTCGGGTTGCGGGCGGGGCTGGGCGACGTGATCACGGCGAGCGTGAAAGAAGCGGCGCCGGATTCGAGCATCAAGAAGGGCAAGGTTGTGCGCTGCGTGATTGTGCGGATGCGCAAGGAGAGCCGGCGCAAGGACGGGACCTACATCCGGTTTGACTCGAACGCGGCGGTGCTGATCAACGAAGTGGGCGAGCCGGTGGGCACGCGCGTATTCGGGCCGGTGGCGCGCGAGCTGCGCGACAAGCGGTTCATGAAAATCGTGTCGCTGGCTCCGGAGGTGATCTGACGATGGCGGTACGGAAACGGGAACCGGCGAAGCCGATGAAGATCCGGATTCGCAAGGACGACATGGTGAAGGTGATCACCGGGCGGGACCGCGGCAAGACGGGGCGGGTGCTTTCGGTGGACCGGGTGAAGGGCACGGCGGTGGTGGAAGGCGTGATGCTGGTGAAGCGGCACACGCGGCCGAATCCGGCGCAGCAGATCAAGGGCGGCATCGCGGAGCGGGAGGGGCCGATTGCGGTCTCCAACATTATGGTGCTGGCCTCCGACGGGCTGCCGACGCGGCTGGGAACCAAGATTGACGGCACGACGGGCCGGCGGGTACGGATTGCGCGCCGCACGGGCGAGCCGATAGAGAAGGCGGGAAAGTAGGCCAGGGGCGTTGGTTTCCGGCGGCCCGGGCGGCGAGAGAAGACGATGGCAACGAGACTGAAACAGCATTACATGAAGCAGGTGGTCCCGGCACTGACCCGGGAGTTCGGCTACGGGAACCCGATGGCGGTGCCGAAGATCGAAAAGATCTCGGTGAACATCGGGCTGGGCGAGGCGACGCAGAACCAGAAGCTGATGGACGGGGCGGTGCATGAGCTGGGCCAGATCGCGGGCCAGAGGCCGGTGGTGACGAAGGCGAAGAAGTCGATTGCCGCCTTCAAGCTGCGCGAGGGGATGGCGATCGGGTGCATGGTGACGCTGCGCGGGGACCGGATGTATGAGTTTCTGGACCGGCTGGTGAACGTGGCGCTGCCGCGGGTGAGAGACTTTCGCGGGGTATCGCAGAAGTCGTTTGACGGGCGGGGCAACTACACGCTGGGAATCAAGGACCAGTTGATCTTTCCGGAGATCGACTACAACAAAGTGGAAAAGACGAAGGGAATGAATATCTGCATCACGACGACGGCCCGGACGGACGCCGAGGGGCTGGCGCTGTTGAAGCAGATGGGCATGCCGTTCAAGCAACCGGGAAGCTGAGGAGAGAGAAAGATTCATGGCAACGACAGCGAAGATCGCCAAGGAGCTGAAGAAGTTAAAGTACGCCTGCCGGCAGCGGAACCGCTGCTTTCGCTGCGGGCGGCCGCGGGGCTACCTGCGGAAATTCCATCTTTGCCGGATCTGTTTCCGAAAGCTGGCGCTGGCGGGCGAGGTTCCGGGCGTAATCAAGGCGAGCTGGTAGGGACCGGACAACGGGCGGCCTGAATCGTGTTTGCCGACAAGAGAGGGTGAAGGAAGAATGACCACGAGCGACCCCATCGCCGACATGTTGACGCGAGTGCGCAACGCGCTGCAGGCGCGCCACCCGAAGGTGGACGTACCGGCCTCGCAGTTGAAGCTCGACATCGCGCGGATTTTGAAAGAAGAGGGCTACATCGCCAACTTCAAGATCGCCGAGGACGGCGCCAAGCGCAGTATCCGCATTTATCTGAAGTACACCAACGGCAATGTGCCGGTGATTTCCAACATCGAGCGCGTGTCGCGCCCGGGGTGCCGGGTGTATGTCGGCAGCCGGGAAGTGCCGCCGGTGCTCGGCGGATTGGGGATCAACATATTGACGACGCCGCGCGGGGTGATGACCGGCTCGGCGGCGCGCAAGGAAAACGTCGGCGGCGAACTGCTCTGCCGGGTGTGGTAGAGGCCGGCGGGAAGAGGAAAGAACTATGTCGAGAGTAGGCAAAAAGCTCATCCCGCTGCCCAAGGGCGTAAAGCTCGAGGTGGGCGCGGAACTGAAGGTGCAGGGGCCGAAGGGCACGCTGACGGTGCCGCTGCAGCCGGGCCTGCAGGTGAGGGAGAACGCGGGAGTGCTCGAAGTGGTGCGCGACGGGGACCAGTACGCGGCGGCGCACGGGCTGACGCGGGCGCTGCTGTCCAACGCGGTTACGGGCGTGTCGACCGGCTTCACGCGGCAGTTGGAGATCCACGGCACCGGTTATCGCGCCGACGTGAAAGGCCGGATCGCCACGTTTACGCTGGGCTATTCGCATCCGATCGAGGTGCTGCTGCCGGAAGGCGTGGAGATGAAGGTGGAAAAGCAGACGCAGCTCACCTTGCTCGGCTACGATAAGCAGGTTGTCGGCCAGGTGGCGGCGAACATCCGCTCGCTGAGGCCGCCGGATCCATACAAGAACAAGGGCGTCCGATACGCCGGCGAGCAGTTGCGCAAGAAGGCGGGCAAGACGGGAGCCGGAGGCAAGTAAATGGCGAATTCCTCGAAGAACGACGTACGAAAGCGGATCCACACCCGGATCCGGCGGCGCGTGCTGGGCACGATCGAGCGTCCGCGGCTGGCGGTATTCCGCAGCCTGAACCACATATACGCCCAGGTGATCGACGACCGCAAAGGGGCGACGCTGGTGGCGGCGTCCTCGCTCGAGAAGAAGGCGGGCGTGGCGGTGGGCGGAAACCTGGCGGGGGCGAAGGCCATCGGGAAGCTGGTGGCGGAGCGGGCGAAGGAAAAGGGCATCTCCAAGGTTGTTTTCGACCGCGGAGGGTATCTGTATCACGGCCGAGTGAAGGCGTTGGCCGACGCCGCCCGCGAAGCGGGACTGGAGTTCTAAACACATGGCAGCGTCAGCAATCCTCAAACGTATCGATGCGTCGAGCCTGAATCTGAAAGAGCAGGTGGTTTCGATCAACCGCGTCACGAAAGTGGTGAAGGGCGGCAAGAATCTGAGTTTTTCGGCGCTGGTGGTGGTGGGTGACCCGGGCGCCCGGATCGTGGGGTTCGGGACGGGCAAGGCGAAGGAAGTGCCGGCGGCGATCAAGAAGGGCATCGAGGCGGCGAAGAAGAATCTGCGCAAGGTGCATGTGCTGGAGACGACGATACTGCATCCGGTGCTGGGACGGTTCGGCAGCGGGCTGGTGCTGTTGAAGCCGGCGCCGGCCGGGACGGGCGTGATCGCGGGCGGGCCGGTGCGCGCGGTGATCCAGGCGGTGGGGATTCCGAACGTGTTGACCAAGTCGATCGGGTCGCACAATCCGCACAACGTGGTGAAGGCGACGATTGCGGCGCTGGAGCAGTTGCGGGACCGGGCAGAAGTGGCCGAGATGCGGGGCCTGACGCCGGAAAAAGTCCAGTAAGAGAGCGGAACATGGACGGCAACAAAATCAAAATCAAGCTGATCGGCAGCCCGATCTGCACGCCGGAAAAGCACAAGGTGATTGTGCGGGCACTGGGATTGACGAAAATGAACCAGGTAGTGGAACGGCCGGATACGCCGGGTTTCCGGGGCATGGTGAAGAAAGTGCCCTACCTGCTGGCGCTGGTGAAGTAGGCAGAGGAGACGAGCGATGAATCTGAGCAATCTCCGGCCGCCGGCCGGGCAAAAACATAAAAAGCAGCGCGTGGGCCAGGGCATGGGCACGGGGCGCGGCAAATACTCGGGCCGCGGGGCCAAGGGCGCCAAATCGGTTTCCGGCTACAGCATGATGCGGGGATTCGAGGGCGGCCAGATGCCGCTGCACCGGCGGCTGCCCAAGCGGGGCTTCACCAATATTTTCCGCAAGGAGTTCGCGGTGGTGAATCTGGGCCGGCTGGAGAAGCTGGAAGGGGACGTGTTCGATCCGGCGCGGCTGACGGAGCTCGGCGTGGTGCGGAAGCTGGGCGACGGATTGAAGATTCTGGGCGGCGGGGAGCTGACGCGCAAGCTGACGGTGAAGGCGCATCATTTCTCCGAATCGGCCAAGGCGAAGATCGAGCAGGCGGGCGGCGTTGCCGAGTTGATTGTGACGCCGGCGCCGGCGAAGATCAAGCGCGGCCGGGGCAAGAATAAAGGCGAGTAAAGGCAGCAGCGAGCGAACCGAATATGTCGAAGTTCTTCGAAGCCTTTGGGAACATCTTCCGGGTCCCGGACCTGCGCAACCGCGTACTGTTCACTCTCGGATTGCTGGCGGTGTACCGGCTGGGCGGCCACATTCCGACGCCGGGCATCGACGCCAACAAGCTGTCGGAGTTCTTCAACCGCAACTCGGGCACGCTGTTCGGCTACATCGATCTGTTCAGCGGGGGCATGTTCCGGCGGCTGACGATTTTCGCGCTGGGCATCATGCCCTACATCACGGCGTCGATCATCCTGCAGCTTCTGGCGGTGGTGATTCCGACGCTGGAGAAGCTGCAGAAGGAAGGCGAGCTGGGGCGGCGCAAGATCACGCAGTGGACGCGGTATCTGACGGTGATCCTGGCGCTGGTGCAGTCGTTCGGGATCGCGCTGACGCTGGAAAAATCGGAAGGCGGCTTTGTGCTGCATCCGGGCATCGGGTTCATTCTGATGACGGTGCTCAGTCTGACGACCGGGACGGCGTTCATCATGTGGCTGGGCGAGCAGATCACCGAGCGCGGGATCGGCAACGGGATGTCGCTGATCATTTTCACCGGCATTGTGGTGGGCCTGCCGCGGGCGATCAACGAAATCTACAACAACGTATTTGTGACACGGCAGTGGCCGGCGCTGCAGTTGATCATCATCCTGGCGGTGATGATCCTGGTGGTGGCTTTCATCGTGCTGGTGGAGCGCGGCGAGCGGCGGATCCCGGTGCAGTATGCCAAGCGGGTGATGGGCCGGCGCATGCTGGGCGGCCAGTCGACGCACCTGCCGCTGAAGGTGAACGCCGGGGGCGTGATTCCGGTGATTTTCGCCTCGTCGCTGCTGGCGGTGCCGGGGTCGCTGGCGCAGGTGCCGCTGTTCAAGAACAATCAGTTCCTGAGCGCGATGCTGGGCTCGATGACCGGCGCCACTCCGGTTTACTACCTGTTGTTCACGGTTCTCATCATCTTCTTCTGTTTCTTCTACGTTTCGATCATTTTCAACCCCAACGAAGCGGCCGATAACATGCGTAAGTACGGCGGCTTCATTCCGGGCATCCGGCCGGGCAAGAACACAGCCGATTACATGAACCGGATTCTGACCCGCATCACGGTTGTTGGCGGGCTTTATCTGGCGGTGCTGTCGCTGATTCCGCAGATCATGATCGCCGGGATCAAGCTGCAGCGTCTGCCGCTGGTGGGCAACTTTATCGACACCTATTTTCCGCGCTGGCTGCTGGACGGCCTGGGCGTCAGTTTCTTTTTTGGCGGAACCAGCCTGCTGATTGTCGTCGGCGTGGCGATGGATACGGTGAACCAGGTGGAGGCGCAGTTGATTATGCGTCACTACGAAGGCTTCACGCCGCGGTCGGGACGGATCCGGGGCCGCCGGAGCGCGAGCGCTTAAGCGAATATATGGCGAAATCGGGGTCAGGAAAACTGGGATACAATAAAGATAGTGGCGAAATGGACCCCGGCAGCGGTGCTGAGTCCGGAGCCGCTGTGCTTCCCACCCCCCGTAGAGGATGATTATTCGCAAAAATGCCGGTGAACTCGAGCGGATGCGCCGCGCCGGTCTGCTGGTGTACAAGATTTTGCAGGAACTGGCGGGGATGGTAAAGGAAGACGTGACGACGCAGGATCTGGAAGCGGCCGCCGAGAAAATGATGCGGGATGCGGGCGCGAAGCCGGCATTCAAGAACTATTACGTGCCGGCAGCCGGGTCGGAATATCCGTTTGTGCTGTGTACGTCGGTGAACGATGAGGTGGTGCATGGGATGCCGTCGGCGAAGCGGAAGCTGAAGCGGGGCGACATCGTATCGATCGACACGGGCGTGCAACTGGAAGGGTATTTCGGCGATTCGGCGATCACGGTGCCGGTGGGAGAAGTTCCCGAGCAGGTGGAGCGGCTGTTGCGGGTGACGCAGGAATCGCTGGAGATGGCGATTGACAAGGCGCGGCCGGGAAACCGGCTGTTCGACATTTGCTCGACGGTGCAGCAGCATGTGGAGTCGAACGGGTATTCGGTGGTGCGCGAGTATGTGGGGCACGGGATCGGCTCGAAGCTGCACGAGGAGCCGCAGGTACCGAACTATGTGGACCGGCGCAACGAGAACCCGCGGCTGAAAGAAGGAATGGTGCTGGCGATCGAGCCGATGGTGAACGCCGGCAAGCCGGAGACGAGGGTGAAGCCGGACCGCTGGACGGCGATTGCGAGCGACGGCTCTTATTCGGCGCATTTTGAGCATTGCGTGGCGGTAACCGCCGACGGGCCGTGGGTATTGACGCGGCCGTAGGGCGATGAAGGTGCAGGCGGTGGTGGTGGAGATTTTGCCGTATCGAAACTGCCGCGTGAAGCTGGAGAACGAAGCCCTGGTGGTGGTACACCCGGCCGGGGCGGCGACAAGGAATTTTGAACGCGTCCGGCCGGGCGACAAGGTAGAGGTGGAGCTTTCGCCTCACGACCCCGGGCGAGGGCGGATGACGAGGCTGTTGGAAGGATAGAAGACGATGAAAGTACGGGCATCGGTAAAGAAAATCTGCGACAAGTGCAAGGTCATCCACCGCCACGGGGTGGTGCGGGTGTCTTGCGTCAATCCGAAACACAAGCAGCGGCAGGGATAAGAAGAAGAGACTATGGCGCGAATTGCGGGCGTTGACTTACCAGCGAAGAAACGGGCTGAAATCGGCCTGACGTATATATATGGGATCGGCCGGAGCCGGGCGCTCTCGCTGCTGCACCGCGCCGGGGTGGACCCGGGCAAGAAGGTGTCGGACCTGAGCGAGGACGAAGTGAACCGCGTCCGCAACCTGATCGAGGCGGAAGGATTCGTCGAGGGCGACCTGCGCAAGGAAATCTCGATGAACATCAAGCGGCTGATCGAGATGGGATCCTACCGCGGGTTGCGGCACCGCCGCAGCCTGCCGGTGCGCGGCCAGCGAACGCACACCAACGCCCGGACGCGGAAGGGCCCGCGGCGGGGAACGGTGGCCAATAAGAAGAAGGCCAGCGCGAAGACCTGATGAGCCCGAGGATTCCCAATCATGGCTAAAGCCCCAGCGAAGAGCACGAAGAAGAAGACATTCAAGAAGAAGGAGAAGAAGACCATCTCCTCGGGCCTGGTGCACGTGCAGGCCTCGTTCAACAACACGATCGTCACGTTTACCGATCATGTGGGCAACGTGCTGGCGTGGTCGAGCTCCGGCTCGCTCGGTTTCCGCGGGTCCCGGAAAGGGACGCCGTTCGCCGCGCAGCAGGCATCGCTCACGGCGGCGAACAAGGTGAAGGAATACGGACTGCGGACGGTGGAAGTGCGGGTAAGCGGGCCGGGCGCGGGCCGCGAGTCGGCGGTACGCGCGCTGGCGACGGCGGGTATCGAAGTGCGGGCGATCAAGGATGTGACGCCGATTCCGCACAACGGGTGCCGGCCGCCGAAGAAGCGCCGCGTCTGAGAATTGTTTTGGGGCCGGCCGAGTGGGGCGGGCCCGAGTAGCAACCAAGCAGGAGGAAGGCCCGGGCCGTTTGGCAGGGGCTGTAAACTGCACCTGATCTGGAGAGAGGAAGAGAAGGTAGATGGCGAGATACATTGGCCCCGTTTGCCGGCAGTGCCGGCGTGAGGGCATGAAACTGTTCCTGAAGGGCGAGCGCTGCCACACCGAGAAGTGCGCCATTGAGAAGCGCAACTTCGCGCCGGGCCAGCACGGCAAGGACCGCAAGCCGAAACTGGTGGGCTACGGCCTGCAGCTTCGCGAGAAGCAGAAGGCGCGGCATTATTATCAGTTGCTCGAAGGCCAGTTCCGCAACCTGTTCGAGAAGGCCTCGAACATGAAGGGCATCACGGGCGAGAACCTGTTGAACATGCTCGAGCGGCGGCTGGACAACGTGGTGTACCGGATGGGCTTCGGCACCAGCCGGGCGCAGGCGCGGCAGATCGTGCGCCACGGGCATATCCAGGTGAACGGCCGCAAGGTGAACATCCCGTCGTTTGTGGTGAAGCCCAACGACGCGATTGAAGTGAAGGAGAAGAGCAAGCAGAATCCGACGATTCTGGCCGCCCGCGACGCTACTGCTCACGCTCCGTCTCCGAACTGGCTGGAAGTGGACCGCGACGGGCTGAAGGCGCGCGTACTGTCGCAGCCCAAGCGCGAAGACCTGGTCCAGATTCAGCTTAACGAACAGTTGATTGTGGAGTTGTACTCCAAGTAGCGTGCCGCCTCCGCGCTGAGGCGCGGGCACAGGAGGAGTGGAATATGTTTAAAGGCTTTCAAAAACCAAAGCGATTGGTCGCAAATACCGAGACGCTCACCGAGCGCTACGGAATGTTCACCGCGCAGCCGTTTGAGCGCGGCTTCGGCTCCACTATCGGAACGGGCCTCCGGCGCGTTCTGCTGAGCTCGATCGAGGGCGCGGCGATCACCGCGGTACGCATCGAGGGCGTGGCCCACGAGTTCAGCCCGATCCCGAGCGTGGTGGAGGATGCCACCGACATCATCCTCAATCTGAAACAGGTGCCATTCAAGATGACCGGCGAGGGCACGCGGACGGCGCGGCTGAAGGTGGATCATCCGGGGCTGGTGCTGAGCGGGCAGATCGAAACCGACTCCGACGTGGAGGTGCTGGACCGCAATCTGCCGATCGCCACGGTAAGCGAAGGCGGCAAGCTGAACATCGAGATGAGGCTGAAGTCCGGGCGCGGCTACGTCGCGGCCGACCGCAACTTCGACGAGGATCTGCCGATGGGCTACATCCCGATCGATTCGGTGCACTCGCCGGTGCGTAAGGTCAACTTCGCGGTCGAGGGAGCGCGTCTCGGCCAGAACACCGATTACGACAAACTGACGATCGAAGTGTGGACCAACGGCGCGATATCGCCGCAGGACGCTATCGGGCAGGCAGCCAAGCTGCTGAAGGACCACATGGCGATCTTCATCAACTTCGAGGAAATCGCCGAGGCGGCCGAGGAGCCGGCCGACCGCGCGGCCAGCCAGATGAACGAAGTGCTGAACCGCTCGGTGGAAGAGCTGGAGCTGAGCGTGCGTTCTTACAACTGTCTGAAGAACGCCAACATTCAGACGATCGGCGACCTGGTGCAGAAGACCGAGGCGGAAATGCTGCGAACGAAGAATTTCGGACGCAAATCGCTGAACGAAATCAAGGAAATCCTGTCCAATCTCGGGCTGAGCTTCGGCATGAAATTCGACGCGCAGGGCAGGCTGGTGGCTCCGGGCGGAATGGTGGCGCCGTTTGCCGCCGGATCGGCCGGTGACGAGTTGTTGGGCGACGAGGCGGAGGAATAGGCGATGCGTCACAAACGATCCGGATATAAGCTCAAGCGCGACGTAGGCGCGCGCAAGTCGCTGCTCCGCAACCTGGTGACCAGCGTGATCGAGAACGAGCGGGTGATCACGACGGTGCCCAAGGCGAAGGCGGCCAAGCCGCTGGTGGAGCGGATGATCACGCTGGCCAAGCGCGACACGCTGCACACGCGGCGGCAGGCGGCGGCGTTTCTGGAGACCCCGGCGGCGGTGCAGAAGCTGTTTGAAAAGCTGGGCGCCCGGTTTGGGCAGAGGGCCGGTGGCTACACGAGGGTGGTGCGTCTGGGCTGGCGCAAGGGCGACGGGGCGGAGCAGGCGATGCTCGAACTGGTTGGCTCCGAGCTGGTGAAGCGCGCCGCGGACCGCGCCAAGCGCCGCGAGGAACGGCTCAAGGCGATACGGGAAGGCCGCGAAGACGGCGGCGAAGACGCCCCAGCAGAATAAACAGAACCCAGGCGGCGAGGCTGATTCCAATGCCGGCCGCCGCATCGGCGGCGTAGTGGTAGCGTCCGTAAACGGTCGCCACCGCTACGCTGACCGAGTAGATCAGCACTCCCCACTTCAGTCCCTTCCTTCCGCGAACGTTTTCCAGCATTGCCCAAACCGCGGCGAACGCTCCGGACACGTGCGCGCTGGGAAACACGCTGGATGAAATTCCCGCCCCGTTCACGATCCACAGATTTAACGCCCGCAGAGGTGTCATCACGGTGGGAGCCGGGAGGGCGAAGATGCGGCGGGGTGGATCGCTGGGAAAAAAGGGAAACAAAGCGTAGGACATCAGAGTGCCGAGAAGCACCAGGAACAGCGCACGGTCGATGTGGCGCCGGCGGCGCATGACATAGAAGGCCACGACGGTGAACGGGCCGACGGCGTAGACGAGCAGGTAGCAGGTTTCGAGATAAGAGGGCACCACGATGCCTGCCGCTTCAATGGCGCGCTGGAGTCCGCCGGCCAGCAGGGTCTTATCCCAGCAGTTCCAGAGCCGCTCGAGCCCGGTGAGGCGGGGCTGGCCGGAGAACCAGTCCATCTCGCGGTAAGCCGTGAGGAGCAGGGCGAGGGGCAGGAAGTCGCGGACCGCGGCCAGTTGAGGCCAGCGGCAGGCGGCGCAGGCGACGAGGAAAAGCACAACGGCGACGAGGGCGAACAGGGCCCAGGCTTCCGGCGCCCGCTCGATGCCCATGGCCTGCGCCACCGTCGCGGAATAACCGAAATAGCCGACCAACAGCAGCTCCGTAGCGCGCCAGCGGATCCGGGCCATGGCCAAACCCGAAGGATACCACCGGGGCGGCCGGCAGGCGGAGGCGCGGCTAGGGGCGCGCGGGACGGTTTTCGGCCAGCCGGCGGCGCAATCGCTCCTCGATCGCCGGCGGCACCAGGCCCTGGACGTTGCCCCCCAGGCGGATGACCTCCTTGACGATGCGCGAGGAGAGAAACGAATACGCTTCGGCGGCCATGAGAAAGACGGTTTCGACTTCGGGCCGCAGGCGCCGGTTCATGAGAGCCATCTGCAGCTCGAACTCATAGTCGGAGACGGCGCGGATACCGCGGAGGATCAGGCGGGCGCCGCGGCGGAAGGCGTAATCGGCCAGCAAACCGTCGAAGGAGTCGACGGTGACGTTGGGATAGCCGGCGACGGCCTCGCGGAGCATCTCGACGCGTTCTTCGACGCTGAACAGCGCCCGCTTTTCCTCGTTGCGCAGGACGGCGACAACCAGTTGGTCGGCCAGCCGCGAGCCACGGAAAATCAGGTCAAGGTGGCCGTTGGTAGGAGGGTCGAACGAGCCGGGGTAAATGGCGACGACGGGGTGGTGGTTGGTGGACAAGTTCCCTTCGATTCTAACCGGGCGGGGCGTCCGAGGTGGAGGGGGGTGCGGCGGGACGAGGAGAGCCGGATCGTAGGGCTTTGGATCGAGGGGTGGTAAGTAAAGTTTGTTCTAAAGCTTCTCGCTCGAACGCCGATGGAAGGGCGACGGCTTTATGAGCGATATTATCTGGGGACAGAGCTTTGTAATGCGGCAGGTGGCCGCGATGGTGCGGCTCGTGGCTCCCCGGCGCTGCAACGTTCTCATCAGCGGAGAGACCGGAACGGGAAAGGAAGTGGTCGCCCGGGCGATTCACGATTCGGGAGCCCGGGCGGCGCATCCGCTGGTGGCGATTAACTGCGCCGCGCTGCCGGAGACGCTGCTCGAGGCCGAGTTGTTCGGTCATGTGCGGGGAGCCTTCACGGGCGCCTTCAACCATCGCACCGGGAGATTTGAGCAGGCCGACGGAGGGACGCTGTTTCTCGATGAGATCGGCGAGATGCCGCTGAGTCTTCAGGCCAAGCTGCTCCGGGTTCTGCAGGAGAGGGAGTTTCAACGGTTGGGGAGTTCGGAGACGGTGCGGGTTGACGTCCGGGTGGTGGCAGCGACCAACGTCGATCTGGGTTCGCGGGTGCGCGAGGGGCGGTTCCGCGAGGATCTTTACTACCGGCTTAACGTGGTGCCGATCGCGCTGCCGCCGCTGCGGGAGCGGCGGGAGGATATCCCGGCGCTGGTGGACCATTTCCTGGAGTGTGTCTGCCGGAGCGAAAATCTGGAGCGGAAGACGATTTCGGCGGAGGCGCTGGATGAGCTGGGTGAGCTGCCGTGGCCGGGCAATGTGCGCCAGCTTGAAAATGCCGTCGAGATGGCGGTGGCGCTGAGCGGGGACCGGACGAGGCTGGCGCCGGACGATTTTGGCGCGCTGCGGGGAGGCCCGGCGCGGCCGGCACGTTTTGCGGAGAACGCGTTTGTGGATTTTCCGGACACCGGCGTGGACTTTGAAAAGACGGTGGGCGCGGTCGAGCGAAATCTGTTGGAGCAGGCGCTGCGAAAGACGGGCGGCAACAAGACGCTGGCGGCGAGCCTGCTGGGACTGAAGCGGACGACGCTGGCGGCCAAGCTGCGGAGTTTCGAGGAGCCGTTTTCTCTGGCACGCGCCGCCGGGATGTGAGGCGCCCGCCGGCGGAGGCGGCCTGACCATGGGGGAAGCGCGGCGACCTCCGGCCGGCCGGACAGCTTCCCCCTCCTCCGAAATCAGGCCGCGATCCCGCCGGCCGGCAAGTATTCCGAGGGAGCAAGCGGGATGCCAGGCTGCGGGCGCGTGAAGAATCATAGGCGTAGGTGCAAGTGCGGCCGCTAGGCGGGTAGAAATTGCGCGGTCTGCCGCAAGAGCCGTGAAGGAATTGCAGGGATTGGCGCTAGCGGTTGAGGGGATCTTCGACCCAGGGGGGCGTGGCCTCGATAAGGCGGCCCAGTTCGGGTTCGAGGCGTTCCATGGCTTCCTTCATTCGCCAGGCGACCGAGCGGTAACTGAAATGGCCCTTCACTCCGGAGCGGAGGCGGGCGATGTATTCGGCCTCGGCAAAATCCATTTTGAACAGGAAGCGGGAGCGGGTTCCGAAGGGCAGCAGGTAATGCGCGCCGGGCGCGGGCAAGGCGGCGACGGTGGCCAGGGTTTGGTTCATCAGGGCCGTATAGGACGTCTCGAGGCCGGCGCCGGAGAGAGGAGGGGGGATTGAGTAGCCGAGCTGGCCGGAATATTCCTGGCGGTACTGCAGGCAGCGGCGGTGCCGATGGAGATCGCGGTAGGCTCCGATGTCCATGACGATGTCAAAGGCGTACTGGCCGCCCCGGAAGCCGCGAAGAAGCTCGTCGCGGGAAGTGCGCGAGCCAAGGGCCACATCGATGATTTCGCGCCGGACGGCCTCGCCGGCCGAGCAGGCGAATTCGTAGAGATCGCGGAACGGGCGGGCGGTGACGGGAAAGAGAAGCGTGGCGGCGATCTCGGCCGCAGTGTGGGTGCAGCGGAGAAGATCGACGCTGTCGGCGGGAGTCTGGGGCGGGGCGGGCGGAAGATTTTGGGCGGCCCACCGGGCGAGGTCTTCACGGGATTTGGAGAGATGGGCGTCGGCCTCCACGTACTTGGCCAGTGTTGGGGCGACGGGCTCGGCGAGGGCGGGGTCCCAGACGCAGTCGGGGGGGGCGGCACAGGCGGCGGCGATTTCGGCGCCGAGGGAGCGGAGCTCGTCGTAGGGAGAGGCCTTGAGCCGGCGGACCTGGCGTTCGAGGGTACGGATGCTGGTGACCTGGCCGGCTCCAGTGGCGACGCCGAAGGGAAGAAGATAGCGGGCGACGTCAAAGGCGCGGGCGGCGAGGTTGCGCTCGTAGGCGTCGGGCTTCATGGATTCGGGCCGGGGCAGACGTTCGCGAAGAAACGGCAGCATGCCCGCGTGGAGAGCGGCGTAGCCGTCAAACAGGCGGGCCGCGGCCTGCTGGTAAGCTGCGGCCTGGTGGGGCTGGAAGCCGGAGGGGGTGACCAGGCCGGCGATCGAGAATTTCTGATAGCGCGAGGAGCGCGCCTGCCCGTCCCAGAGGGCTTCGTCCTCGACCTCGGTGGCGGCAAGCTCGGAGATGCCCTCGAAGCAGAGGACGACGTGGCCAAGGTCGGCGATGGAGGCGTGGCCGTACTGGAAGTAGAAGCTTTCGAGGAATTTTCGGGAGTCGTGAGTGCGGACCCATTCGATGGAATCGCGGATGGAGTCGGGCGAGCGGCTATAACGGGCCAGAGCGTAGGCGCACTTTTCCGGTGGCAGGGGAGCGACGGCGATAACACGCTTGGAGGATTCGGCGGGCAAAACGCTATGATAACGGATTCGATGAAACTTCGAATTCGACGACTGTGCGACGACGCGGCGCTTCCGGTTTACGCTCACGGGCCGGAAGAGGACGCGGGGATGGACCTGATTGCGGTGGAGAGCGTGGTGCTGCCGCCGGGCGAGCCGCGGCTGGTGCCAACGGGGCTGGCGCTGGAGCTGCCTCCGGGCTACGAGGCGCAGATCCGGCCGCGCAGCGGGCTGGCGTTGAAACACGCCATCACGCTGCCCAACAGCCCGGCGACCATCGACCCGGGATATCGCGGCGAGGTGAGGGTGATCCTGCTGAACCTGGGCAGGAGCGAGTACACGGTGCGGAAGGGCGACCGGATCGCGCAGCTCGTGATCGCCCGCTACGAGGCGATTGAGTGGGAGGAAGGCGAGCTCGGGGAGAGCGCGCGGGGCGCGGGCGGCTTCGGCTCCTCGGGACGGTAGCGGCGGCTCAACGGCCCAGTTCGCCGGTGAGGCGGCTGGCGAGGGGGCGGGTCTGGCCGGAGTACTTATTGCCGGCCTTGTTGCGGTAGGGGACCGAGGACGGGCTGGAGAGCTGTTCGAAGGTGAACGAGCAGACGCGCATGCCGGGGTAGAGAGCGACGGGCATGCGGCCGAGGTTGCTGAGCTCGAGGGTGGCTTTGCCGGTCCAGCCGGGGTCGAACAGGCCGGCGGTGCCGTGGACGATGATGCCGATGCGGCCGAGGCTGGAGCGTCCTTCGAGGCGGCCGAGGACATCGTCGGCGAGCTCGAGAGTCTCCTCGGTGATGGCGAGCACGAACTCGCGGGGCTGGAGGATGAAGGGATCGCCGGGCGCGACGATGATGGGACGCATGAGGTCCTCGATGGCGCGGCGGTCGCGGAGATCGATGAAGGCGTTGCGGCTGTGTTCGAAGACGCTGAATTCGCCGCCGAGGCG
>DAIDHC010000143.1 GCA_027452065.1 Bryobacterales bacterium
CCCTCATCCACGATAAATACCCACTTCTGCTGTCGATGACCGGCGTGGGCATTGCCTGGTCGAGCATCCTGGCACTTCCCTATGCGATTCTCGCCGGCGTCCTTCCGGTCGGGCGGGTCGGAATCTATATGGGGATCTTCAACTTTTCGATCGTGCTACCTGAGATCATCGCTTCGCTGTTTTTTGGTTGGGTGATGAATCATTGGCTGGGCAACGACCGCATGGCCGCGGTAGTCGGCGGAGGCGTTTTCCTCGTGTTAGCCGCTCTGCTGATGACCCGCGTCCGGGAACAGGAGGCGGCTGCTCCAGTGGCAGGCGCGATGGAGACTCAATCCACATCATGACCATGCGCCGCGCAATCGTCTGGTTCTTCCTGTGGCCGCTGCTGAGCGCCGCGCCCGTGGTTACAGGCGTTGAGCCCCCGAACTGGTGGATGGGCCTGTCGGTAAAGCCGCTCCGAATCCTGATTCACGGGAGCGGCTTCGCCAGCGCGCGGCTGGTCCCGATGACTCATGGCACAACCATCGGACGGGTGCAGGTCAGTGCTTCCGGCACGTATCTCTTCGCCGACGTCAACGTGCTCAGCGCCGGCTCGCATCCGTTCCGGCTGGTCACGCCGAGCGGGTCTGTGAAGGTTCCATTCGAAGTCCTGCCTCCGCCGGTGCGCACCGACCGGTTCCAGGGCTTCTCGCCGGACGACCTGATCTACCTGATCATGACCGACCGGTTCGCCAACGGCGACCCGTCGAATGACGATCCTCCGGTTTCGCACGGATTGTTCGACCGCTCCAAGCCGCACTACTATCACGGCGGCGACTTCCAGGGCGTGCAGGACCATCTTCCGTATCTCAAAGATCTCGGCGTCACCGCGCTCTGGCTCACGCCTATTTACGACAATGTGAATCACTTGAACACGCGGGAACTGGATGGCGGCCGCCCGGTGACGGATTACCACGGTTATGGGGCGGTGGATTTCTATGGCGTCGAGGAGCATTTTGGCAATCTGAACACGTTCCGGCGTCTGGTCGACGCCGCGCACGCGCAGGGCATCAAGGTGATCCTCGACATGGTGGCCAACCATTGCGGTCCCTACCACCCGTGGGTAGCCGATCCGCCCACTCCCACGTGGTTTCATGGTTCTGCGCAGTCGCACCTGAAAGAGACCTGGCAGACGTGGACACTGCTCAGCTCCACTGCCTCGCCCGCATTGCAGAATCCCGTTCTCGATGGATGGTTCGCCGATATTCTTCCGGATCTGAATCAGGACGACCCAGAGGTGGCGCGCTACCTGATTCAGAACACGCTTTGGTGGATCGCCTCCTCGGGAATCGACGGCATTCGGGAAGACACGCTGATTTATGTGCCCCGAAGATTCTGGCGCGATTGGATGGCCGCCATCAAACGGGATTTCCCTCATTTTCGCGTCGTGGGCGAGGCTTTCGACGAGGATCCCGCGCTGACGTCCTATTTTCAGGGCGGCAGCGGACACGCCGACGGCATCAACACGGGCGTGGACTCGGTGTTCGACTTCCCGCAATACTTCGCCATTCGCAAGGCTTTCGCCGAGGGCCAATCACTGCAGGGAGTGGCGAGTGTCCTCACTCACGACTACCTGTATCCGAACCCTTCCATGCTGGTCACCTTTCTTGGGCTCCACGATGTGTCGCGGTTCATGCAGGAGAAAGGCGCCGGCTTCGACGGGCTGCGGCTGGCATACACTTTCCTGCTTTCCAGCCGCGGCATCCCGATGATTTATTACGGCGATGAGATCGGCATGAGAGGAGGCCCCGACCCCGACAACCGTCGCGATTTTCCGGGTGGCTGGCCAGGCGATGAAAAGAACAAATTTGAGCCGGCGGGAAGAAGCGGCGATGAACATACTCTGCTTTCCCACGTGCGGCGGCTGGCCGACATCCGCCGGCGTTACCCGGCGCTGCGCCGCGGCACGATCTCACTGCTCGCGGCCACGGAGCAGATGTTCGCCTATAGCCGTACAGATGGGCCGCAGAGCGTGCTGGCCGTCCTGAACAACGGCGCCCAGGCGGGCGAACTGGAAATCGACCTGTCTCCGACACGCTTCCACGACGGCGATCAGCTTCATGATTTGTTGGGTCTTGGACCCGATCTTCCCGTCGCGAAGGGAAAAGTGACCGCTAAACTGGAGCCGCGCTCTGGCGCTCTGTACGTGGTGTGGAAAGCGCCTTAAGCTTCTCCTGAGCCAGTGCCTTCACTTTGACGATGCTCTGCTCTTTGATGGATTCATAGCCGCGGATCTGGTCCGGCAGCGCCGCGATTTCGAGAGCGAGCGGCAGGCTCTCGGCGCTCAGCAGGGTCTGGGTCTCACGGATCAGCTCCTCGTACCAGCCGATCAACGACTTCTCGATCTTTCGATGTCCGGAGTAGCCGAACAGATCGAGGGGCGTACCGCGCAGAACCCGAAGTGCAGCGAGCAGTTTCAGCGGGCTTCGAAACCAGGGCCCCAGAGTCAGTTTCCTGCTCACGCCGAAACGCCGAAGGAACGGGGGGTGCAGGTTGTAAGACAGACTCTCGACCGCCTCCCACATCTCCCTGGCGCGTGTTTCGAACTGAGGCCGGGTGAGGAGCCGCGCTACTTCGTACTCATCTTTGTAAGCCATCAGCTTGTACATCGACTTTGCCGCCACCTCGCGCAGCCGGGGATCCTCGATCCGATCCAGAAAGAGCGAGTATCGGCGGGCGTAGGCGTCGTTTTGGTAGGCCCGTAACTCGGCCACGCGGTCGAAGGCAGCCTCCGCGTGCGCGGGCTTGGGCGATACGCGGCTCTCCACCCAGGCCGCATCTTCGTAATACTTGCGGCCCCAGGCGAAAACCCGGTGATTTTGCGACGCCTCGACGCCGTTCAATTCGATGGCTCTTTCGATCGACCCGATCGAAATCGGGATCAGACCGGCCTGATAGGCCACGCCGGTGAGAAACAGATTCGCCGCCATGTGGGTGCCGAATAGTGCTTCCGCAAGGCGATTGGCGTCGACAAACAGATTCCGGCCGCGCACGGTAGAGGCATTCACCACGTCCACCAGGCGCCCCGGACCCGATATCGGGATGCGATTCCGGATGGTATCGATGGTGGGAGCAACGTCGGAATTGACGACGGCGATGGTTTTGTCCGGGTTGGCCGTTTTCAGATTCTCCGCGGCCGCCACGCCGAGCAAATCGAAGCCAAGCAGCAGGTCCGCGTTGCCGGAATTGACTTTCGCGGGCGCCTCGATCGGCGCGTCGCTGAGCAGCAGGTGGGACACCACCGCACCCCCCTTCTGCGCCGTGCCCGTCTGATCAAGCGTTGTCACCGACAGACCGTCCAGCCACGCAGCCGTCGCCAGCAGCGCGCTGACGGTGACGACACCAGTACCTCCAATCCCCGGCGCGATGATCCGATAACCGCCTGCGGCCGAGACCATGTGGCGCGGCGCCGGCGTCTCGGCCGCCGGGAGGTCGGGCAACTGCCGCTTCTTGAGCCCCGTCCCCGGCTTCAGGGTGACGGTAACGAAGGACGGGCAATCGCCGAGCGCGCAGGAATAGTCCTTGTTGCAAGACGACTGGTGGATGCGCATTTTCTGACCCCGCGGAGTGTCGACCGGAACCAGGCTCATGCAGTTGGCCTGCTTGACGCAGTCGCCACAGCCTTCGCACACTTCTTCGTGGATCACCAGGCGTTTGACCGGCTCGGCCATCTTGCCCCGGGAGCGGGCCCGGCGTTTCTCGGCGGCGCATTCCTGGTCATACACGATGACCGTTACGCCCTCGATGCCCTCCATCTCTTTGAGTGTCGGTTCGAGTTCGCGCCGGTCGCGCAGCTCGGCATTGGACGCCAGCGGGTCCATTCTCTGGTACCGCTCGACGTCCTCAGCAAGTACAACCGTCCTCTTCACCCCCTCGGCTTGCAGCTTTTTGGTGAGTGCGGGAATCGGGAGCGCGCCCACGGCGTGCTGTCCTCCGGTCATCGCGACGTGCCCGTTGTAAAGGATCTTGTAAGTGATGTTGACGCCCGCGGCCACACAGGCCTCGATGGCCAGATAGCCGGAGTGGAACAGAGTGCCGTCGCCGATGTTCTGGAAAATGTGACTG
Organism: Bryobacterales bacterium; assembly: GCA_027452065.1. GTDB lineage: Bacteria > Acidobacteriota > Terriglobia > Bryobacterales > Bryobacteraceae > JAJYKC01. The sequence goes on from DAIDHC010000143.1 coordinate 4,105, forward strand.
CGTTCGGTGAAGGGAGACATGCCAATCCACGGGGCGCCCTCGCCGCCCATGTGCGTCAGAAAGGAAAACTGCCGCCGGGGATCCATCAGCCGCATGGCCATGGTATGGCAGCCGATGCCGCCGCCGGCGACCTGGCCTTCGAGCAGCAGCGTCGAGCGATTGTGCGGGCAGCCGGAGCAGAACGCCGCCGGGCGCGGCATCACGATGTCTTTCGACACGGTCCCGGGCGTGGCAACTGCGCGCTGCCGGCTCGCGGGCACGGGCACTCCGGCGACAGCCGCAATCGCTTGTCCGATCAGGTCCGGATTTAACTCGCCGGTCGCCGGCAGGTGCGATTTTCCGAAAATCATCGGCCGGTTCGAAGAATCGTATAAAATCTCCCTCAACTGCATCTCGAGAAAGCTGCGCTTTTCCTCGACGACGATGATCTTTTCGAGCCCTGATGCGAACTGCCGTACGAACTCCGGGTCGAGGGGGAACGGCATCGCGACCTTGCCGATCCGGATGCCGCGGGCTGCACACCCGGATTCGTCGATTCCGAGATCGCGCAGCGCCTGGACCATGTCGTAGAACGCCTTGCCCGCGCTCAGCAGGCCGATGCGCGCTTCCGCTGGACCCCGCATTACGTTGACGCGATTCAGCCGCGCAAACTCCCGGGCGGCGTCGAGGCGCCGGACGACAACTTCATGCTCCAGCGCCAGGCTTATGGGCGCAACAATGCGGGCATCGGTATACTTCCGGTATCCCTCGGGAAGGCGCACGCGAGGGCATTCCGGGTCCACGGTGATGGTTCCGCCGCCATCGCAGACGTCGGTCACCATTTTCATGCCCACCCAGGCCCCGGAGAAACGCGACAGCGCGATGGCCATTAGACCGTAGTCCAGGACTTCCTGAGTATTGCCGGGAAAGAAAAACGGAATGCCGACGTTGTAAAGACTGAAGTCGCTCTGATGAGGAATCGTGGAGCTCTTGGAGATGTGATCGTCGCCAGCGAGCAGCAACGCCCCGCCATGATTGCTCGCGCCGGCAAGATTTGCGTGTCGAAAGATATCGCCGGACCGGTCCACCCCCGGGCCTTTACCGTACCAGATGCCCACCACGCCGTCGACGCGAGCCTTGCCGAGGGTCTCGATAATCTGGCTTCCCATCACGGAAGTAGCGGCGAGGTCCTCGTTCACGCCTGGCTGAAAATGGATATCGAGAGGATCGAGCAGCCTTCGTGAGCGGAGCAGCGCGAGGTCGTAGCCGCCCAGAGGCGAACCTTCATATCCGGAAATGAACGCCGCCGTCTTGAGACCCGCGCGGCGGTCTCTCCGCATCGCGTCCATGGGCAGCCGCACCAGTGCCTGAATCCCCGTCAGGTAGACGGAGCCCTTTTCCGTTTCGTACTTGTCCGATAATTCCATATCCCGGGCCATTTCACTGAGTTTGGCAAGTATGCTATCACGTATGAGCGAGCATCAGCCCTCCGTCCGCCGTCAATTCGTCTGGCGCCATCGCGTCCGCTTCGTCGACACCGACGCCTCGGGCCGCATCCACTACACGGCCATGCTACGGTTCTTCGAAGCCGCCGAGAACGAGTACCTGCGCGCCTTGGGAGTCGACTACGCGCGGCTGGAGGATCGTCATACCAGCTTCCCGCGTGTGTACGTCGACTGCAACTATACCGGCGCCGTGCGCGACGACGACATGGTAGACATCGCGGTGCAGACGGAACGCGTCGGATCGTCGTCTTTCACGCTGGCCTTCCGCGCCTCGGTCGATACGAACCCGGCCGCGCACGGCCGGATCGTCATCGTTTGTATGAACGTTGAAACGCAGAAGGCGCAGGCTCTTCCACAGAACCTGGCCGCCATTCTGCGTGGTCAGACGGCGGCGTCCGAGGCTCCGCCGACCACCGCCTGAAGCGTATCAATGTCGTAGCTGCCGTCGTGCCGGACGCCGTTCAGGAACAGGCCCGGCGTCCCGTAGACGCCGTTCTGCACACCGGTCCGAAAGTCCTCGCGGACGCGGTCAAGATAGATTTCGGATTTCAATTCCCGGGCAAATCTGCCGGCGTCGAGGCCAAGGCGCTCGGCGTACGCTATCAGATCTTTCCGCTTCAGTGCCTGCTGATTCTGGAAGAGCAGATCGTGCATCTCCCAGAACTTGCCTTGAGCGCCTGCCGCTTCAGCCGCCTGCGCGGCTCGCTCGGCGTTCGGGTGCAGACGGGCAAAGGCGTAGTGGCGGAAAATGAACCGCATCTGTGGGCCGAGCTTTTCCTGCAAATCACGAATGATCCAGTATGCTTCGCCGCAGCCCGGGCATTCATAGTCGCCGTACTCCACCAGAGTTACGCGCGCTTTCCTGTCTCCGATGGCGTGATCGGATTCCCGTATCGGCAACAGCTTGACCGCGGTTCCGTCCCATCCCATGCCGGTCCCCTTCCTCCTCCATCATAAGATGCGGCCCGCAACGGGCACGATGCGCTTCTGTTACCCTAATTCCCATGCGGACGGCGAGGCTCCGGCAGACGCGGCCGCCTGCGAACTGGTTCCCCGTCGAACAGTGGCGAGTGGGAGGAATTTCAGATGGCGATGTTGAGCGCCGATGCCCGATTCGACATTCCCCTTTTTACGAAGTACGAGATCGACGCGGCTTTTGACGAGATGTTCGAGGCCGCCGGCCGGCCCCGCGAGCACTATCGGCCGCTGTTCGACGCTCTGCTCGAGATGGCTCCGGAAGAACTTCGCCGGAAGAAGCAAACGGCCGACCTCTCTTTCCTGCATCAGGGAATCACTTTCACCGTGTATGGACGCGACGAGGGCACGGAGAGAATTTTTCCCTACGATCTGCTTCCCCGCATCGTAACCGCGGCAGAGTGGAGCCGCATCGAGCAGGGGCTTACGCAGCGGATCGTAGCGCTCAACCATTTCCTGAAGGACATCTATCACGACGGACGGATTCTTAACGACGGAATTGTCCCCAGGGAGATGGTGTATAGCTGCCGCCACTTCCGCCGCCAGATGAGGGGATTTCAGGTTCCTCGCGACATTTACGTCTCCGTTGTCGGCACCGATCTCATCCGTCTCCCGTCAGGCGAGTATGTGGTGCTGGAAGACAACCTCCGCGTACCGAGCGGCGTTTCCTACATGCTCACCAACCGCCGGGTGATGAAACGGATTCTGCCGGCGCTGTTTCAGAAGTGCGGTGTACGCCCGATTGACCACTACGGGCAGGCCCTGCTTTCCACCCTTCGAGCACTCGCTCCCAATGCCCGAAATGAGCCGACGATCGTGCTTCTCACTCCCGGCGTGTTCAACTCCGCCTATTTCGAGCACACCTACCTCGCCCGCCAGATGGGGGTCGAGCTCGTTGAAGGCCGCGACCTCGTGGTTCACGACAACTTCGTTTACATGCGCACTACGGCCGGCCTTCGACGAGTCGACGTCATCTATCGGCGCATCGATGACGATTTCATCGATCCACTGGCATTTCGCGCGGACTCGATCCTAGGAGTACCGGGGCTGTTCAACGCCTACCGCGCCGGCAATGTCGCCATGGCCAACGCGGTAGGCACCGGCGTCGCCGACGACAAGGCGCTTTACGCCTACGTGCCGAAGATCATCCGCTACTACCTGGGCGAAGATCCCATCCTCAACAACGTCGAAACTTTCCTTATGACCGACGATGCGCAGCGCCAACACGTGGTCGATCATCTCGACCGCTACGTGGTCAAGGCCGTGGGCGAGTCCGGCGGCTACGGGATGCTCATCGGGCCGCACAGCAGTTTCGCTCAGCGGGAGGAGTTCCGCCGCCGGATCCTGGACAACCCGCGAAACTATATCGCGCAGCCTACGATCCTGCTCTCGCGCGCTCCCTGCTTCGTGGATGGAGGTGTTGAGTCGCGCCATGTCGATCTGCGGCCGTACATTCTCTGCGGCGAGCGAGTCACCATCGTTCCCGGTGGTTTGACCCGCGTGGCGCTCCAGCGCGGCTCCCTGGTGGTCAATTCATCCCAGGGCGGCGGCAGCAAAGACACCTGGGTGCTTCACGAATAAACGCCATGCTTTCCCGCGTCGCTGACAGTTTGTACTGGTTGAGCCGATACCTCGAGCGTGCCGAGCACACAGCGAGGCTCACCGACGTCCACCTCAACCTCATGCTCGACCAGTCTCCGGACTCCGCCCGGCGGCGCTGGCGCCGCGTGCTGGCGGCGCTCCGCGATCCCGTCTCGGCTTCGAGCAAGGATGCATACGAGCTGGCCCAGTTGCTGACGTTCGATCTCGGCAACGAGTCCTCGGTTGTTTCCTGCATCGTGAGCGCGCGGGAAAACGCCCGGCAGGTCCGCGAACAGATCAGTTCCGAGATGTGGGAGCAGCTCAATCGCCTGTTTCACGAGGTGAAGAGAACCGATATCGACAATCTCTGGGACACCGAACCGCTCGAGTTCCTTCGCGCCGTAAAGGAGGGAGTGCATCTGTTTCACGGCATCACGGATTCGACGATGAGCCACGGGGAGGGCTGGCAGTTTCTCCAGTTCGGACGATCCATCGAGCGGGCCTCCAATGTGGCCGCGCTGCTCGACGTCCACTTCCAGCAGCTTCCCTTGTCGGAAGACGCCGACGCCACCGATCATGCCGAATGGATCGGGCTGCTCCGCAGTTGTACCGCTCTCGAAGCCTACTGCAGAGTTTACACCGCGGACCTTCGGCCCGAGAGGATCGCGGAGTTTCTTCTCTTGAATGCCGATTTCCCATTCTCTGTACGCTTCGCCGCCGACCGGCTCAGAGAAGCGCTCGAGGCGATTCACATCTCCACCCAGTCCCGCCGCGCCGACCACGTCAGCCGTCTCGCCGGACGTCTGGGAGCGCTACTCGGCTACGGCCAGATCGACGAAATCATCGCCGGGGGCATGCACCAGTATCTGGACAACATCCAGCGCCAGTGCGCCCAGATCAATCACTCGGCCTACCTGCTCTACGTCACATATCCCATCGAAGCGGCTCTTGAGGCCTGAATGTTTTATTCGATCCGCCACCTGACAAAATTCCGCTACAGCTCTCCCGTCAGCGAGAGCATCATGGAAGTCCGCAAGACGCCCCGCAGCGAGGGAGCGCAGGGATGCCTTGCATTTCAGCTAACCGTCATCCCTCGCGCCCGAGTCTTTTCGTATCGCGATTATCTCGGAAACACGATCCATCACTTTGACGTGCCCGGTCAACACCGCCAGCTCGCGGTCATCGCCGAGTCGCTGGTGGATGTTCACTCCCAGCCTCCGCTGCCCGGATTCCTGCCTCCCGGCGCATGGGACGCGCTGGACGCGGCCGTGGCCGCCGGGGATTTTTCGGAAATGCTCATGCCCAGCCACTTTGTGCGCAACAGCCCCGCTCTGGACGATCTGGCGCGCCAGCTCGGCATGACGCGGCGGGACGACCCTCTCAGCCTGCTGTTCGAGTTGAACTCCGCCATCTACGACTGGTTTGAATACGTGCCGAAAAGCACCCGCGTCGACTCGCCGATCGAGGAAGTCGTATCGAACCGGCGGGGCGTCTGCCAGGACTTTGCGCACGTAATGCTCACGTTGATCCGGCGCCTGAGAATTCCGGCCCGTTACGTCAGCGGCTATCTCTATCACACAGGACAAGCGGAAGAGCGCTCTTCGGCAGCGGCGTCGCACGCCTGGGTCGAGGCGTTCCTTCCCGAACTCGGCTGGATCGGCTTCGACCCGACGAATAACCACATCGCCGGCGAGCAGCATATCAGAACCGCTATCGGCCGGGACTACGCCGACGTGCCTCCCACCAAGGGCGTGTTCAAAGGCAACGCAACGAGTGAGCTCACAGTGGCCGTCAGCGTAGGCGTCACCGACGCGCCGCCTCCGCCCGAGCAGGGCCAGGTGATGCCCGAAGAGTGGCAGGCTATGGCCGCGCCCGAGCCCGAGACGCCCGAGCAACAAATCCAGCAGCAGCAACAACAGCAGCAGTAGTCCGCTCGCCCGCCGAAGCCCGTCTGGGAGAATGGGAACCATGAACTATCGACAGTTGGGCCGAACCGGGTGGAATGTATCGGCCGTCAGTTTTGGAGCTTGGGCCATCGGCGGCTCCTGGGGCGCCGTTGATGATCGGGATTCCCTGGCCGCTTTGAACCAGGCCATCGACTGCGGCGTGAACTTCATTGATACCGCCGATGTTTACGGCATGGGCCGCAGCGAACGCCTCATTGCTCAACTCAAGCGCGAGCGCTCCGAGCAAATCTATGTCGCCACGAAGGCCGGGCGACGGCTTTCTCCTCACAACGCCGACGGCTACAACGCCCCAAACCTCACCTCATTCGTCGAGGACAGCCTTCGCAACCTCTCCACGGATTGCCTCGATCTTGTCCAGCTTCACTGCCCGCCGACCGAGTTGTACTACCGTCCCGAGGTCTTTGGGATTCTGGACAGGCTCTGCGAGGCGGGCAAGCTCCGGTTTTACGGTGTGAGCGTCCAGACGGTCGAGGAAGCTCTCAAAGCCATCGAATACCCCAACGTCCAGACCGTCCAGATTATCTTCAACATCTTTCGGCCTCGTCCAGCCGAGCTCTTCTTCGAGCAGGCGATGCGGCGGCGCGTCGGCATCCTGGCGCGCGTGCCTCTTGCCAGCGGGCTTCTGGCTGGACGCCTCAGCCGCGATACCACGTTCGAGAAGGACGATCACCGCAACTTCAACCGGCGCGGCGAGGCTTTTGACGTCGGTGAAACATTCTCCGGCGTCGACTACGAAACAGCACTCGCGGCGGTGGAGGAGATCCGCGCTCTTGTTCCCGCCGGATCGACCATCGCGCAAATGGCGTTGCGCTGGATTTTGATGTTCGAGGCGGTGACCTGCGCGATTCCCGGCGGGAAGCGGCCCTCCCAGGTGAAAGAGAACTGCGCCGCCGCCGACATGGCTCCGCTGGCCCCAAACGCTATGGCCGCGCTGCAACATATCTACGATTCGAGGATTCGCGCTCTCGTGCACCATCGCTGGTAGGCGGTTTCGACGAACCTGCCGCCGCGCGCGGTTTCGCTGCCGCGCTTGCTCACGAGCGCTCCCCTGATGCGGGATGGCCGGCGCTCGACCCGTCTGCCGCGTCGTTACCCGACATCGGCGTCGGCAGATGTCCTCTCTCTACGAGCGCTTCCATGACTCTCTGCGCCGCGTTTTCCGGTGCCTCCCGCGCTCCGTGGACAATCACTTCCGGCGCACGGGGAGGTTCGTAAGGCGCCTGAACGCCGGGCACGTTCGAGGCCTCCCCACGGCTCGCGCGCTGATAGATACCCTTCGGATCGCGCCGGACACAGGTCTCGAGCGGGCAATCGACATACACTTCGATGAAACGTCGGAATTCCGCTCTGGCTCTGTCGCGGTACGCGCGCCGGTTTGCGGTCGCGTCGAAGATTACCGGAACCCCGTGTGCAACCAGAAGGGCGCCGACAGCGACCAGTTGGGCATAGAATGTGTCCCGGTCTTCTTCCGAGTAACTCGATTCAGGACGGAAGATCTGCCGAAGCCCGTCTGATTCCAGGACCGCCACGTCGACTCCACGACGGGCGAGATGTTCCTTCAGCGCCGCCGCCAGAGTCGATTTGCCCGACGCCGGAAGTCCGGTTATCCAAACCGCAAATGCCCGGTCCTGTTCAGGCACCGCAGTATTCATTCACTCGCGCCGGATCGAAACGATCGCCATCGAGCACGGCCAGAGCCAACGCCAGCAGCCTGGCGCGGACGACGTCCGGGAGAGTCGGATACCACAACGGGCTGGCCATCACCAGGCAGCGGAAGGCACAAAAGGGAGCGGCTGCTTCCAACATCTGTATATCTCCGCTGCGCTCGAGGTAACGATTCCAGAACCGATGAAACAGCGTCCCCAGCGCTCCTTCGAGACGAGCACTCCGCTGCAAAGAGAAAAATAGATAGTTGAGCGTCAAGCTCACAACATCGTCGGCGGCGTCCCCCAACTCGCCCCGGGAACGGTCGAGAACGGTGAATTCGGCTCCACTCGCGAACAGAATGTTCCAGGGATGGAAATCGCCATGAACCTGGCATAGACGGTGCGTCATGCGCTTAAGTCGCCATCGCCACCGTACACAAGCGTGCTCGATCCGCTCCAGGACGCTGGCGGGAAACAGCGGATGATCCGGATAGGCATCGACGACTCCCATGATGCACTCGCCATGCCCCACCAATTCCCGAATCCGCCGTTGATAAAGTCCGGCGTTGTCCTCGCGCGAGGAGTGAATGGAGACCAGATAATCGCAAAGCGCGTCGGCGCGCTGGACGTCCAGGGGCGTGAGCGAACCCCCGTCGCGAAGCTTCTCCAAGTCCTGTGCGTAGCTATCTCCGGTGGCGAATTCGGTCAACAGGCAGAACTCGTCGATGCCGCGGAGCGAGACCAGATCTCCCTCCGTCCGGAATCCACCAACGTCGATCGCTCGCACGTGTTGGGGAAGATGATTGAATGCCCGATGCTGCCACAACAGAACTTGCGCTCGGTCAGCCATATGCTCGTGTCCGAATGGCCCGGGCTTCATGGTGTGCAGAACGGCTCTGCGGGGCTCTTCGTCTCCCGCCGCATAGTCGATCCTCAGCGGCGTTCCGTAGCCGAAGTTCTTCACTTCACCGCCGGTTCGTTCGTCCCCCAGCTCCTTCACATTCAGAATTCGGACTCTTTGCCGCAACAATGCTTCCAGATATTCTTTGAGTACTTTCCGTTGCTCGCCTATCGCCGGCACTGCTCCGTTGCCCATTGTCTACACCCGATCTGCTGACTCATCCATTCCGAGAAGCCCCCATACAAAACCGATCATCCAGCCCGCCAGGTATCCTACCGCCGCCGTAAACAGCACCAGACCGGCGGCGATGCGCCACTGAAACGGCTGGACGTGATAAACGGGCGCGATCATGTGGAGCTCGAAGACGAAATCGAGCAGCGTCTGGGCGACGCCCAGCCAGACGAGGGCAGCCCAAAGCGCGTGCCACACGGCCAGCAGGGAAGCGATCACCAGCCCCAAAACATGCGGATCAACTCGCCGCCTCCGATCCGTCATGATTTCCCTTTCCGTCTCAATCTGCATGACTCAACTCCTCTTGTCGTGCCTGAAGGTCCCGGTGGATGGCTTCGCTCCACCTCACCGGATATGCGCTGTCGGCCTGCTTCAGGGTCCGCAGCGAAGCGGGAAGCATTGCGAGTTGGCCGCGCAGTCGCGCGCGAGAATCCTCGAGGCCTTCGGCCCCGCACCGCCGTCCCGCCAGAACCACAGGCTGGAGAAGTTTTTCACCAGACTGCGACTCATCGAACCGCCCAATCACGTCCTCCACCATGTGGCCTTCTTCAATCCGACGAAACACCTGCTTCCGGCCGGGGTGAATCCACTTGCCCTCGGACAGCTTCATCCGGCCCACCCCGTCGTACTCCACCAGCTTGTATGCCATGTCGAGATATGGGGCGTCGTCGACCACAGCCGTCTTCGTCCCGGCGGCAAAGCCGTCGATCGGAGCGCCGCCGTCCACGAGATCGCGAACGCGATATTCATCAAGCCCTCCGGAGGCGAAGATGCCGACTTGGCCCAGTCCTGCGTCATCCAGCATCCGCCGGGTCTGCCGTGCCAGCGTCCCGAGGTCGCCCGAATCGAGACGCACCGCATGGATGCGGAAGGGCCGTGTTCGACTCCTGCTCATGGCGATTAGCTTCCGAACACCTGCCAGCGTGTCGTAGGTATCCACGAGCAAGGTCGCGTCCGGATAGAGCGCGGCGAACGCCTCAAACGCCGCCTGTTCGTCCTCATGGGCTTGTATATAGCTGTGCGCCATGGTCC
>DAIDHC010000144.1 GCA_027452065.1 Bryobacterales bacterium
GCTCGCGGCTCAATGGAGAGGCTGAATCTCGAGTACCTTCTCATTCGTGATGTGATCGAATTCCATTGGATAGCTCGTCCCCAGATAGTATGCACTCCATTGATCCTTGTAATGCGGAGACAAAATGTGACCGGACTCGCCGACTGTCAGATTATTGAATGAATGATCCCAATCGGAGAGATCGGCGACGAAGCGCATCGAGGGGCCAAGCTTTCCGCTCACCTGTTTGACCGTCGTTGAGGAGCCGCTCATGGCCACGGGACCGATGTTGAAGAATCGGCCGAGCAGAGGAATCTGACCGATAACCGGGTGGGTGATGGAAAGACTGTGGAACTGTCCATAATCCCAGCGACCCGGATTACCGCCCTGGAGGTTCCGCCCCTCGGCGAGGGCGGCAGACAGTGCATCGAGCAGGGCCTTATTCTTGTCCGCGAACCATCCTTTGGCGCCCGATGCGAGAATATTCTCGACTACGGCGGGCGACATCTCATAATCGTAGAAACGGCCGCTACGCGGTGATGCGCTTTCGGCGAGGAGATAGCGAAGGCGCTGGTAAACCAACGTCGTAACCATCGGTGCGGCCATGCCGATTTCCATCTGTCCGTTCCAGCGCCGAAGCACCTCGACTGCCTCGGCCAAGTCAGTGCCGGCGGGGCGGCGCGCGTCGTAAGCGGCGACAACTTGATGCGCTATGAAGTCGCAGAACGGAGAGTAGACGTCCTTTTCTACGGTGAGCATTTCCTCCGGCTTCCATCGGGCGCGTAAATTCAGCAGATCGCGAATCTGATTCGAACGGTATGGAGGCGAGAACTCTCCCCCTACCCGAAACGAATAGGTCGCGGGAAAGGGATTCTGGTTTGCCGTTACGATGATGCCACCTGAGGGGTTATAAAAGGACGGTAGCTGCGCAAAGGGAATATAGCCCGCCCATTCGAACTTGCCGGAACTCCCGTCCAGAATCAGGTCGCCATCAAAGCCGCGGCGGACCGGCAGTTGTCCCGTGGCATGATAACCGATGTTGCCATCAGTATCCGCGTATACGAAATTCTGAGCCGGACCGGGAAACCGCTCCAGAGCAGCCGTGAACTCAGCCCAGTTCGACGCGCGGTCAATGTCCAGAAAGGGGAATTGAAACAGATTGGATTCGGCAGCGGTCCATCGCAACGAGACGTAGCGATGGCCGTCCTGAAGAAATAAGGGCCCGTGGCGCGTCACCCATTGCTGAAAAAGCACCGGCTTGGCGCCCCGCACGGGAATCAACTCGCGCTCGAGGATTGCTTGTTCCTGGCGTCCTTCGAATTCGTAACGCCCTGTCTTGGGATCAATCTTCTCGGCATAGAGGTCCTGGACGTCGTAGCCAAGATTCGTGACTCCCCATGCGATACGGCGGTTGTGTCCAATGATTACGGCCGGGATGCCGGGCAAGGAAACTCCAATAACATCCAGGCCGGCGGCTTTTAAGTGAACTTGGTACCAGGTCGCCGGAATCGAGTAATCCAGATGGGGATCGTTCGCCAAAAGCGGCTTCCCGGTTGCAGAGTGCTCGCCGGAAACTACCCAGGCGTTGGATCCCGGCTGAAACTCACGTCCGGTGCGAACAGGGAAGAGTTGATTCACTTTGTCCGCATCTCCCGCAGTTGTCATGGTTTGCTTTTGCAACTCATCCCGCCAGGTCGTCGTTAGGGTTACGAACATTTGAAGCGAACAGAGGATGGAGTCGGTAGGAGTCCAGGGACGCGGCTGATAGCCGAGAAGGTGAAATTCCAGCGGCAGACGATCGTGACGCCGTTGGATATAGAAATTGACGCCCCGAGCGTACGCCTCGAGCGCATCCTTGTCGGCCTGCGGAAGGTTCTTGAAATGCTCAACGGCCAGGCGGCGCAGACGGAGACTGCGTGATTGCCGGTCGACCTGCAGCGTCGCCGGGCCGATGATCTCTGAGAGTTCACCTGCTGCGAGTCTGCGAAGAGCGTCCATCTGCCAAAGACGATCCTGTGCGGTCACGTAACCCTGCAGGAATAGTGCGTCCTGCCACGTGGCGGCTTCAATGTGCGGCACGCCGCGCTGATCGTGAATAACGCGGGCGGCCGCGGACACGGGGGCGGCGATGCTGCCTGAGGTTCGCGGCAGCGGCCGATAGGCATAGTGGTACACCGCGAGCAGTATCAGCAGCACGAAAATGGCTATGCTGGCATTGAGGACTTTCACCAATCTTCCGTTGCGCACTGGGACGATTCTATCCAAATGCCGAATCGATGTTTGCGCCAAGCCTCAGCCGTCGTTCGAATGGATGTCGGCGGGACCGCGTTCCTGAGAGCGCCACGCTGGGCGTTTGAATGACTCTGAGATTTCTCATCCTGCTGCTCATTCTCGCAGTGAACGCGTTTTTCGCAGCGGCTGAAGTCGCGTTGATCTCGGCCCGAAAGTCGAGGTTGCGGACCCTCGCCGATCGGGGCAACGTGGCCGCAATGGCCGCGCAGACGCTACTCGCGCATCCGGCCCGGCTTCTGTCAGCGACCCAGGTCGGTGTCACGATCGCGAGCCTTGGACTGGGCTGGGCGGGTGAAGACACATTGTTCACCATTCTCTCCGGCCTGGCGCGGCCGTTGGTGACTCCTCACACGGCGATGTTCTGGCACGGAGCGGCATTCGGCTTGGCATTTCTCGCGATCAGTTATGGCCACGTGGTTTTGGGTGAAGTCGTGCCGAAGAATCTGGCCATCGCCAAAGCGGAGCGTCTCGCACTGCTTGTCGCGCCTCCGCTTCTCGTTTTTCAGCGCGTTTCGGCGCCATTCGTGCTAGTGCTGGAACGCTCGTCGGCTACGATCTCACGTTGGCTGGGATCGCGCGGCGGGCACAGTGGTGGCCACTCAGCCGAAGAATTGAGGTTCATCATCAGCCTCAGCCGTCACGAAGGACACTTGCGCCATTTTGAGGAGGACGCTATTCAGGGACTCCTCGAATTGCAGAACGTTTCTGCGCGGGAGATCATGGTGCCGAGAAACTCCATCGTCTCGGTATCAGCCGATTCGAGTCTCGACAGCGTGTTGACGCTGCTTCGTACCCATAAACATACGCGGCTCCCGGTCTTCGAACGCGATCCCGAACATATTATCGGTTACCTCCATTCGAAGGATCTATTGCGGGTATGGCAGGAGCGGCGAATTGCGAACGAGAAACGGCGCCCGGTGCGTCCGTTTCGTCTGCAATCTCTGCTCCGAAAGCCACTCGTGGTGCCCGAAAGCAAGCCGCTCAACGAATTGATCGATGCGTTCCGTTCCTTACATACCCACTTGGCTGTCGTCGTGGACGAATTTGGCACCATCGCGGGCATCGTAACATTCGAGGATGTGCTGGAACAGATCTTTGGCGAGATCGGCGATGAGTACGATCCCCGAGCGGTTCCGGCTCCGAAAGAGGCAGGCGAAGTTGAAGTGGAAGGCACGACGCTGATTCGCGATCTGGACAACCTTTACGGTATTGAGCTGCCAAGCGATGCGGGGTTTGAGACGTTGGCGGGATTTCTGCTGGTTCAGCTCGGCTTCATCCCGAAGGGCGGGGAAGTCGTGCAGTGGGGCGGTCATCGTTTCACCATTGTCGAGATGAGCCGCAATCGCATCGCGAGAGTCCGGATCGAACGGCCGTCCGTGGCCCCACCGTTGAAAGGCTAGGGCCAGCGCCGGCGGCGCCTAGAATCCGATCGAGGAAAGAAGCTCGGAGGGCCGTTTATCAAAGGCTCGGCAGATCGCCAACAGACTCTCAATGCTCGGCAGGTTGGCGCCGCGCTCGATCGAACTGATTTGCGACACGCTCAGTCGGGTGGCGGCAGCAAGATCCTTGAGCGGCCATTCTCTCTCGGTACGCAGCATTTTGACTTTGTGCCCGAGGCGTTCGCGCAAACGGTCCTGGTCACTACGGCCGAAGCCGAATTTCTCGACCGCATTCTGCAGCACCTGTCTGAGTTGGGCAAGCGAAAAAGGCTTCGGCATGTAGTCGAATACCTTCATCTGAAACGTCGCGCGCATATCCTCCAGCGATGGATAGCCGGTGACGATGATGACGCAAAGGCCTGGTTGAGTGCTAAACAATTGTTCCAGGACCTTCTCGCCCCGATATTCACCCATTTTCATATCCAGCAGGACGATGTCGGGCCGGCGCTGTTCAATGCCGTTGAACAGATCGTCGGGGTGGGCGAAGGTTCGGACCGAATACTGCCCCTCGTCTTTCAGCGTATCTTCGAGATAGGTGCGAAAGTCGGGGTCGTCATCGAGTATCGCGACATCCACAAGTCGAGTTGCAATCGGTGTTTCCGGGTTCATGTCGTTGGTTCTCGCCCTTGGTTTCCTTTCATATCCGGTCGACGGCAACCGGTCTCAGTGCCGCTGTCCGGCGCCGGAGTTTTCCTCCGGCCTGCTCACAGGGAGCACGACTTCGAGGCGCGCCCCGCCCCCTTCGCGATTTGTTGCTCCGATCGTTCCGCCATGCTGATTTACGATTCCTTCCGCCACGGTAAGGCCGAGTCCAGTGCCGCGCGCGTCCAGGCGGGTGGAGACAAACGCCTCAAAAATATCGGGCAGGACTTCCGAGGGAATCCCCGGCCCGTCGTCCTCCACCGCCACCGCGATGTGCGGGCGTCCATTTCGGAACGTGCGCCGCGAAGCAACGACGATGTGTCCATTCGGTGGAACGGCGTGGAGCGCGTTGCGAAGCAGGTTTACAAACACTTGGATCAGCCGGTCGCTATTGGCGGTGATGACATCGCCGGACTCCAGGCAATTCCGAAAATTCGCCTGGGACGCGCGCTCGTCAATGGCAACGAGATTCCACGCTTCGTCCACGAGTGCTCGCAGCGGCACCGGTTCCATGTGATCTTTCCGGACGCGTGCGAATCCAACCAGACCTTCGCTGATTGTTCTCAGCCGCTGTGTCACTCGGAGCATGCGCGCCAGCCGCTCGAGCGTATGGGCGTCGGAAGTGGTTTCTGACAGCTTTTCAATCGAACCTTGCAGCACTGTCAACGGCGTGTTCAACTCGTGGGCCACGCTGGCGCTGAGCAGGCCAAGGCTGACGAGACGATCCTGAGATTCGAGCAGCTCGTTTTTTCGGCCAAGGTCTGCGGCGATCTCCTCGACACGTTCGAGTGCGCGCTCCAGTTCATTCTCCCGGTTCCGAAGCTCGCGTACGGTGGCATTCCGGGATTGCATAATCTGTCCGATCTCGTCCCGGGGGATCAACCAGTCGTCGATGAGTTCGTCCGAACGGTATCCCTGGCGGCTGGCCCGGTCCGCCGCCAGCATCAGCCGGAGCGGTTGATAGACATAGAACGGCATGATCAAGGTCTCGAGGAGTACGACGGCGACGAGATATGTCGCTGCCAGGACGATGAAGAGATTCAGCCGCGCTCGCCGGACGAGGTCCATGTAAACAGATGCCGAAGCAGATCGGCTGCCTTCGGTGGACGCCGGGCGCTGGGCCAGCATGACCATATGCCGCTGCTCGGCGAGGGCCGCCTGGCGCTCGAGCATAGGGATGAGAGCAAAGTAAATCGCCACCGATAAAGCGATAAAGAAGAGGTTATGAAGCACAATCAGCTTGAGCCTGACCTTTAGGTCGCCGAAAAGCCGCAAGACCGCTCGCGCGCCATGGGCTGGTGTTGGTGTGCCGGCAGGAGTGTGCGGTTCATCGGTGCGGAACATAGGCAATGGCTTTGGATCGCCTCTATTGTAATCGCCGGGCAGGTGGGCCGAGGGAGTTGCCCCGGGCAGTGGGAAATCCACGCATCCTCCGTCAGGCGCCCGGCACAGGAGCCGGCGAGCCGACCCGCCGCGTGTCCTGGTCTTTGTACTGCAGTTGGTAGAGCTTCCAATATATTCCGCGCTTGGCCAATAGCTCCTGATGGGATCCCTGTTCGCGAAGCTGCCCCTTGTGCATCACCAGAATTCGGTCGGCGCGTTGAATCGTCGAGAGCCGATGCGCGATGATAATCGAGGTTCTGCCCTCCACCAGCCGGTCCAGAGCCTCTCGGACCCTCATTTCGGTTTCCGTGTCTACGCTGGAGGTTGCTTCGTCCAGGATTAGGATCGAGGGATTGTGAGCAAGTGCGCGGGCGAAGCTGATGAGTTGTTTCTGGCCGGTAGAGAATCCGCTGCCTCGTTCGCGGACCGGATGCTCAAAGCGGTCGGGCAGCCGCTCTACATAATCAAGCAGATTCACGCGCTCGGCGGCTGCAACCATCGCTTCGTCCGAGATGCCGGTTGTGCCCAGACGGATGTTTGACGCCAGAGTGCCGGTAAAAAGATACGGGTCTTGCAGTACGACGCCGAAGCGGCGGCGGAGCTCGTTCAACGAGACCGCACGAACGTCGACGCCGTCGATTCGAATCACGCCTTGACGCACATCGTAGAAGCGAAGCAGGAGACTGATTAACGTGGTTTTGCCCGCGCCCGTATGTCCAACGACGGCGATCGTCTCGCCTCGGCGGATCTGGAACGAGACGTCGCGCAGCACCCAGTCGTCGTCCTTGTATGCGAACCACACTCGGTCGAACTCGACGGCCGGCGAGCCTGGATGGGCGGCGATTGTCTCCGCCTTCTCCGGCGAGACGATCAGCGCCGGCGTGTCAATAAGTTTGAAGATCCTTTCGGCGGCGGCCATCGCGCCCTGCAGGATGTTGTATTTCTCACTAAGGTCCTGAATCGGCCGGAAGAAACGCAAGCCGTACTGGAAGAACGCGATGAGAATGCCCAGCGAAAGCGCTCCCTGGGAGATCCGGAACCCTCCATAAACCAAAAGCATCGCCAGCGCCAACATCGATAGAAACTCAACCACCGGATAGAACCAGCCGTAAGCTGTAATGGCGTCTTTATACGCATCCATGTGAGCGCGGTTGATATCGTCAAATTGCGTCCGGCTGCGTTGTTCTCGGTTGAACAGTTGCAGCACGGCCATGCCGTTGACGTGTTCCTGGAGATAGGAATTGATCCGTGCGATGGCCACTCGAATCCGCCGGTAGCTTGCCTGTACCGTTCGCCGGAAAATCATCGTGACGAAAATCACAGCGGGCATCACGGCAAGCAGGAGTCCTGTGAGGCCCGGGCTCAAGCGAAGCATCACGGCGATAATGAAGCCGAGCATCAGAAGATCGCCGAGAATCGTGACCAGACCTGAGGAGAACAGATCGTTGAGCGTGTCAACGTCAGTCGTCACGCGGGTTACCAGGCGGCCGACCGGGTTGTGGTCGTAATAGGAAACGTCGAGCGCTTGAAGTCGCTCCATGATCTGGCGCCGAAGGTCGAACATTGCCTTTTGTCCGGTCCATTGCATTAGATAACTTTCTGCGAAGTCACAGACGAGAGCGCCGGCGACCGACAGCAAATAGAGGAGCGTGATCTGAGCGAGGCCGGTCCAAGGATCGGCGGCCAGAAATCCGTCTAAGGGAGTCGCGAATCGTCGTGACGAGGGATCAAGGTACCGGTCCACGGCGAGTTTAGTGAGCAGTGGCCCGGCAGTCTGGAGGATGGAATTCGCCAGCAGGAAGACCAGGGAGACACCGACCGTCCGCCGGTACGGGCGCATATAGGCGAGCAGGCGCCGCATAAGACGGCTGTCGTAGGCTTTGCCGAGAACTTCTTCTTCCACGAATCTCCAGTGTAGAATTTCGGCGCGGGCCCCTGGGGGAGCGCGTCCTTGGAATTGCCCCTATCCGGGACGGAACCGCCTCGGCCTGACGAACAATTCGCCCACAACGCCGCGCGGCGGGAGGACCTCGCGATTCACCGATGTCCGGTCGTTCCGGACAAGCACGGTGGCATTCCCTGCTCCGTGGCGGGGATGGCGAGGGCTGCCCAAGCGATGAAGGAAGGGCTATTGAGACGCGGCGTTATGGTGCGCTCACGCTCCGGGGCTCCGCGTGAATTTCCTGCAGGCTCCAGACGCGAATCGGATCGCGGCGCCGGCTGGCGACGGCCTCCCCGGCCGCCCGGGCCCCGCTCATGGTCGTGATGCACGGGATGCGGCTGGCAACGGCGGCGCGCCGTATCGCTTGTTCATCGGGAAAGCTGCGCCCGCCCGTCGTTGTGTAGATCACCAGTTGAACTGTGCCGGCCTTGAGCAGATCCACGGCGTTCGGCCGTCCCTCATTGACCTTAAATACGACCTTGCAGTTCAGCCCCGCCGCTTTCAGAATAGCCGCCGTGCCGCGCGTCGCGTAAAGCGTAAATCCGAACTCGGCAAAGCGCCGTGCAATTTCGGCCGCCGCCGCCTTGTCGCGATCGTTCACGCTCAGAAATACGGCCCCCGTGTCCGGCAACGGCGTTCCAGCGGCAAGTTGCGCCTTGCCGAACGCTTCGCCGAAGTTCTCGCCCACGCCCATTACTTCGCCGGTCGAACGCATCTCGGGGCCAAGCGCCGGATCAACTCCCGGAAATTTATTGAACGGGAAGACAGGCGACTTTACGAAGTATTTCCGGGTGCGCAGGACGCCGTCTACGGCGTCGCCGATAAGAGGCCGGAAATCGGCAAGCGTCATACCGAGCATCAGCCCGACGGCAATTTTCGGCAGCGGAACGCCGGTGGCCTTGCTGACGTAGGGCACAGTCCGCGATGCGCGGGGGTTCACCTCGAGCACGTACACCGAGCCGTTCTGAATGGCGTACTGCACGTTCATGAGCCCGATCACCTTCAGCGCCCGCGCCAGCCGCGTCGTATAATTTCGGATCGTCTCCAGCGTCTGCGGGGAAAGGGAGTGGGGCGGCAGCACACAGGAACTGTCGCCGGAGTGAACGCCGGCTTCTTCAATATGCTCCATGATGCCGGCGATCAGCACCTCGTGGCCGTCGCAAAGCGCGTCCACGTCCACCTCGGTCGCATCTTCAAGAAAGCGGTCGATCAGGACGGGCCGGTCGGGCGAGTAGGTCACTGCCTCCCGCATGTATTGGCGAACTGTCTCCTCGTCGTAGGCGATGACCATGGCCCGTCCGCCCAGCACATAGCTCGGCCGAACCAGCACCGGGAAGCCAAGCCGCCTTGCCAGGTCGCAGGCCTCCTCGACGCTGGTCGCCGCGCCATTTGCCGGCGACGGAATTCCCAGCTCGTCCAGCAGGCGGCCGAACAGCTTGCGGTCCTCCGCCAGGTCGATGTCCGCGGGATCGGTGCCGATGATCGGCAGTCCCTGCGCCTTAAGCGAGAGCGCCAGGTTGAGCGGCGTCTGCCCGCCGAACTGAACAATCACTCCATCGGGTTTCTCGACATCAGCGATGTTCAAAACCTCCTCGAGCGTGAGCGGCTCGAAGTACAGACGGTCGCTGGTGTCGTAATCCGTCGACACCGTCTCGGGATTGCAGTTCACCATGATCGACTCCCGGGCGAACTCCTGCAATGCAAATGAAGCGTGACAGCAGCAGTAGTCAAACTCGATCCCTTGTCCGATCCGGTTCGGGCCGCTGCCGAGGATCATCACTTTGGGACGGGAGCTGGGATTGGCTTCGTCCTCGGTCTCGTAGGAGGAGTACAAGTATGGCGTGAAGCTTTCAAACTCGGCCGCGCATGTGTCCACCCGGTTGAAGACGGCAGTTACGCCAAGCTCACGGCGCCGCTCGCGCACGGCAAGCGCGCTCGAGTTCCACAGCCGCCCCAGACGGGAATCGGATACGC
The DNA here is from genome assembly GCA_027452065.1 of Bryobacterales bacterium. Classification (GTDB taxonomy): domain Bacteria; phylum Acidobacteriota; class Terriglobia; order Bryobacterales; family Bryobacteraceae; genus JAJYKC01. The sequence continues at coordinate 9,652 of DAIDHC010000144.1, forward strand.
CTTCGCGCTTGGCGCGCAGAATGTGCTCTCGGGAAGCTCCCGCCAGGGTTTCGGCCGCCAGTTCCTTCTCGAACGCGACCGCCTCTTCCATCTGGCGCAGGAACCAAGGATCGATGCCGGTGATGCCGTGGATTTCCTCCACCGGCCAGCCGCGCTCGAGTGCGAACCATAGATAATCGAGGCGCTCCGGGTTCGGCGTGATCAGCCGGTTCGAGATGAGATTCTCATCCAGCCGGCGCGCGGCGGGTGCTTTGCCGGTTTCCAGACCGCGGATTCCCTTCGCCAGAGCCTGTTTGAAGGTCCGCCCGATGGCCATCACTTCTCCGACCGACTTCATCTGTGTCCCCAGCACGGGTTCGGCGCCCGGGAACTTTTCGAATTGCCAGCGCGGAATCTTCACCACCACGTAATCCAGCGTGGGCTCGAAGCAGGCAGGAGTCACTTTCGTGATGTCGTTCTTTAACTCGTCGAGCCGGTATCCAACGGCGAGTTTCGCGGCGATCTTGGCGATCGGAAAGCCCGTGGCCTTGGAGGCCAACGCCGAGCTGCGTGAAACGCGAGGATTCATCTCGACGATCACCATGCGCCCGTCTTCCGGGTTGATTGCAAACTGTACGTTCGAGCCGCCTGTATCGACCCCAATTTCGCGCAGGCAGCGCAACGCCGCGTCGCGCATCATTTGATACTCGCGGTCAGTCAGTGTCTGCGCCGGTGCCACGGTGATCGAGTCGCCCGTGTGGACACCCATCGGGTCGAAGTTTTCAATGGAACATACGATGATCGCGTTATCGGCCAGGTCGCGCATCACCTCCAGCTCGAATTCCTTCCAGCCGATGACGCTTTCCTCCACCAGGACCTCGTGAACCGGCGAAAGATCGATGCCGCGCTCCAGGATATCCACCAGTTCTTCGCGATTGTAGGCAATGCCGCCGCCCGTGCCGCCCAGCGTGAAACTCGGACGGAGGATGATCGGATAGCCGATGCGCGAAGCGAACGCGACGCCGTCCTCAACATTGTTCACCAGTTGGGACTGTGTCATATCCAGGCCGATCTTCTTCATCGCGTCCTTGAACAGAAGCCGGTCTTCCGCTTTTTTGATGGACTCGATTTTGGCGCCGATCAGTTCCACGCGGTACTTGTCCAGCACGCCGGCCTCGGCCAGCGACACGGCCAGATTCAGACCCGTTTGGCCGCCCACCGTAGACAGCAGTGCGTCCGGCCGCTCCCGGCGGATGACCTCGGCGGCGAACTCGACGCTCAGCGGCTCGACGTATGTCTTGTCGGCCAGGTCCGGATCGGTCATGATCGTCGCCGGGTTCGAGTTGATCAGGATCGTCTCGAAGCCGTCCGAGCGGAGCGCCTTGCACGCCTGCGCACCAGAGTAGTCGAACTCGCAAGCCTGTCCAATTACGATCGGACCGGAGCCTACGATGAGAATTCGGTGAAGGTCTTGACGGCGCGGCATCAGGCTTTCTTGTACTCTTCCATCATTCGTGCGAAGTCATCAAACAGGTAATGCGAATCATGCGGGCCCGGTGCGGCCTCCGGATGGTATTGCACGCAGAAGGCCGGGTAGCTCCGGTGGCGGAAGCCTTCGAGCGTCTGGTCGTTCAAATTAATATGCGTGATCTCGGCGCTATTCAAATCGAGCGACTCCGGATCGACGGCGAAGCCATGGTTGTGCGACGTGATCTCGACCTTGTTCGTCACCCGGTTCAACACCGGGTGGTTGGCGCCCCGATGACCGAACTTCAGCTTGTATGTCCTGGCGCCGAGCGCCAGCCCGAGAATCTGGTGCCCGAGGCAGATGCCGAACACCGGCGTCCGGCCCAGAAGTCGGCGCACCTGCTCGGCCTGGAATTGCAGCGGCTCCGGGTCGCCTGGGCCGTTGGAGAGAAATACGCCGTCTGGTTTCAGCGACAGAATGTCCTCGGCCGTGCTGAGCGCCGGCATGACGGTTACCCGAGCCCCGGTCTGTACCAGGCGCCTGAGGATGTTGCGTTTAATCCCATAATCCATCGCCACCACGTGGAAGCGCGGAGGGGCGGCGGCCGCGGAGTGATCGGAGGCGGAAACCACCGCCACCGGCTGATCCCAGTGATACCGTGCCGCCGTACTTACCCTGGTCGCCAGGTCAAGCCCGGCCATGGGCGCCAGCGCGCGCGCCCGCTCCACCAGCTCGCCCGGTCGCCCTCCGGTGACCGAAAGAACCCCGCGCATCACGCCCCGGGTGCGCAAATGCCGAACCAGAGCACGTGTGTCGATATTTGAGGCCACGGCAACGCCGCGCTCGGCCAGATAGCGGTCGGCGGATTCGGCCGACCTCCAGTTGCTGGCCACCGGCGAAAAGTCGCGAACTATCAGTCCTTCGATGAACGGCCGCGCCGATTCCTCATCGTCCGGATTCGCGCCATAGTTGCCGATCTGCGGGTTGGTCAGCACAACGATCTGCCCGGCGTAAGAGGGATCCGTGAAGATTTCCTGATAACCGGTGATGGAGGTGTTGAAGACAACTTCGCCGGCGCTGTCTCTGGGCGCACCAAAGGCAATGCCCTCGAAGACGGTGCCGTCTTCCAGGGCCAGAAGCGCAGTATTCAACGGGAATGGACCTCCCGGGTAGGCAGTGGTTGGAACGTATCCGAGGGGGACAATCTTTATTGAACCATGAACCGAATGGGCGTAGCAATCGCTTCCGGCCCTTCCCCCGCGGGAATGGCTAGTATTTGCGTAGTTCCGCTTCCAGGGCTGTCAGGCCGCGTTTGACGTAAATCTGCATCAGCCGCTGTTCTTCGGGCGACGGGGAAACCGCTCCCTGCAGCCGCGGATCGGATAGCGCGGGCCGCTCGGGTACCCAGACCTTGCCGTCGGCGAATTCCACATTGCTCACGAACCCCGTCATGGCGGCGATGGCCATCGGCGTCCCCTGGCGGCTGGGAAGCCTGAGCGTCACGTCCTTCAAGATATCTCTCTGCTCGCCGGGCGCCAGAAATACATCCGAGGGAATCGAGCCCGCCGACAGCTCGCGCCCGCTCGGATCGCGCAGGATCCAGCCGAGCTCCACCGACCGGACAGTCCGCGAGGACCGGTTGAGCACTTCCAGTTTCGGCGTTCGCGCTTCGTTGCCCGCCACCATCGCCACGCCATCCCGAGGTTGCACGGGGGCGCCGGGAAGGTCGACGAACGCGAATGCGAGCTCGCGGCCCGGCTCGATATTCGTGGCCCGCCCTCCGTGCAGCACCTGCACGTCCAGCGCCGGCTGGCCTCCCTGCCGCGCCAGGCTCGCCAGAACAGCCTGCTGAAGCCTCGCCGGCCCTTCGTCGAGCTGCGCCTTGAAGAATTTCCGGTCCCGCCGCGCCTCCATCTCATACACCAACAGAGACCGCCGCGAGTTCAACCGGTTGGGACCGAAGAAGCTCAAGTCTTCAAACAGCACTCCGTCCAGCCGCACGCTGACGGCACCGGCACCGGCTGCCTGAACCGGCCTCAGCAACCGCAGATCGATCCGCACCGGAAACGACTCCCCGGGCGGCACGGCCAGGCTCGGAAGCGTTACGGAGGCCTTCCCGCCGGGCGTCACTTCCTGAGCTTCCACCAGCAGCGTCAGGCCGTGAATACTGCGAGGCGTCAGGTTCCTGAGGGTAAGGGCGGCATGCAAGTCCACCACCAGAGCGCTGCCCCGGGTGGTTTCAGTGGAACCGGAGTAATCAGATGCCAGCAGCGCCACCGGGGAGTCGGCGGGAAAATCGATCTTCGGCAGCGGCAGTGTCGCCGCCCCTGACACCCCGGCCGCACACAAAAGGGCCCCGATGAGCCGCGCCGATTTACTGCTCATAATAGACCTTGTTGATCGTGACCTGGCCCGAATCGGAATCCACGTAGCGGGCGCCGACGGAATCCTGCAAACTCACCGAGACCGTCACCGCGCCGGACGCCACCGGAGCGAGCAGCTTCAACGCCGCGCCATTCTCGTTCACTGACGGACCTGAAGGCGAGGCTTCAAGAAACACGCCTTCGGGCGTAGCGGCAATCGCCCCGCCCACGCTCCGTCCGCGGCCATGCACCAGTGTCACCAGGGCACTGCCCAGACGGTTCGCCTCGTCGCGGGGAAAATTCAGGGCCAAACCAGCCGCCAGCAGCAGTGCCGCCGCCACCAGCGCCGTTCCCAGGTTCCAGTCAATCCTCCAACGCCGCGCTCGCGGTCTCACCGGCCCCACGCACTCGCCCGCCTCCAACCCGACCCGAATGTTGGCCGTCATCTCGACGGAGAGCGACTCCCAATCCACGCCCGGAGGCAAGTCCCCGGCGTCCTGCATCGCCCGTTCTCGGCTCCGGACGAATGCCCCCATCTCGCCCCGGCAGCGTTCGCAGTTGCGGGTATGTGCCCGGAGCAGCCAACGCCTGAAGAATCCCAGGTCGCCTCCGGCCAACAGCGCCAATTCTGCTTCCGTCGCGTGCCTCATGCCGGCTTCCTCTCCAGGTATCGCCGAAACTTGATGCGCGCGTTGGCGATATGGGACCGGACGGTGGCCTTGGAGCAGTTCAGGCGCTCGGCTACCTCCTCGGCCGGAAGGCCCTCCACGTCGCGCAGCAGCAGGGCCGTCCGCTCGCGCTCGGTCAATACCGCCAGGCCGCGCTCCAGGTGCAGACGCCGCTCGTCGCGCAACAACGTCTCTTCCGGGCTCTCACCCGACACGTTGGCGCCGCGTTCCATCAGCCGCTCCGACAGCCCATCGGGCAGCGCGTCGATCTCGCAGAAGTTAACCTTGGCGTGCCGCCGGAGAAAATCGATCGCCGTATTGCTGGCGATTCGCGACAACCAGTGCGCCGCGCGCTCGGCGTCTTTGAGCTGGTCCCGGCGCTGCAAGGCCTTGATAAATGCTTCTTGTGTAAGGTCTTGCGCGTCCGCCACGTTGCCGACGATGCGGTAAATCAACAGGAAGATCCGGCGCAGGTTCTCGTTGACAAATCGCGCCTGCTGTTCTTCAGCCCCGGCGGCGGCGTCACAGGAGAATCCTCTGGCGGACTCGCTCATCGTGCTCTCTTCAACGGCCAGTAGCCCAGCGCCAGCCGCCATCGGTTCCTTCACGGATTGAACCACCCACGCCATCTCTACAACTCATTGACGTGAACGGCCCCAAAACGTGCAGGCCGGTTGGCCGCTACGTCGCCGGGCGCTATCCTGATTGTATATGAGACCCGTCGCCATTATGGGCATTGGAAAGACAGCGTTCGGCGCTTTTCCCGACCGGGACCTGCGTTCCCTGGCGGTCGAAGCCGGCGCCAAGGCTCTCGAGAACGCCGCCGCCCGCCCCGCTCAGATCGAGGCCTTCTATCTCGGAAATTTCGCGGGCCCCTCCTTCACCGGACAAAACCACCTGGCTCCCCTGATCGCCTCGGCCCTGGGCCTGAATGGCGTTCCGGCAACTCGCTTCGAGGCCGCCTGCGCTTCCAGCGGTTCCGCCTTTTTCCACGCCGTCTCGGCCGTTGCTTCCGGGCTTTACGACGTCGTCCTGGCTGAGGGAGTCGAAAAAATGACCAGCCAGACTACGCCGAAAGTCACGGAAATCCTTGCCGGAGCCGGAGATTTAAGCGGCGAGGTAAAGGCTGGAGCGACCTTCCCGGCCCTGTTCGCCATGATCGCCCGCCGCCACATGTACGAATACGGCACCACGCGCGAGCACCTGGCCGCCGTCGCCGTGAAGAACCACGCCAACGGCGCCAAAAACCCGGCCGCGCACATGCGCAAGGTCATTACCCTGGAGCAGGCGCTGGCCGGAAAACCCGTTTCCGACCCCCTCACCGTGTACGATTGTTCGCTGGTCAGTGACGGCGCCGCCGCCGTGCTCATCGCTCCCCTGGAACGGGCATCCGAGTTCACGGCGAAACCCGTCCGGGTTCTCGGCGTGGCGCAGACCTCCGACGTCGTCGCGCTCGACGAGAAAGACGACATCACCACCTTTCAAGCCGTCCGCTCGGCCGCACAAAAAGCCTACCGGATGGCCGGACTCAAACCCTCCGACATCGGGTTCGCCGAAGTGCATGATTGTTTCACCATCGCTGAAATTATTGCAATTGAAGATCTTGGCTTCGTTTCGAAAGGGGAAGGCGGACCTTTCTCCCTGGCCGGCAACACTTGCGTCCGCGGCTCGATGCCGATAAACGCCAGCGGCGGGCTGAAGTCCAAGGGTCACCCGGTGGGCGCTACCGGTGTCGGTCAGATCTGCGACCTGGTCCAACAGATCCGCGGCGAGGCGGGCGAGCGCCAGGTCAAGCGCAGTCACGTCGGACTGGCGCAGAACCTGGGCGGCTCCGGCGCCACTTGCGTAGTGACTATCCTGGGGGCGGCATGAACGCGGCGAAGACACTTACCACGGCCACCGTCTACACCGAAACGGTTGTCTACTCCCCGCCCGAGCAGTACGCCGCCGAGGCGCCGTATCAAATCGCCATCCTGAACCTTCCCGAAGGGGGGCGGCTAACGGCAAGGATTCTGGGAGACAGGGTCGTCATCGGCGACGACGTCGAGTTCCTCGAGTCTCGAAACGGCGTGTCCTGTTTCCGCAAGCGTCTCCCCTGACGTCCCGCTCCCGCGCCGGCCCGCCATCCGGTTCGCCCTCGTAATGCGTCACAAACGCCGGGCAGCGGCCTGTTTCCTCGGCTTTCCTTCTGCTCCCGTTTGCGCGACAATGCGAATGGTGCGGGACGTTTCTAAAATGCGAATATCTCTATTTCTTTCATTCACTTTGGCGCTCGTTGCGCTGCCCGGATTTGCCGCGCGGAGCGCTCTCTCTGTCCTCGACGGCACGGTGGAAAAAATCGACGCCGGTGCCAAGACCATCGTGGTCAAGACCGCCGATGGCGCCGAACACACGTTTCACTTCCTCGATCGAACGGCAGTCCACGGCGGCAAAGCGATGGCCGCCGCCGGCAAGGAGACCCTTCATGGTTTGAATGAAGGGACCCACGTGGCCGTGCACTACACCACGCGCGGCGCCGTCGATACGGCGGATGAGATCGATCACCTGGGCCAGGACGGTCTGAAGACCAGCGAGGGCACGATCAAGCAAATTGACCGTGGTGCAAAAACGATGACCATATCCGCCGCTGACGGCACCGAGCAGACCTTCCGCCTGACCGGACGAGCGGCTGCGGATACGGCCAAAGACATTGGCAAAGATACCGGAAAGGCGGCAAAGGTGACCGTTTACTACACCGAGGACGCAGGCAAGAAGGTCGTCCACTTCTTCAAGGAAGGCGCCTGAGGCCGCAAACAGGCGCGGCGGGCTGAATCCTCCATGCGGCGTTCGATCTTCATCGCGGGGCTGCTCCTGTGGGCCGCCGGCGGCCACGCCCAATGGCGGCACTTCGGCGACGCCTCGAATCCTTCGCCCGCCCGCCAGATGCTCGCCGCCCACAATGCGATACGCGCCCGGCTCGGCCTGCCCGCGCTCCGCTGGTCCGACAGCCTCGCCGCCTATGCGCAGCAGTGGGCTGGGAATCTGGCCGCTTCGGGAAAACTGGAGCACCATTCCCACCCGCGTTACGGCGAGAACCTTTTCATGATCAGCGGCGATCAAGCCTCCGCGACGCCGTCCCGCGTTGTCTCCGATTGGGCCGCCGAGGTTCGCAGTTACGATTATTCGACGAACTCCTGCCGAAGCGTCTGCGGTCACTACACGCAGATTGTGTGGCGTCAGACGGAGGAAGTCGGCTGCGGCGTGGCGCGCGGCCGCGGCGACGAAGTCTGGGTCTGCGAATACAACCCTCCCGGCAATGTCATCGGCCAGCAGCCGTATTGACGCGCTCGGGATACGCTATTTCAGCAGAATGACGTAGCCATCGCCGGCGTAATGCAACACGAGCATCGGCTTGCCCGCCTCGGCGCCCTCGACCCTTCCGTAGACAACCGCCCAACGGTCGTAATCGGGAGTGCCGAACGGATATGCCCGCAGCCGTGTGTGCTGGCGGGCGAGCTGAATCTTTTCGGCGAGCGATGGCGCCTCCACTGCGAATGCCGCCGGCAGCCTCGGACCGTTTGCGTGATCGAGCACCAGCTTCAGCACCGCCGGCGTCCCCTGGTGGGAGTAATCGCAGTTGTCTTCCTCGATCGAGCGGCCGGTGGTGCGGAACGAATAGCGCCCGACCACTGCCACCGCCTGCCCTTCGAAGGTCTTGAGCCCGGCAGCGATCTCACAGACCGTCGCCGGACGCACAGAGGGCTCGGCTGCGCGCAGGGCAAGAGCGGTCGACAGCATCACGAGCAGGGCGGATGGTCTCATTATGTAAAGTCAGCGAGGCTTCTCCTTTAGACCCTCGCGCCACCAGCCCCGTTTCACCGATCTTCGCCGGCACGTGGCCCTTTACATCCGGCCGCTTCTGGCGGCCGGAAGGCTGACGCCGTTGTCATCGAGAATGGACCCGGTGGCGCGCTCCAGAGCCGCTTTGGCCTTCGCGTAGGCCCCCTTGGCCGCCACCTCCGTCGACCGCGCCTGAGCAAGGTAGCTCTCATACTGGATGACGAAGAACGACGTCGAAGCCCCCTCGGAGAACTTGAGCTGCTCGATTTCGAGCGACTGTTCCTGAAGCTTCCGGGTCTTTACCGCCGCCAGATAAGAAGCCCGCGACCGGCGCATCGCAATGATGGCGTCCTCCACCTCGAGTTGCACCTGATTCCGCAGTTGCCGCTCCCGCACCTGGGATTGCCGGAGTTGGATCTGGTCGCGGACCGCATCGGCCTGGGCGACCCGGTTGCGCAGCGGCAGGATGACGTTGATCCCGATTCCGTACGTTGGGTTTTTCCGGGTGGCGATCTGATCGAGCACCGTACCGTAGCCGCCGATCTGGGCTGGGTTGGGAGTGCCCGCCGGCGGAAACGGAGTTCCCGCCAGACCGTTGTTTTCGGCGATCCCGACCAGGTCCACCTCAGGCCGGAGATTGTTGTTCGATCCCTGAAGGCTGAGCTCGGAATTGTTCACTTGGAGGCCGGCCTGCGCCAGGTCGGGCCGCTGGCGGTAGGCTTGCGCCAGAAGCTGTTCGATGGGTCCGGTCTGGTCGGTCTCAGGTACGTCCAGCGTGTCGGTCGGGATAATGTGGGCCGCGCGTACTTCGGGGTCCTCATTGCCCCGTTTGGTCAACGAGTTCTTGAGAATCGCTTCCTGCTCTTCCAGAACGCCCCGGGAGTTGATCAGGTCCTGCTCGGCCGCCGATACCTCGGCTTCCGCGCGAGTCAGCTCCACCGGCGCCAGAGTTCCCTCGTTCACCTCCGCCTGCGTGTCCTCGTACAACTTGTGGGCGAACGCCAGGGTGTCTTGCTTCACCTTTGCGTCTTCGGTGAGTGTCACCAGATCCGTGTAAAGCCGCATCACTCCGTACACCGTTTCGATCAACTGCTGGCGGAATAACAGATCGGTGATTCGCTTCTCGTTTTTGGCAATGCGGATGAACCGCCGATTCACAGCCGGCCCAAAGCCGCGCAGCAGCGGTTGCGAGACGGTCAGCGCCAGATTTGACGTTATATAGGGGTTGTAAAGATTGTGAAGCGAATTGTACTCCTGGTTGGTGTTATTGAAAGCCAGGTTCACCTGGGTGCCTGTGCCGAAGCCCTGAGTGTAGCCGGCGTTGCCATTCTGGATGTCGCCCGCCAGCACGGGAACCCCGGCCACGAAGTTGTTGATCTCGGGCGTGGACTGATGCAGCCAGTTGTAGTTGGCTGTAACGGTCGGGTCGTATGTGGGGAGCGCGGGCCCGTTGGAAAGGGGCAGGGAACCGAGCACCGAGAGGTTGCTTTGAGGCTCGCCCAGCGCCGCCAACTCGAGGGCGTTCGAGGCCACTGACGTGCCCGGCGTGGCCGCCGTCGCGGTGTTGGTGATCAGAGGGCTCGATGGGCCGCCGGTCCCGGCAGGCGGTTCGGCGATCGTGTAGTTGATCCCCCGCAAAAGGCCGCCCCCTTTGCTGCGCAGCAGTTCTGTGTCGGCGAGCGGGTAGGCGTAACGGTCCAGTTCGATGTCCAGGTTGTTCTCGATCGCCAGTGCCACGGCATCGGTCAGGGACAGATAGAGATTGCCGGCCCGAAGCAGGTCGTGGAGCCGGGTCGAATTGACGAACTGGGTGGGGGATACCGAACGGGTCGAGTATGGTCCTAGCAGCCAGCCTGGCGACGGTGTCTCAACCGATACGGAAGGCATCTGGGTATCCTGACCGGCGGCGGCCGGACCGGCTGCCAGCGCGCCGGAAAGACACACGGCAAGTATTCGTTTGGTCATCATCGCGCTCTGGGCTAAACTACTTCCTCGGTGCTTTGGGAGTTTCTTTGGCGGCGAGAGGCATCGGGCGCACCCGCGCGCCATCGCGAACATCATCGCTCGGATTCACCACCACCATGTCGCCGTTCCGCAGGCCGCTCAACACCTCAACGCGATCGCCGAAATCGCGGCCCACATCGATCTTCTGATAACGGACGATGTGATCGGGGCCGACCACGGCAGCCTGCGTGCCGCTGGCGCGCACCACCATCGCGTCACCTGGAATCAGCAGCGGGGGATCTTTGCGGATACTGTTCAGATCGACCAGGGCGTACATTCCGGGCAAAAGCGAGCCGTCGGGATTCGCCGCCTGAACTTCGGTGAGCATCGTACGGCTGGACGGGTCCAGCGCGCTGGCCACGCGGGTCACTTTGGCCGGAACCCTGCGCCCCTGAAGGTCCGCGATGGTGAGCACGGCAGGCTGGCCGGCATGAATGTCCGGCGCGTTGCCCTGCGGAACGCTCACATATGTCCGGAGAATATTGGTCTGAGCGATGCGGAACAACAGTGTCGTGCCGGTGCTGATCAGCGCCCCCACATCGACGTTCCTCACCGTAATCACGCCCGAGAAAGGCGCGCGCACTTTTTCAAACCCCTGCAGTTCCTGCAAGCGGCCCAGGTTGGCCTGGGCGGCCGAGGCGTTGGCCCGTGCGGCCGAGATGGCCTTGTCCAGAGCCTGAAGGTTGGCCACCTGCGCTTGGTATTGGGCCTGATACTGGTCGTTCTCCTGCAGCGATACCGCGCCCTTGGCCACCAGATGCGACCAGCGCCGGGCCGTCACCTCCGCGAGTGCCTCGTTAGCCTTGCCCTGCGCGTAGTTTGAATTCGCCTGCTCGAGCGCCGCCAGGGCCTGCTGAAGCGCCGCCGAGGCTTGCCGCACCTGCTGGTCGAGATCCGGCGCGTCGATATCGGCCAGAATCTGGCCCGCCACAACGCGATCGCCAATGTCGACGTAACGGCGCTTGACGTAGCCGTCGGCCCGCGCCAGCACCGGCGCCTCGGTCAACGCCTGAATATTTCCCGGCAGCACCAGCTCGCTCTTCGCCGCGGACGGCACGGCCGTCACGACGCTTACCGCGGGCACGGCCCGCTGCCGCGCTAGGGCTTCGGACTCGATTTCGGCCTGCCGCCCGCGGCGCGGCAGATATCCCACAATGAAGGCGGCCGCTACCGCCAGCGTGCACACGACGGCGATCAACCACAGCGCCGTCCGCGAGGGATGGGGCGGCTTGGCGCCACCGTGCGCCGTGTGCTGGCCCGGCTGGCCTTTCTGCTGCTCGATAAGCTGCCGCTTCAGATCCTCGATCTCCTTGAGCAGCCGGCCTTCGCTGGTCTCCACCAGGATCATTTCTTCGGATTCGCTTTTGTTGGATTCGGTGTGCCGCATATTGGTCGGTTAGGCGAAATTAATCTCAGATTCGGGCATGCCCTCGCGCTCTTCTTCTTCGATCTGACGCTCGTGATCGATCGGTGGCTTGGTGCGGAGATAGCTGTAAATGATCGGTACGACGAACAATGTGGTGATCGTCGCCAGCATCAGCCCGCCGATCACCGCCCTGCCCAGAGGCGCGTTCTGCTCGCCGCCCTCGCCCAGCCCCAGCGCCATCGGCAGCATGCCCAGCATCATGGCGGTAGCCGTCATCAGGACCGGACGCACGCGCGTGAAGCCCGCCGACAGAGCCGCCTCGCGGGCGTTCTTGCCCTCGGCCCGCTCGTCGTTGGCGAAGACAACCATCAGAATGCTGTTTGCCGTGGCCACGCCGATGCACATGATCGCCCCCATCAGCGACGGCACGCTCAGCGTAGTCTGGGTCAGAAACAGCATCCAGAGAATCCCGGCCAGAGCCCCCGGCAGCGCGGTGAGAATGATGAACGGATCCACCCAGGACTGGAAGTTTACTGCCATCAGAAGATAAACCAGAACAACCGCGAACAGCATGCCGAGGCCAAGCCGGAAGAATGATTGCTCCATCGTGGACATCTGGCCTCGCAGCGTCAGTGTCACCCCGCGCGGCAGATGAGGAGTGGCGTCGCGGACAATCTTTTCCACGTCCGCGCCCACACCGCCCAGGTCGCGGCGGTCCACATTGGCGTAAATGTCGAACACCGGCTGGACGTTGTAGTGGCTGACCACCGCCGGCGCGTAGCCGCGTTGGACCGTCACCAGATTGGACAGCAACTGCGTCTTGGCGGGCGTCGATCCGGGGTTGCCGTACGCGTTGGTGTTCGCGCTCGGAGCCGTGCCCACCGACGAGTTCGTCATGTTTCCGACGCCCGCCATCGAGCCCGGTGTATTGCTCATCACCGCCGTTCCCGAAGGTCCGATTGGCGTCCGAAGCAGCTTGTCGAGCGAATCGATCTTGTACTGGGGCGTCTGAACGGCCACAAAATAATTCACCCCGTTGGCCCAGTTCAACCACTGGTTCGGGGCCACCTGGCCGCTCGAGCTGAGCGAGATCAGCATGCTGCTGGTGACGTCGCGTTGCGTCAGCCCCAGCTCTTCGGCCCGGCTTCGATCCACATTGAGCCGGAACTCCGGATAGTCGACCACCTGTTGAATATGCACGTCGGCGGCTCCGGCGACGCGCTTGATCCGAGCCTCGAGCTGGCGGGCGATTTTGTAGTTGACGTCGGCGTCGCGGCCCACCACCTGAAGATCAATCGGCGCCGGCAGGCCGAAATTCAGGATCTGATTCGTAATGTTGGCGGCTTCGAAGAAGAACGTGTAGCTGGGAAACTGCTCGTTCAGCCGCTTCCGGAGCGCCACCGTATATTGCGCGATCGGCCCGTGATTTTCCGGCTTGAGCGAGATCAGAATATCGCCGTCGCCGTTGGTGATCGTGGCCGTGTCGCCGAAGGCGAGATTGAAGCCGCCGTTCGGCAGGCCGATATTGTCGATGATGGTGTCAATCTCGCCGGGCGGAATCACCTGCCGGATTTCGTTCTCTACGGCCGCGAAATCGACCTCCGCCTGCTCGAGACGCGTTCCCGACGGCGGACGCACATGGAGCCGCATCTGGCCGGAGTCGACCGTCGGGAAGAAGTCCCGGCCCACCATCGCCGCCAGTCCAAGCGATGCAACCGAAAACACCCCGAACACGATCAGCACCAGCGCCCGATGATCCAGTGCCCAGTCGAGCAATCCGGTATAGCGGAACCGCATCCGCTCAAACCGCCGGTTGAACCCGTAGTGCGCCATCCAGATCGGTCCCTTACCTCCCGCGGACTCGCCGTGCTCGCCGCGCCGGTAAAGCTCCACTTCGGGCTTCAGCAGATAGTGAACCATCGTCGGGATCAGGGTCCGCGACAGCAAATAGGAGGCGAGCATGGCGAACACCACCGCCAGCGCCAGCGGAGTGAAAAGAAATTTCGCGGCCCCGGTCAGAAGCAGTACCGGAACGAACACGATGCAGATCGACAACGTCGATACGAACGCCGGCACGGCGATCTGGTGGGCGCCGTCGAGAACCGCCCGCACCAGCGGCTTCTTCATGCCCATGTTGCGGTGCGTGTTCTCAATCTCCACCGTTGCGTCGTCGACGAGAATGCCGACCGCCAGCGCCATTCCGCCCAGGGTCATGACATTGATCGTCTCCCCCATCAGCGACAGCACGATGAGCGAGGTGAGAATGGACAACGGAATCGAGATACACACGATCAGCGTGCTGCGCCAGCTTCCCAAAAACAACAGAATCATCACGCCGGTCAGCGCCGCGGCGATCGTCGCCTCCCGAACCACGCCGCCGATGGCCGCGCGCACGAATATGGACTGGTCAAACAGCGGCGTCACTTTCAGAGCCGGAGGCAGTCCGGCGACGATCTTCGGTAGTGCAGCCTTCACCCGGTTGACGATCGACAGCGTGGACGCCTTCCCGTTCTTCAGCACGGTGAGCAGCGCCCCGCGGGATCCGTTCGTACGGACGATGTTCGTCTGCACCGCGAAGCCGTCGCGGATCTGCGCCACGTCCTTCATGTACACCGTCGCCCCATTCACCGTCTTCACCGGCAGGTCGTTCATCTGCTCCACCAGCGTCGGGCTTCCATTGATCTTCACCTGGTACTCGATGTCGGCCAGTTTCGCCGTTCCCGCGGGAATGATCAGATTCTGGTTGTTCAGCGCGTTGGAAATGTCCAGCGGAGAAAGCTGCTTCGCATAGAGCTGGTCCAGGTTCAGATCGACCATCACCTGGCGCGACTTGCCTCCGTACGGTCCCGGAATGGCCGCGCCCTGAACGGTGGCAAGCTGCGTCCGTATGAAATTCATCCCCAAATCGTAAAGCTGCTGCTCGCTCAGAGTCTTGCTCGAAAGACCGAGCTGGATAATCGGCACGCTCGATGCGTCGTATTTCAGTATGTTCGGGGGAAACGTGCCCGGCGGCACCACGCGAAGGATGGTCTGCGAAATCGCCGTTACCTGCGCCACCGCCATGTCGATGCTCACCTTCGGCTGGAAGAACACCCGCACCACCGACACGCCGCCATAGGACTGGCTCTCGATGTGTTCGATATCGTTTACCGTTGTCGTCATCGCCCGCTCGAAGATGGTCACCATCCGCTTCTCCATCTCCTCCGGCGCCAGTCCCGGATACAGCCAGACGATGCTGACCACCGGTATGTCGATGTACGGGAAAATATCCACGGGCATCGTGATAATGGAGACCGTGCCGAGGATGGCGATGAGCAGGGCCATCACAACGAAGGTATAAGGACGGCGGAGAGCGAGACGAACTATCCACATAAGGTTTTATTCAAGACAACGATGCTATACGGCGTCCCACTCCGGGCGGACAGGGTCCGTATAGAGCTATAGAGTCATTCCAGCCGGGGAACGAATCGTATTTCTATGTTCGCGCAAAACAATAAAACTAAAATGACACTCCCGGCCCAGTTGTTGATAGCTCTTTCGGGCTATGGTTGTAGGTGAATGATTCCACGCTGGATCGCGGCCGTCGCGGCCTGCGTCCGGTCCTCCACGCCGAGCTTGCTGAGAATGCTCTTCACGTGGTTCTTCACCGTGTACTCGGCGATATTCAGCGTATAGCCGATCTGCTTATTGCTCAGCCCGTCGACGATCAGTTTCAATACGTCGAGTTCCCGGACACTGAGGTCGGGGCGGGGAAGTTGGTTCGCCAGGGCGGCCGCCACAAACGACGGCAGGTATCGCTGGCCGGAATGCACGGCGCGAATCGCCCGCAGCAGATCGTCGTGCAGCACGTCTTTGGTCAGATACGACTGAACCCCGGCCAGCAGCGCGCGGCGGATGTCCTCATCGCCGGAAAACGTGCTGATGGCGACGATTTTTGCGTGGGGAAACTCCCGGCGTATGGCGCCGGCCGCCTCGATTCCCGTGAGCACCGGCATCCGGACGTCGAGCAGCGTCACGTCAGGCTGGTGGGCGCGGTGGAGTTCCACGGCCTGCTGCCCGTTGGTGGCCTCGGCAATCACCGTCATGTCGGGCTGGGCATTTACGATGGCTCCGATGCCGACGCGGGCAATGAGGTGATCCTCGGCGATCAGGATGCGGATCGGCTGGCCGGAGCTCATGACAAAGGAACGCTTACTTCAATGTGGGTGCCGAAGCCGGGTTTGCTCGACAGTTGCAGTTCGCCGCCCAGGCGCGCGGCGCGCTCCCGCATGCCCAGAAGGCCGAAATGCCCGTCCAGAGCCGAAAATACGCCGGACGGCTCGAAACCGCTGCCATCATCCTCCACGCGCAACAGGAGGGAACGCGGCTCCATCTGAAGCCGGATGGAGATGTTCCGCGCCCCGGAGTGTTTCAAGGCGTTGGTAACCGCTTCCTGCGCGATGCGCATCAGGTGCTGCTCAACGTCCTCCGGCAGCTTTTGGCTCTCTCCGGCCACGTCGAGACGCACGGTGGTGGGCGAACCGGCCGTCCATTGCCGCGCCGCCTGTGCCAGCGCCGCCGGCAAGTCACGTTGTTCGAGCGCCGACGCCCGCAGATCCATCACCGACCGGCGCGCCTCGGTCAGGCTGTGGCGGGCCATTTTGCGCGCCAGATCCAGATTCCGCCGCGCCGAGGCCAGATCCGATTGCATCGCCATCGCAATAGCGTCCAGAAGGTTCGAAATGCCCACAAACCCCTGTGCCAAAGTGTCGTGAACCTCGCGCGCCAGCCGCACCCGCTCCTCCAGCACCAGCGAAAACCGGCCCCGTATCTGGCGCAGGCGAAGCTGATAGATCCCGTACATGGCCGCCAGAGCTGCGGCCGCGCAGAGCCAGAGAAAACTGGCTTTTTCGTAGAAATGGGGCAGAACGGCGAAGGAAAACGAAGTCTCCGTTGAGACTCCGCCCGGCAGGCTCGCCTCCACCAGGAAGCGGTAATTCCCGTGCGGCAGACTGTTGTAGTTGATCACCCGCCGGTTCACGGCACGCACCCAATCGTGGTCCAGGCCGTCCAGCCTGTAGTCGTAGTGCACGCGCTCGGGAGCCGTCAGATGGATGCCGGTGTAGCGGAACTGGATCCGCCCGGCCCCCGGCGGCAGCTCGGCCGGACGCGTGAAGTCGACCTGGCGGCCATCGGCGCTCACGTCCACCAGATGCACGATGGGCGCCGGCTCCGGACGCTTCGCCCCTCCCGGCCCGATGACGGCGAGGCCGCGCGAGGTGGGAAACCATAAGCGCCCGTCGCTCGATCGCGTGCCGCCGCCCCCGGCCGGATACCCCGGCGCGCACTGAGCGCTGCGCAGCCCGTCGTCCGGACCGTAGCTCACCGGCGTCAACGCGCGCAGCCGTCCGCCGGCAAAAGCCGCCAGCTCGGCCTTCGATACGCGGCATATGCCCCGCGTCGTGCTCAGCCACAGCGAGCCCCGCCCGTCGTCCTCGATATGCGACACGTTGTCCGACAACAGCCCGTCCCGTGCCGTAAATCGCGAAAATACGCCATCGCGCAGCCGTGCGAGCCCGCCGCCGAACGTGCCCACCCAGAGCGCTCCCTCCGGGTCCGGATACAGCGACCGGATCTGGTCGCTGCCGAGCCCATCGGCCGTTGTTAGCAACGTGGCGCGGCCGTCCCGGATTCGCCACAAACCCTGGCCGTAGGTTCCCGCCCAGACGGTTCCCGGTCCACCCTCGCTCAGCACAACGGCTGCATTGTTGAGCAGCGCGCCCCCTGGCACCACCTGAGTCCACCGCCCTCCCTCCAGCATCTGAACGCCGCCCGGTGAGGCCGTCCACAGCCGCCCCTGCCGGTCCTCGAGCGCGTCGAAGACAATCGGCCTGCCCAGCCCGTCTGGAACGCTGATCTTCGTGAAGCGCCCATGGCGGAGAACCCCTAAGCCGCCGCGCGTAGCCAGCAGCAGCTCCCCTTTCCGCGTCTCACGAATCGAGAAGATTTCGTTCGAGGGCAGCCCGTTGGCCTCCGACAGCACTCGATAGGCCCCGGGACGGAAGTCCACCAGTCCGCTGTCGTGGTAGCCCACCCAGATGTGGCCTTCGCGGTCTTGGTGTACCGCCAGCGGCTGGTCGCTCGGCAGTCCCTCCGCCCGCCCATACATCGTGAACCGTGCGTCGCGGAATCGGTTCAATCCGCCGTTCATCCCCACCCACAGATTGCCCTCGCGATCCTCGAGAAGGCACCGTACCCAGTCCCGGTCGTGCTCGCCGTCCAGGATCGGAGCGGTAAATCGGCCGTGTTCAAACCGGCTCAGCCCGGCGTTGGTTCCCGCCCAAAGATTGCCGTCGCGGTCCTGGCCAAGCGCGCGAACCAGGTCGTCCGGAAGCCCGTCGCGCGTCGTGTACAGGCGCTGGGCCCCCGACGGCGAGCGGGACAGCAGTCCTTTGCTGCCGGCGATCCACAGCGTATCGCTACGATCGGCAAACATCGTGAGGATGATGTCCCCGGCCAGGCTCGGAGAACCCGGTACTGCGACAAATCGTCCGCCACTCCGCTTCAGGAGCCCGCCGTATCCCGCCACCCAAAGAACGTGGTGGCTGTCCTCGGCCAGAGCCCGCACCGCCTCCAGCGGACGAAGCTGGGAGAGCGGATAGTTGACGAACTTTCCGTCACGGAAGCGGCTCAGCAGAACGCCCGCAGCGATCCAGAGCGATCCGTCCGAGGTTTGGCAGAGCGCGGTGACGACATTGTCGGCAAGACCGTCGCGGGTTGTGTAGGTGACGAACCGGCCGTCGCGATAAAGCGTCAGTCCGTTCGAGGTGCCGATCCAGAGACCCCCGCCGCGCGCGGCCAGCAGCGCCGTGATCGAGTTGGTGGGAAGGCCGCCGGGCTGGCGCGTGAAAGTGACAAACTCGTAGCCGTCAAAGCGCGCCAGTCCTTCGTCGGTACCCAGCCAGAGAAAGCCGTCCGCCGTCTGAGCCAGCGCGCGAATCGTGTCCTGGGGCAGTCCCTGCTGCTGTGTCCACACCGTCCGCGTGTATTGGGTGAGGGACTTTCCCGGATCGAGAGCGAGCATCGGGACGCCGAAGGCCACGACGGCGGCCGCTAGCGAAACAATTCGACGCGGCGCGGTAAACATGATGCGAGCGAAGGTGCCTCCGGCAAACCGCCCTTGAGGCGCTGCCGGAGCTTCTTTCCTATATTTTACAATGCGCCGCGGACCACGGCCGCCCTGGTCACGCTCGATTGGTCAACACCAGGGTCTCTGACGGCGGCAGGTCTCGTATCGCCACAAAGGCGCAGCCGTCGCGGAATTGAACCGCAATCAGCGACCCGGCCGCATTCCCACCGGAGTACGACGCGCCGATCGCCGCCTGGGCGGAGTTGGCCAGAACGCGGAAAAACGGCGCCGCCCCTCCCCACGGACTCCCCGGCGCATCGGCCGCGTTCAGCGCGGCATCTACGACCACGTCGCCGCCGCGTGCTTCCACGCCGTTGGTGTTCACCACGCACAACACCTCCTCGTCGTCGAGAATTCGCGACCAGGCGGCAAGCTCTCCGGCCGCGGACGGCGAAAACGGCGCCCCGAAGTTGGAGATCGGGCGCTGATACTGGCGCCCCACCCGCAGAGCGGGCGAGGAAGCGCGCACCTGCGCCAGCGCGGCTATGCGCACGTACGCCGGCGCTCCTGGCCGAAAGCAGTGGGCGCCGGTGGTGCCGCAAGGTCCGAAGCCCGGCAGCGAGCCGTCGAATCCGCCCGGGCCCGCCGCAAGACCCGCCAGGCCGGACTTGCGCGGATGCTCCGGCCCGAACATCGCCTCACGAAGGTACGTGTCCGTGCCGCCCCAACCCGGCAGCCACTGCTGCTGGCCTGGCTCGCCTCCCGTCAGTCCCTGCTCGGTGCCCGAATAGATGCAGGGAATGCCGAGGCTCAAAAGTTGGATCGCGACTCCTGCGGCAACCTGGTGATCGTTGGAGGCGCCGAAGGAGAACCGGATCTTCTCGCCCCACACATGGTCGTGATCGTCCAGCACCGTCACCCGCCGGCTGCTGCTGTTGCGATGAGAACCGAGGTCGTCGTCCCAAAGTTTCACCAGATCGAAATACTCCGCGGCCGGCGCCAGGCCCTTGGCCACCGCGCGCAAGGCGATGCGCGTCTGCCCCAGATCGAGCGTCGCGTCCAGGTTGCTGCCCAATACTTCCAGATAGCGGTCCGCATTGCTGTCGTCGCCGGCAACCTCACCCACCAGAAAAAAATTGGCCTTTCCGATGCCCGCGGCAAACTCTTTTATCGTTCCGCAGAAATTGCGCCCGGTGTCCTCGGGCACGTGCTTGAGTGTGTCAATACGGAAACCGTCGCAGTCGGTCAGCGCGATCCAATATTTGTAGCAGCGGGAAACGTCGTTGAGCGCGGGTGTCCCGTCGTAGTTGACCTTGCGGTCGCCTACGAAATCGGTCCGCCGAAACTCGGCATGGGGATCGTCGATGCCGCCCGCTCCGAGGTCGCCCTCGCCGGCGCGGGTGTAGTAGTCTTCGCTCTGCATCTCGGCGGGCCACACGCCGGTGTCGGCGTCTCCGATGTTGTTTGCCAGATCGCCTGTCCGGTTCCGCCACGGCCCCTTGGCGTAAAACGACGGCCACGGCAAGTACGGCGGCTGGTCCTCTCCGTTGGCGTAGATCCAGTTGTCGCTGGTGTGGTTGAACACGATATCCAACAGCACCCGTATCCCCCTCTCATGGGCCTGCTCCACCAGGTTCACCAGATCTGCGCGGCTGCCGAGCCGCGGATCAACTTCCAGGAAGTCCTGAATTGCGTAGCCGTGGTAGCTGTCCCAGTGGGTTCGTTGTTTGAAGACAGGACCGACCCACAGCGTCGTGGCGCCGAGGCCGCGGATATAATCCAGCTTCGAGGCCGCACCGGCCAGCGTGCCGCCCTGATAGCGCCCGCCTCCCGATGCCGCCCACGCGTCCCATCGAAAGCCCGCCGGGCGGTGCGCCTCCGGGTTCGTGGGATCGAACAACGGCCGGCTCGCTTCGCGCCCGTCGCTGAACCGGTCCGGCAAGAAGAAATAAATGATCTCGTCACGCCAGTCGGCCGGCGAAGGATAGCCGGCGGTCCGGCGCGGCAACGGAACGGGACGAATCGAGTCCGGCCGTGGGTTGGACAGGATCGAGGTGGCGAAGCCCATCGGAAGACCTCCTTACCGAAGCCTTTCCACCGGAGGCCGGCGGCCGGTTCCCCTGGCGGTCGCTACACACCTGTATCGTAACAGGGTGGCGGCTGCACGGACGCGCCCTTCGCCGAAGAAACAAGGCGCGCGGCCCGCTTCTGCCGCATCCCATAGGAGAGAAGCCCCCACGATGACAGATCAGTCCCATCTCTTTCGCCCGCTGACGCTGCGCGGGTTGACGCTCAAGAACCGGATTGTGGTTTCCCCGATGTGCCAGTACAGCGCCGTCGACGGCGTCGCCGACGATTGGCACCTGGTGCACTTGGGAAGCCGCGCCGCCGGAGGCGCTGGTCTTGTCTTCGTCGAGGCTACCGCCGTAACCCCGGAGGGGAGGATCAGTCCCCTCGATATGGGGCTCTGGAACGATCGGCAGGGCGAGGCTCTGGCGCGGGTCGCCCGGTTCATCGAGCGCATGAACGCCGCGCCTGCCATCCAACTGGCCCACGCCGGACGCAAAGGAAGCTGCCTTCCGCCGGTGCAGGGCGGCGGACGCTTGAAAACGGAAGCCGAAGGCGGTTGGACGGTCGTGGCGCCCAGCGCGATTCCATTCCGCGAGGGCGATCCGCCGCCTCACGCTCTCGATGAGCGGGAGATCGCCTTCGTTCAGGAAGCCTTCGTGGACGCCGCCCGCCGCGCGGTTACCGCTGGATTTCGAATCATCGAGATTCATGCCGCGCACGGCTATCTGCTGCACGAGTTCCTCTCGCCTCTATCCAACCAGCGGACCGATGGCTATGGCGGCGCGCTTGAGAATCGCATGCGGATGCTCCTCGAAACGGCCCGCCGTGTACGCGCCGCCATCCCTGACTCCATGCCACTCTTCGTCCGAATCTCTGCCACCGATTGGGTGGAGGGCGGCTGGGATCTCCCGCAGTCGGTAAGTCTGGCGCGGGCACTGCGTCCACTGGGAATTGATCTCATCGATTGTTCCAGCGGAGCGCTTGTCCCGTACGCCAGGATTCCCGCCGCGCCGGGCTTTCAGGTTCCCTTCGCCGAAGCGATCCGGCGCGAGGCTGGCATCGCCACCGGCGCCGTGGGCTTGATCACCGAACCCTCCCAGGCCGAGGAGATTCTCGCCGCGGGCCGCGCCGATCTCGTCTTCCTGGCGCGGGAAATGCTGCGCCAGCCTTATTGGGCCCTCGGCGCCGCTCAAACGCTCGGCGCGCCGCAGGACTGGCCCCAGCAGTACGGCTACGCCGTTCGCCGTTGACCGCCGCTCACTATTTCAATGCGTCAATCCGCCGCGCCGCATCTTCATAGAGCGCGTAGGCTGCCGCTGTCGGCCGGCGGTCGGCGCTTTCCACGACGCCCAGCACCGCGGTCAGATCGCGCTCGGCTGCGGCGCAGACGCGCAGGCTCTGCGCATCGCCCGGCCGATGCTTGATCGCCTCGCATTCGCGCATCTTCTCGGAGGCCTTCAGTCCCAGCGATAACTGTTCGTTCAAGTCCGCCGCCGACGCGTGGGAGCGCGGATCCATCCGCACCGTCAGCGGCTGGGAGTACGTCACGCCATTCACCGTCAGGCGCACGTCGTAGGTGCCCGCCAGCACCAGAGGCCCTCCGCCAAATCCCGAAAATTCGGCCTCTTCGTCGTCGGATTGGCCCGGCGGCGGGTAACGCAGATCCCACACGAAGCGATTCATGCCCGCCCGCGCCGTGAGTCCTGCCGGCGCCGGCCGCCAGATCGCGGCGATCGGCATCGGGCGCTCCGGCGGCGCAGCTTTCCGCTCACTCGAGAAATGCCTCACCAGCTTGCCCGTGGCGTCGTAGATCTCCAGCTTCACTCCTCCCGCCGGCGCCGTTTTCAGATAGTAATCAATCAGCGCTCCACTCGGCGGGTTCTTTGCCTGCGGCATCTCCGGGGGCAGGGGCGTGCCGGGAAAGCGTTCCGGGTTCAGGCGAACCGCCGCCGAAGGCGAGTACAGCAGCGCCGGCGCGGAGGCGTTATCCGGCTCGGCCTGCCTCAGGGCGCTGATGTCGTCCAGAACCCAGAATGCGCGGCCGTGCGTGGCGATGGCAATGTCGCCGGAATGGATCGCCAGGTCACGCACCGATACCACCGGCAGGTTGAGCTGCAGCGGCTGCCAGTGATCGCCGTCATCAAACGATACCGCCACTCCCTTCTCCGTGCCCACGAACAGCAGTCCCCGCCGCACCGAATCCTCGCGAACCGCATTCAGAAACGCCGGTGCGGCAAGGCCTTCGGCAATCAGCGTCCAGCTCTTTCCTGAATCGCGCGTCCGGTACAGATAAGGACGATAATCGTCCAGACGATGCCGGTCAATGGCCGCGTAGGCCACCGCGGCATCGAAGTGCGACGCTTCGATCATGGTGACTTTGCTCCAGGGTGTCAGCCCCGGCGGCGTCACGTTTTGCCAGGTCTTTCCCCCGTCATGCGTCACATGGATGAGCCCGCTGTCGCTACCGGTCCAGATCTCGCCGGCCTCGAGCGGTGACGGAGCGATGGTGTAGATCACGCCGTAGCCCCTCTGGCGTGCGTTGTCGATCGTGAGCGGTGCCGCGGCCGCCGCATCCTTGCTCGTCTTCCGCTCGTCGCCCGTCAGGTCCGGGCTGATCTCCTTCCAACTCAACCCTCCGTCGTTGGAGCGCAGCAGGCACTGAGCGCCGAAATACAAAGCGTTGGGCTCGGCCGGCGAAAAGACCAGCGGCGAAGTCCACGTGAAACGGTATTTGCGCTGCGCGATCTCCGTTCCAAACGAAAACGCCGGCCAGGGTGAAATGTTGTGCGCCTGCGAGGTGCGGCGGTCGATGCGGACCAGGCCGCCGTACGTGTTGCCGGCATATACGATGTTCGGGTCGCGCGGGTCGGGCGCTATGTAACCGCTCTCTCCACCGCCGGCCGTAAACCAGTCTCTTTCGTTGATTTCGTTGTGATCGGTCCGCACCGGAATTCCCACTGCACCGCTGTCCTGCTGCGAGCCATAAAGGTTGTAGGGGAATTGAGTGTCGGTGACGACGTGGTAGAACTGCCCTGTCGGCTGGTTGTACCAGCTTGACCACGTCCGCCCCCGATTCAGGCTGATCGTCACGCCCTGATCGGTGCCCAGTACCATGCGCTCCGGGTTCATGGGGTCGATCCAAAGCTGGTGATAATCGTCGCCGCCTGGTGCGCCGCGCAGCACATCCCACGTCTTGCCCGCGTCGGTGGAGCGCATCAGCGCCACGTTCGGCGCGTAAACCACATCCGGATTGGCGGGGTCGGCCGTGATCCCGGAAAAGTACCAGGCGCGGCTGGTGATTCGCGGATCCGCTCCCGCCAGCGTCCATGTGCCGCCACCGTCGTCGGATCGGTACACTCCAGCCGGCTTGGCGTCAATGAGCGCATAAACACGCGAGCCCTTGGCGGTGGCGACTCCGGCGCGGCCCCAATCGCCGGCCGGCAGGCCATTGCCCGAAATCTGGCTCCACGTGTCTCCCCCGTCCGCGGATTTGTAAAGCCCGCTGCCCGGCCCCTCCGCCGGCGGATACATGCTCCACGGCGTGCGCCGCGCCCGCCACAACGTCGCGTAGAGGATACGGGAATTGTCCGGCGCCATCGCGATGTCCGCCGCCCCGACGTCCGGCCCGCGGTCCAGCACCTTCGTCCAGGATTTGCCCCCATCGCGGCTCCGGTACACGCCCCGCTCCTCGTTCGGCCCGTATGCGTGGCCCAGCACGGCGGCATAAACCACGTCGGCGTTCGCCGGGTCCACGACGATCCGGCTGATCTGGCCCGAGTCCCGCAGGCCAACGTTGCTCCAGGTCTGCCCGCCGTCATCCGATTTGTACATCCCGTCGCCAAAGCCGATGTCGGATCGTATATCCGCCTCGCCCGAGCCCGCATAAATTACATTCGGCTTCGACGGCGCCACGGCGATGGCTCCGATCGAGGCAATATCCTCGGCGTCAAACACCGGAGACCATACCACCCCTGCATCCGTGGTCTTCCACACGCCGCCTCCCACGGCGCCGAAGTAAAACGTCCTTCCATCCCCCGGTACCCCGCTCACTGCAATGGCCCGGCCGCCCCGGAATGGACCGATCAGTCTCCACGATAGTCCGTTGAACAACTGCGGTGGAAGGGCGGCGGATTGGGCGGCCGTCGCCAGGACCAACAGCGCGGCAAAATGCGAGGCGGCTTGGATCTGCTTCATGGGACTCCTTCCATTCATGGCGCGGCGGGCGGGGACGCGAAAACCAGCTTTCCACGATAGCGCATTTCTGCCCGGCCTCGGGCCGTATAATGTCGCAATGCTGAAGTTCACCGCATTCCTGTTGTCGACCCTCGCCTGCCTGAGTGCCGGCGCGCGCACTCCGACCATTGTCGAGTCGCTCAGCATGAAGCAACCCATGTCGGCTCGCATCTCCCCCGACGGCAAGTACGTCGCCTACGTGCTTCAGGAAACCGACTGGGAGGATAACGAGTTCGTGCCCCGCGTCTGGATCGCCTCGGTCGAGACCGGGAAGAGCTTCGCACTGACCGGCGGCCGGAAAGCGAGCACCAGCCCGAAATGGTCGCCGGACTCCAGGCGCATCGCCTTCCTGTCGGACCGCGACGGGAAGAATCAGATCTTTCTGATCTCACCCACGGGCGGCGAGGCATCCCGCTTGACCGATGTCGAAGGCGGAGTCACGGCCTTCGAATGGTCGCCCGGCGGCACGGTGATCGCATACACGGCGCACGAGCCGGAAACGAAGTCGGAGAAGGATCGCAAGGACACCTACGGCGAGTTTTTCATCGTGAATCACGACTACCAGCGGCTGCATTTGTGGAGCGTGAAAGCGCCCGAAGAGCTTCCGGCCGATCCCAAGCAGCGGCCGAAACCCGAGGAATTGACCACTGGCGACGAGTTCAGCGTGGGCAGTTTCGCGTGGTCGCCAAACGGCCGCAGCATCGCTTTCGACGCCGCGCGCGATCCCGACCTCAGCTCCCAGGGAACATCCCGCATCTATGTCCTCGACATCGCCGACAAGCACGTCAGAATGCTCGTCGACGCCGGCGGCCCGCATGAGGGGCCCCGCTGGTCTCCCGACGGCCGCCAAATTGCCTACATGACCGCAAACGGCGCGCGCTATTACTATTACGCCAATCGCCGCATCGCCATCGTTCCCGCCGAGGGCGGTACTCCGCGGGTTGTGACGCAAAAGTTCGACGAGGACCCGGCGCTGATCGACTGGGGTCCGGAC
The DNA here is from genome assembly GCA_027452065.1 of Bryobacterales bacterium. Lineage (GTDB taxonomy): Bacteria > Acidobacteriota > Terriglobia > Bryobacterales > Bryobacteraceae > JAJYKC01. The sequence continues at coordinate 35,724 of DAIDHC010000144.1, forward strand.
GGCCTCTACTTCACCGGACTTCACGAAACATCCGCCCACTTGTTCCGTCTCAATCCCGATTCGCTCCAGATCGATCGCCTCACCACCCCGGACAGCTTCGTCCTCGGCGACGCCTCCTTCACCTCCGATCACTCGGCAATGGCCGGCATCGGCGCCATGCCAAATCAATTCGCCGAGGTCTGTGTGTCGCCGGTCAAGTCGTTCTCGCCGCACCCGCTCACCAGCCTCGCCGCCCAGTGGAAGGACTTCACACTCACCAGGCGCGAAGTCGTCCACTGGAAGTCCGCCGACGGCACCCCTATCCAGGGCGTGCTGGTGAAACCTGCCGATTATGTTCCCGGCCGCCGCTATCCGCTACTGGTCGTCATCCACGGCGGCCCCACCGGCGTCGACCGCCCTGTTCCCAGGGCCGACCGCTACTATCCGATCGAGATGTTCGCCGCCAAGGGCGCGCTGGTTCTGCAGCCGAACTATCGCGGCTCGGCCGGCTACGGGGAAGCTTTCCGCTCCCTCAACGTCCGCAATCTCGGCCTCGGCGATTATCAGGACGTCATCTCCGGCGTTGACTCGCTCGTGGCCAGCGGCATCGTGGATCGCGACCGCGTCGGGGCCATGGGATGGAGCGAAGGCGGCTACATCTCCGCCTTCATCACGACCTACAGCGACCGGTTTCGCGCCGTCTCTGCCGGCGCCGGTATCTCCGACTGGATGACCTACTACGTCAACACCGACATCCACCCTTTCACACGCCAATACCTTCTTGCCACTCCCTGGAGCGACCCCGACATCTACCGGAAGACTTCGCCCATCACATACGTCAATCAAGCGAAGACTCCCACCCTGATTCAACACGGCGATCAGGACAAGCGGGTTCCTCCGCCCGATTCCTTCGAGCTCTATCAGGCGCTCAGGGACCGCGGCGTACCCGTGAAGCTGATTCTCTACAAAGGCTTCGGCCATCCCATCACCAAGCCCAAGCAGCAGCGCGCCGTCATGCAGCACAACTACGACTGGTTCAGTCAATACATCTGGGGCGAACAGGTCGTCTCCGAAGCCGGGAATTAGTCAAAGCGCAGCCCGGGGCGAGCCGCACTCACCCGCTCACGCTCCGCCGCTTTTCCCAACCGGGCCGAAAGAGCGGCAGAAAATTCTCCTGCCTGTAAGGGTGCCGGGCAATCTCGTCCAGGTTCAAATCGATGCCCAGGCCCGGCCGCTCGGGTATCTCGATGTAACCATCCACAACTTCGACCGGATTCGTCACAATGCTCTTTTCCCACGGCTCGTTGAACTCGTCGAAAATCTCGTGAATGAAAAAGTTCGGCGCCGATGCGTTGAGCTGCACACACGCCGCCGAGCACACCGGCCCCTGCGCGCTATGGGGCGCGATCATTCCCAGGTGCGCGTCCACCATGTCGCAGATCTTCCGCGTTGCGAAAAGCCCGCCCAGGTTCAGCGGCTCCGGTTGCAGGATCATCACCGCGTCGTGCTTGAGAAGCTCGGCGAACTCCTGTTTGGTCGAGAAGCTCTCGCCCGTCGCCACCGGCACCGGGCTTCGTCTGGCGACCTCCACCAGTCCCGCGACGTTCGTATGCGGAACCGGCTCCTCAAACCACGCCGGCCGCAGCGGCGCCATGGCGTTGGCAAACTCGATCGCCGCCGCCGGATGAAAACGGCAGTGGCCCTCTATCAGCAGATCCACCGCGTCTCCCACCGCCGATCGCACCGCGCGGATGATATCCAGGCTCAGGTCGAATTCATACCGTGGCAGGGTGCGCCAGTTGCTCCCGAACGGATCGAACTTCAACGCCGTATAACCTCGTGCGGCGACCGCGGCGGCCTTGGAAGCGAAATCTTCCGGCGTCCGCGGACCCCGGTACCATCCGTTCGCATACGCCCGCAGCTTTCCGTGACAACGCCCGCCCCACAGGTTATATACCGGCTGATTGCACGCCTTCCCGATAATGTCCCAACAGGCGATCTCCACCGCCGCCACGGCGCACATCTGAATCTGGCTGCCCCACGAATACACGTCCCGGATCATACGCTGGCTGATGGTCTCCACCTGAAACGGATCCATGCCCAGGATCAGCGGCTTGAGCTCGTGGATGGCGCACTCCACGGTTTTCGCGAATGCGTTCAGCGTCCCCTCGCCGATCCCATGTATGCCCTCGTCGGTATTGACCCGCACAAACAGCCAGTTCTTCCACGGATTGCCCGCGATGTAGGTATCAATGCTGGTGATTTTCATGACGCGATCTTTTCAGTATCGCCGCTCGCGGCCCCTGCTCAGGGAATCCGCCCCCGCAGCCCGTTCCACGCGCTCAGCAGCCGGTCGAGCTCGCTCTTCAGCGATGCGGCGGCGGCCTGCACCTGCCTGGTAGGCGCGGCGTCGGCGCCATTCACGATTTCCAGCACCGCCGCCAGTTCGCTGTTCAGGCGCATCAGGCCCGGCGCCCCGCCGGCCCGCCTCCCTCCGCCCGCGCCTTCGAGCGCCGCCAACTGCGTCTCGATCGCCCTCGCATCCGCCGCCTTCCCCGGCAGGCGCTTCCTCGCCGCGCGCACTTCCTCGAGCGCCTGAACGTCTCGCCCCATCCACTCGCAGATCTCTGACGCCAGCGTCGCCTGAAGGCGCAGGTCCGCCGCCGGAGTTTCCACCCGAGGGTCCATCTTCACCGTCAACGCGCGGCTGTACGTTTTGCCGTCGACCATGAGCTTCACCGTGTACCGGCCCGGCATTGCCGCCGGCCCCTGCGGATATCGTGGTGTATCTCCGGCAATCGCCGATATCGGATACTCGGTCCGCAACGCCCGCGGTTCCGGCCCGTGCAGGTCCCACACGAACCGATGCATTCCCGCCGATGCCGCCAGTGGCAAACTCCGGCGCACCCAGTACAAAGGCGCGTTCATCTCCTGGCCCAGCGCCTTCATGTCCGGCTCCGGTTTGTCGGTGCTTTCAAAGCGCCGGATGACATGCCCCTGGGTATCGGAAATCTCCAGTGCCACCGCTCCCCCGGCCGCCCGCGGAAGCCAGTAATCAATCACCGCGCCGTCGGGCGGATTTTGTCCCGCTGGTTCCTCCGGCGGCAAGGGAGTGTCCGTGTTCTGGCTCCGGCGAACCCGATAGGCGACTTCGGGCTCGAACAAAAACGCACCTCGCTCCGCCGCTGCCTCCGTCGCCTGCCTCAGCGGTGTAATGTCGTCGAGAATCCAGAAGCCGCGGCCATGCGTTCCCGCCACCAGGTCGTCTCCGTGAATGACAATGTCCCGCACCGAAGTCGGCGGCATGTTCAGCTTCAGCGGCAGCCACTGTTGGCCGTCATCGAACGACACGTAGGCCGCGCGCTCCGTGGCCGCGAACAACAATCCCCGCCGCGACGGATCCTCGCGCACCGCGTTCACCGGTTCGTCGTCCGGCAGTCCACTGGTGATCCGTTTCCACGTCTTGCCCCCGTCAACGGTCCGATAAATGTAGGGATGCAGGTCGTCCAGCCGGAAGCGGTTCACCGCGGCGTACGCCGTGCCGGCGTCGAAATGCGAGGCCTCAATCAGTGACACCTTGCTCCAAGCCGTCACTTCCGGCGGCGTCACGTCGCTCCAGTGCGCTCCCCCGTCAGTGGTCACGTGGATCAACCCGTCGTCAGTGCCCGCCCAGATCTTTTTCCCATCCAGAGGTGACGGCGCAATCGTGTAAATGACGCCTCGCCTGCGCCGGTCCCGCTTCGCAGCCTCATCCCGGAACACGCCCACCGGCGCCGGTACGTCCCAACGCTCGCGGCTCAGGTCCGGGCTGATGATGCTCCAGTGATGTCCTCCGTCGACGGTCTTGAAAAGCACATTACCCGCCAGGTAAAGCGTGTGCGGGTCGGTCGGGGAAAACAACACCGGCGCCGTGCGGAGAAAACGGTACGCAGCGTCTGCCAGTACCACCGGACCGACATCCTGCACCATCCCCGTTGCCTCGTCATAGCGCGTTAGCTTGCCGCCGAAAACGACCCCCGGATGCAGCGGATCCGGCGCGACATACCCGTACTCCTCAACGCCCACCGGATGCCAGTCCCGGACCGTGATCTCGCCGGAATCTCCCCGGCTGCGCACTGCCGCCGAGCCGCTCTCCTGCTGTCCTCCATAGACCCAGTAGGGAAACCGGTTGTCCGTGCTCACGTGATAGAACTGTGCCGTCGGCTGGTTGTACCATGAGCTCCACGTCTCGCCGCCGTTGACGCTGATCGTTGCTCCCTGGTCGCTCGCCAGGAGAATGATCCGCGGATTCCGCGGGTTGATCCAAATGGTGTGATAATCGTCCCCGCCGGGGGCTCCTTTGACCGCCGTGAACGTCATCCCGCCGTCGGTCGAACGGTAGGTGGACGTGTTCGCCACGTAAACCACATCGGGATTCGTCGGATCCACGCGAACGCCGGCGAAGTCGTTGCCGCGGCCCCACAATCGCGTCTCCGCGTTCACCCGCTTCCATGTGCTGCCCGCGTCATCGGACCGGTACAACCCGCCGTCGCGCGCGCTCACCAGCGCATAGATCCGATTGCCGTCGCTCGGAGCCACGCCGATCCCGATGCGCCCCAGTCCCCGCTCGAATCCTGGCAGCCCGCCGCGAAGCTGCGTCCAGGTCGCTCCGCCGTCAGACGACCGGTACAGCCCGCTGCCTGCGCCCTGGTATTCCCCGTTCTCCCACGGACCCTGCCGCGCCTCCCACAACACCGCATAAACGATGTCCGGATTCTTCGGGTCGAAGGCCAGATCCACCGCTCCGGTATTCTCGCCGCGATAAAGAATTCGCGTCCAGGTCGCTCCTCCGTCGTTCGAGCGGAACACACCGCGCTCTTCATTCGGCCCGTAGGGGTGGCCCAGCACCGCCGCAAACACCCTCCGGGCATCGTGCGGGTCCACCAGCAGCGCCGCAATCTGCTGGCCCTCCCGCAAGCCGAGGTGCTGCCACGTCCCTCCCGCATCGTCGGACCGGTAAATTCCATCGCCGACCGACAAGTCCGGCCGCTGTAGTCCCTCGCCGCTTCCCGCGTACACGACATCGGGCTTCGACGGCGCCACTGCCAACGCCCCGATCGATCCCGTCGGCTGCGCGTCGAACACCGGCTTCCACACGCGCCCGTAGTCCGTGGTCTTCCAAACCCCTCCATTCACCGCGCCGATGTAGAACACGTTCGGCTTACCCGGCACGCCCGCCGCCGCCACCGTGCGGCCTCCGCGGAACGGCCCGATCATGCGCCAGCGCATCCCGGAGTAGAGATCAGGCGACAGATCGCGAGGCAGAGCCGTGAAACTGGCGAAAAAAAATACGAGGGCGGTCAATCGGCGCAAGCTGGCTCCTGGCGGAAGCAAAATAGAACGCCATTCTACGCCAAACCAGCCTCGCGAAGCTTGCCCCGCCTCAGCGGTAGTAGCCGTGCCGCGCTCTCACCACCACCGCACCCTCCCGCCGCGCCGCTTCCGCTGTCAGCCTCACTTTCAGCTCACAGTACGTGCCCGCGGGCCTCTCTTCCGAGGGCCGGAACCCGATGCTGTAGCGCGTCCGCAGCAGGTCGATCAACTCCGCCAGCCGCCAGCCGATGTCCTCTTTGTTGGCCTTCACCACCACACCGCCCGTTTCGTCGGCGTAATGGAAAACGTCCCCCGGCGGAAATTTCTTGCGTACCGGCGCCATCATCGGATTCTTCGAATCCATCACCGTCATGAAGTTCGAGAGCGCGCTTCTGGCCAGCAGGCTGCACACCACCGAGCCCGTGCCGTCAAGTTCCCGCATGGCGTCGGCCTCGCTGTGCAACTGCCCGGCCGGCACGCTCTGGCCGTGTTCTCTCCTCGTACCCTCTGAGGGAACGTTTGGAACATTGTCGGTCAGCCACACGATCACGCGCCGGTTGTTCGGCGGCGACGAACGCCCCAATTCAGCGGCCGCCTGAAACACGCCCTCGTTGAAGAACGCCGCCTCCGCGCTCTTCATCCGGCTGGCCGCGGCGATCGCCGCCGCCACACGCTTGTGGTCCCGCGTGAATCCGCTGACAAGCTTCGCCGACGCTGAATACACCATCACCGCTGCCTCGTCGGAGGGCTTCAGATGCTCCAGCGCCTTCAGCGCTCCCGAGGCCAGCGGCTTCAGCACCGGCCGCACGCTATCGGTCAGGTCAACCAGGAAAATGACCGACAGCGGCAGCGAGTTCTGGCTGAAATAGGTGATCTCCTGCGGCACCCCGTCTTCCAGAATGTCGAAGTCGCGCCGTTCCAAATGGTCCAGCGGACGCCCCGAGACCAGCCCCGCCTCGGCCCCCTGTCCGCCCTTCTGCTTGCCCGCCGGCAGCACCTGCGCATCCACCATGACCAACTCGACCTGCGAGCGAAAATAGGCCTGCACGTGCCCGGAGATCGGCGCCTGCGCCGCCGCCGCTACGCCCCACAGCCATACTGCCGCCGCTTTTCCCGCTCGATTCACTTACATCGTGGGACGCGCCCGGACCGCCCACCGGTTTCGCCGGCGGCGTTCCCTTAATACCGGTATTCGGCCGGCGTGATGCCCTTCAAACGCAGATACACGATGCACTGGCCCCGGTGATGCGTCGTGTGATCCATGGCGAAATAAATCACTCCCATCCCCGTCATCGTCCCATCCGGCGTCTTGTACGACTTCTCCAACGCCGCCGGCGTCGCCTTTTCTACCGCCTGAATGCTGTAGTCGAACGACTTCGTGAGAAGAGCGACGACCGTCGCCTTGTCGAAGTTCGCCGGCTTTGCAATTGTCGGCTTCCCTCCGCTCAGCAGCGACAGAAAATAACCGTTCGCCGTGGCAATGTGCGCCATCTGCTCGCCAAAGCTCATCTCGGCCGGATTCGGTTTGAAGTTGTACGCCTCCGCCGGCATCTGTTCGGCGATTGCCAGCGTGTATTCCTTCGACGTTTTCCAGTGTTTTGCCAGCTCCTCGGTGACGTCGGAAGCCAGCGCCGCGGGAACAGTCATAAAGCACACCGCGGCCGCACAAGTGAGCATTCTCATTTTTCTTCTCCTGTTCGTCATTTGCGATCTTCAGGTTAAACGGAAATTTCGTGTTTGTCCAACTCCGGGCCTATTTGTTAGCGTAGTAAGTTACTCCTTTTCTATATGAACGTATCCATCATCGGCACGGGCTACGTGGGCCTCACCACAGGCGTCTGCCTTGCCTATCTCGGTCATAAGGTGAAATGCCTCGATACCGATGCGCGTAAAGTCGATTTGCTGAAATCGGGCGGTACGCCTATCTTTGAGCCCTATCTGCCCGAGCTCATCGCTCAATCGAGCGCCAATCTCTGCTTCACTACCGACTATTCGGTCGCCATTCCCGGCGCCGACGTGGTCTTTATCGCCGTCGGCACTCCGCCTTCGCGCGACGGCAGTCCCGATCTTCAATTCGTACGCGCCGCCGCCGAAGGCATCGGCCGCCACTTTGACGGCGAACACATGGTGGTGGTCAATAAGTCCACCGTTCCCATCGGCAGCGGAAACTGGGTTGGTTCTCTGGTCCGCGAATCTTTCGCCGCCCATCATAACCAGAAGTCGGATCACCGTTTCTCCGTCGCCTCGAACCCGGAGTTTCTCCGCGAGGGCACCGCGCTCCACGACAGCCTCTATCCGGACCGCGTGGTCATTGGCTCCGACGATCCGCGCTCGCTTGAGGTGCTCTACCGGCTCTATCGCCCGCTTCTCGACCAAACCTTCCCCGCGCCCTCATTCCTGCCCCGTCCTGAAGCGCTCGGCGCCGTACCCCTGGTCTCCACCGACCTCGCTTCGGCCGAGCTGATCAAGTATGCAGCCAACGCCTTCCTGGCTCTGAAAATCAGCTACATCAATGAAATCGGGCAGATCGCCGAACGCGTTGGAGCCAATATCCAACAGGTCGCCAAAGGTATCGGCCTCGACGCCCGCATCGGCAATCGCTTCCTTCAGGCAGGCATCGGTTGGGGAGGCTCCTGTTTCGGCAAGGACACCTCCGCGCTTGTCTCCACCGCCGCCGAATACGGCCTCAGCCTTCCCATCGTCGAAGCTGCCCGCCGGGTCAACCGGCGCCAGCGCGACCTCGTCGTCGATAAACTCCTCGCCGAACTCAAAATCCTGAAGGGCCGCACCATCGGCCTGCTCGGCCTTGCGTTTAAACCCAACACCGACGACCTGCGCGAAGCTCCGGCTCTCGATATCGCCCGAAGCCTCGTCGACCGTGGCTGCAAAGTCAAGGCTCACGACCCCGTTGCCCTCGATCGCTTCCGTGCCGTCCACTCCGATCTCGGTGTCATCTGCTGCGCTGAGCCCGAGTCGGTGGCCGAAGGCGCCGACGCCATCGTGCTCGTCACCGAATGGCAGGAATACCGCGAGTTGAACTGGCAGGACATCGGCGAGCGCATGCGCACACGCATCGTCCTTGACGGCCGGTATGCTCTGGACCGGGCCCGTCTCGAGGGCTTCGGCTTCCGATACCTGGCCATCGCCGGCTGAGTCCGTGAGCCCTCCGGCCGCTGTCCGGCGCGTCTATTATCTTGCCGCACACGGTGGCTACTCCGGCCAGTCCGTCCCATTGGGCGGGGGCGCGGCAGTCTGCGAAATGCTGCTCGAAGAGTGGCGCCGCACCCGCCCCTTCGACGTCCAACTGGTGAGCCCCGCCATCCTCGGTCCCCGCGCTCCCTCGGCCCGCGACCTCGTCTCTTTCGGCGAGCGCGAATACGCCCGCTTCTGCCGCGAGTTCTCCGCCGCCGCCACCGCCGAAGTCCTCCGCCACGACCCCGCCGGCGCCGTTGTCCTCGTCAATGACGTCTCCGAGGGCCCGGATTTTCCCCGTCTCGCCGCCGCCGGCTTCCCCATCGTCACCATTTACCACGTCGACGTCGTCGCCTACGTCGCCGCCATCTACGGCCGTTCGCTCCTCGCGCCCGAGACGCTCGCGCGCTGGTACCGCCGCCTCCGCGCGTCGCCGCTCTCCCGCGTCCTTCCCTCCATGGCTGCGCTCGTCTTCGAACAGCAGGAAAACAGCCTCCGCTTCTCTCGCGCCGCCGTCGTGCCCTCCGAGGCCATGCGCGGCATCATGGGCCGTTGCTACCCCGGCCTTCCCGACGGCCGCATCCAGGTCCTGCCCTGGGGAGTACCCGGCGAGGTTCCCCCGCCGTCCGAGACCGCGGCGGCGGCGCGTCTTCTCCGCGCCGAATTCGGCGTCCCCGACGATGCCCGCGTCCTCCTCACCCTGAGCCGCATCTCACCCGAAAAAGGCCAGGATCTCCTGCTCGAAGCTCTGATCGAATCCGAACGCCGCTCCCAAGGCCCCTCCCAACCGCTTTGGCTCTTCATCTGCGGCGAAGCCGCCTACATGCAAGGCCGCCGCTTCCTCGATCGCCTTCACGCACTCGCCGCCCGTCTCCGGCGCACCCGTGTCGTCTTCCCCGGCTACGTCTCCGGCCTCCGCAAACACGCCTTCTTCGCTCTCGCCGATCTTTACGTTTTCCCCTCGCGCCACGAGAGTTACGGCTTGACTCTGATCGAGGCTCTCCGCGCCGGCTGTCCCGCTCTCTGTCTTGATCACCACGGTGCGCGCGCAGTTATGCGTCCGGAGTTCGGACCCCTCGTGCCCATCGGGAGCCGTCGCGAAACCATCCGCGGCCTCCGCGACGCCCTCGCCTCGCTGCTGGCCCGCCCTGACGACCGCCGCCGCATGGGCGAGGCTGCAAGCCTTTGGGCCCGCGGCCAGACCTTTTCCGCCGCCGCCTCTGCCCTCGCGCGTCTTCTCAACCGTTACGGCGCCGGCTCGTGAATCTCGCGGATCCAGATATTGCGGAAACGCACCGGATGATCGTGATCCTGGAGCAGTAACGGCATCTTCTCGGCGTGCGGCCGATACGGCGGCCGGCCCATGTACGTCGTCGGTCCGGTCAAAACGCAGTTGTCCTGGATCAGCACCCCGTTGTGAAACACCGTTTCCGAGGCCGGCCGCAGAATCTTGCCGTCCGCCGAAAACCGCGGCCCGTGAAAAACGATATCGTAAATCTGCCACTCGCCCGGCGGCCGGCTGGCGTTCGCCAGGGGAGGGAACTGCGCGTAAATCGCCCCCGCCTGCCCGTCGGCGTACGTCTTGCTGTTGTAGGAATCCAGCACCTGCAGCTCATACATCGACATCAGATACACGCCGCTGTTTCCGCGGTCCTGATCCTGGCCGTGCGGCGGATTCGGCGTCGCCCACTCCACGTGCAACTGGCAGTCGCCGAATGACTGCTTGGTCCGAATGTCGCCCTTGCCCGGCTCCGTCGCGAAATATCCGTCACGTACTTCCCAAGTAGGCGCTCCGCCGTGTGCCCCTTCCCACTGCGACAAATCCCCGCGTCCGAACAACACCACCGCGTCCGACGGCGCAGTGCCGGCCTTGGCGTCGGTGCTTGCCGTCCCCGGCGTCACCATCACCGCCATGGGACGGCTCCGGTCGCTGACTTTCCATTTCGGGCTGACGTGTGTCGCATACGGTTGACCCACGTCCTGTGCCGCACCAACACCGCAAAAAGCCAACCATCCGGCCGCCGCCGCGCCCGCCACCCAACTCATTCCAGAACGTTTTGTGAACATATTGATTTTCTCGATCCTTGATCGCCTGGAGAATTGTATCAGCACCGGCCGTCTACCGGCGTTCAGCCGCCCGGGCGGATCTCCATCGATTGCAGAAACACTCCCAGCGGCCGCCTGTCCCCGGAAAGCCCCAATTCCGCGGGCGACCTCGCATTCTCGATCCGCAGCGAAATCACAGCCAGCGTTCCCTTGATCGCCCCGCCCGGAATGACCGCCTCCTCGTTCTCGATCTCAAATCCCCCCCGCATCCGCCACACCGCCGCTTCGGTATCCCCGGCCATCACGTGCACCTTCACCGCCGGCCGCCGCACCAGCGTCCGAAGCGCCGCCTCGAGCCTCAGCGGCTGTCCGGGCGCCACCGTAAACACCAGCTTTGCCTCCGGCCCTAGCGTCCACGTGCCGGCGGTCTCCGCTCCGCCCCAACCCGATAGCTCGTATGGCTCCGCGTTGCCGCCGGTTCGAAAGTTGAGAATCCCATCCGCCGGCAGCGCCAGCCTCTCCGCCAGCATTCCCTTCGTCGCTCGCGCGTTCAGCCACCGCCCTGAGGTGAAGTCGGCCGCGCACATCCCGTCCAGCAAATTTTCGCGCATTGCATATTGCGCCACCCGCGCCTCATAACCTTGTCCGAAGTCGCCCAGGTTCCACCCCGGCGGCTGCCATCCGCTGTATCCGTTCACCGTCGCCACACCCCGCTCGGCAGCCAGCATCATCGCGTCCACTTCGCCGATCACCGGAACCTCCGGCCGCCGCGGATGCAGCGCGAAGAAGTCCCGGCAGCCCGCCGGAGCCGCGCCCAGCCGGCCCAAAAACGCGTTCTCATCAAACCGGTTCATGCGCCCGATGTCGTATGAGTTGACCTGCTCGGCCACCAGCGCCACCGCCACCACCACCGCCGCCGCGCGCCGGCCTTTCCTCCGCAGCCAGTCGGCGGCCAGAGCACACATCACGATCAGAGCAAGCGACACCAGCCAGTTCACCCGCCCCGGCGCCCGGATCCCTTTCGCCCCCGGCACCACGTGATACACCACCCACCACCACGAATGAATCCCCACCCGGACGGTCAACACGTACAGCGCCGCGCTCGTCAAGCCCAGAACGACCAACGCCTTCGCCATTCGCCCGTTTTCGGTTTCCCTTTTCGCCTTCCCTCGCAGCCATCGGCGCAGCGCCATGGCCCAGGCCGCCGCGGCAATCAGAACCATCAGCGGCGTCAATCCCGCCCAGGACTCGCCGTCCAACGGCACCCGCCTCCGGTAAAATTCGCCCAGCGTCCCGCCCCAGACCAGATTGCTCGTTCCCACGTCGAACATGTCGTTCCACTGCTTCATGAACTCAAACGCCGCCGGGTAGTCCCTCCCGCCTGTCTGCCGCAGCGCCGGCAAGTACACGTAGAGGAATGGCGCCATCCAGATGAGAAACGCCAGCGCTGCGATCCCGGCATCGACTGCCACCGCCCGCCATCGCTGCCGCATCAGCGGGCTCTCTCCGGGCCGCAGCTTTGTGAGAATCAGCCAGATCACGCCTCCGGCTCCCGCGCCCAGAATGGCGAAGAATCCGACGTAGAACGAGCTGAATATCGTCCCTCCCAACAGAAACGCCGCCGCGCACAACGACCATCGCGCCCGCGTCCGTCTACCCCGGAAGCGCCCTTCGCCATAGTCGTACACCAGCCACGCCATCACCGGCAGCACCGACATCATCCACAACTGCGGATGCCCCGAAGTGGTAACCGAAATGTTGGCCAGCGTGAAAGCGCTCGCGCCGGCCACCGCCGGCCCCATCGATACACCGAGCTTCCCCCGCAACAGCATGTACAGCGCGGCGAAGCCCAGCAGCTTTACCGCAATCAGCGTACACTCAAACGACAGATACGGATCGAAACCGAGAATGCGGCCCGCCGCGAACAACGGAGCATAGAGGAATAACGTCTCGCTGTATCCGAGCACGCCATGATAGGGAGCGAAATAATTCGGATCGCGCACCGCGGCCAGCCCCCGCGCCGCCGACAGCCAGTGTTCCAGGATCACGATGCAAAAACGGGCGTCCCCGACATCGCCGTCGATGTGGGCTCCGCCGGTAAAAAGGAACGAGCGGAACAGATACATCACCGAGCCGGCCGCCGCTCCCGCCGCAACTGCGATCTCTCTCGCTCTCCCCGCCTGCCCAGCGCCCGCGCGTCGCTCAGGCATGGGGGACGTTTGTGTCTTTGCGCTTTTCATCGGGCAGTGCGCGGCGCTCATTCCCGGCCGGATGCCGTCTCGGCCGATCCGTCGACCTCGGCCGGTGCGCATGCCGGACATCGCCGCGTCCCGGCTCCGCGCGCCATCTTCGAGCCTACCAGAGCCGCCTCGCCCGCCCCGCGCCCCGGCGCCGCCCGGAGGATGTGATGCCCCGCATCGTCTCCCTCATCGCCAGCGCCACCGAGATCATCCACGCCCTCGGCCTCGGCCGTTTCCAGGTCGGCCGCTCCCACGAGTGCGATTTCCCCCCCGGCGTCATTCGTATTCCTGTCTGTACCCGTCCCACCTTCGCCGTCGACGGCGACAGCGCCCAAATCGACAGCCAGGTCAAGGACAAACTCCGCAACGCCGCTTCGCTTTACGAGATCTTCCCGGAAACTCTCGAGGGACTCTTCCCGACGCACATCGTCACCCAATCCCAGTGCAAGGTGTGCGCCGTCAACCTTGAGGAAGTCCGCCGCGCTCTCTCCAAAGCCGTCACCACACACCCGGTCGTCATTGCGCTCGAGCCCAACTCGCTCGCCGACATCTGGTCCGGAATTCTCGAAATCGCCCGCTCCTGCGGCTACACCGAGCGCGGTGTTGAGCTGATCGAATCTCTCCGGCGCGACATCTCCGCCGTCTCGCTCCGCGCCGGCGCCGCCACCCGTCCGCGCGTCGCCTGCATCGAGTGGCACGAGCCGCTCATGGCCGCAGGCAACTGGACCCCCGAACTCATCCAATTTGCCGGCGGCAACGATCTGTTCGGAAGCCCCGGTCGCCACTCGCCCACTCTGTCCTGGCAGGAACTCGCCGAGGCCGATCCCGACGTCATCATTACCGCCCCCTGCGGCTTCGATATGCGGCGCACTCAGGCTGAGATGTATTGGCTGACCTCGCGCCCGGAATGGAGCCGTCTTCGCGCCGTCACTGAGAACCGCGTCTTTCTCGCCGATGGCAACCAGTATTTCAATCGCCCCGGCCCACGCGTGGTTGAGTCGCTCCGCGCGCTCGCAGAAATGCTCCATCCAGACCTGTTCGAGCCCACCCTCGAAACGATAGCCTGGCGCCGCTGGAACGCCGTACCCCCCGCCGTCTAGACCCGCTCGCCGCGCAGCCCTCTTACTCTGTCGTGGGCAGACTCGGCGGGGGCCCCGGCCGCGGCGCTTTCGACGGGTGCCCCTTTACCGGGGGCTCCGGCGGAGCCGGCGGTTCCGGAATCGGAGTCAGTGCCTCCGCGCCACCCTTCCGCACCGTGATGCTCCCCCGGTCCGTTGTCAGCCGCATCGACGGCCCGCCGCCCGAAACCCCGGTGATCGATCCGCCATCGCCCAGTTCGCTCATCTTCATCGGAGCGCCGTACTCTTCGTGCACCTCGCCATGGTCGGTCTGCGCCTTCAGGTCGTACCGCGCTCCCTCCGGCAGGCTCAGATCGATATCGCCCGAATGCGTCCTCACATCCAGCTTCGGCATCGCCCCGCCGCCCGGCCGCAGATCCACGTCGCCCCGGTCCAGCGTCAGGTCCAGCGCCTGCGTGAAGGCCGAAATCTCGATGTCCCGCGACCGCGCGTTTACCACCATCGGCCCCACCACGTTGTTGGCCACCAGGTCGCCCGGCGACATCCGGATCTCGCCCGGCAGCTTCGCCACCTTCAGCTCCGTCTGCGCCCCGTCGAACCGCAGCGGCTGCGCCAGCTTGCGGAATTGCAACTGCCCCGTGTAGGTCCCTTCCAGATTCACCTGGCCCAGGATATTTTCCAGCTCCACGTCCTGGCCCCGCCCCCGGATGTCCACCGTCCCTTTTACATTCACCGCCCGCACAATGTCGCTCCGCCTCAGATCCACCCGTGCGTTCCCGCCGATGTCCTGCAGCCGCACGCCCGCGTTGTCGCTGTCGATGTCCACGCTGCCGTCCACCGTCCGCACGTCAAAGTCCCCGAAGCGCCCATGGCACTCGATGCTCGCTCCCCGCGGCAAAGTGATGTCCAGATCGTGGCTCACCCGCATGCGGTCGTTCGCCTTGTCCTGGTTCAGCCGGACAATTACCTCGTTGTCCTTGCCCGTCACCACCTCGAGCGGCGTCTGCTGGTCGGCCGTGTCCGCGTCCCGGCGCTGCATCGCCCGGATCGTTTTCCGCCCCGCTACCTGGATCTTATCCGCGTTGTCCACACCGGTGATCCGCGCGCTGCCGCGAAAGTTTTCCAGAATCAGCTTCGGCGTCTTCCCGCACGCCTTTTCCACCGGCGCCAGCGGATAATCGAACGGCTCGCCGAAATCCACCACCAGCCCGCGCAGCGCCCGCCCGTCCGGGAACCAGCCGTGGTAATGCCGCGCCGCCCACATCCCCGATCCCACCAGGAACAGGAACGTCACCAGCACCCACTCCCCGCCCGATACCCCGCTCCGCGGCAACGGCCGCGAATTCGCCGCCAGGTAAAATATCTCCAGCAGCCTCAGCCCGCCCCAGGCCACCAGCAAAAACGGCCAGTAGGTCGAGACCACGTCCATCACCGGGATCTCCGGCCAGACGTTGTGCAGGAGGAACAGCACTCCCAGCCCGATCAGAATCAGCGGCGCCACTATCGATCCCCGTCTCATTGCGGCCCTCCCGGATACGCCTGCCCATACCCTGCCGGCGGAGGCGGACTCGCCGGCCTCACCGCGATCTCCAGCAGCTTCATGAACCCGAAAACGATGATCAACACCGGCCAGGTCTGCCGGAATCCGTACGGCCCGAAGTGGTCCAGCGCCGCCAGCGCGCCCACCGTCATCAGCATCACCGGCCCCCGGATGGCCCGTATCAATGCCGCTGTCTTAAGACTCACGCTGCACCTCCGAAGCCCTCCCGTTGCCCGGCTCCGGCCCCGCGACCCGCTCGTACAGCATGTAGGCACCCAGCCCGATCAGTCCGATCGGCCAGTACCGCACGATCTGGCTGAAGTGGAGAACATCCAGATTGTTCAGCAAAAACAGCACCCCAAACGCGATCAGCACCAGCGGGCCTGCCGGAAACCGCCTCCGGTCGCCGTGCAGCGGCACAAGGCTCGAAAACTCATCCACCGGAATCCCGGTCTGTCTCCGCCGCGCCGTGTGGTAGGCCTCAAAGGCCATGTAGAAGATCCACACTCCGATCAGCATCCCGAACACCGGCTCGAACCCGCCCGCCGAGTCCGAGCTCACTATGCTGATCAGCACTCCCAGCACAATCACGTGAACCAGGCCCTTCACGTACTGCCCGTTGTAAATCGCCCCCACGCCCGGGATCAGCCCCAGCAGAAACGCCAGCCCCGGCGACGCTCCGGCGTCGGCCAGCGGCACTCCCGCCGGAGGTGCCGGCGCCGTATAGGGCGACTGGTAGGGAGACTCATCTCCGCCCCCTGGCCGTCCGCCGGCCGCGGGCACGTGCTGTTCACAATAAACCGCACCTCCTTCCACCCGCCGGCAAATCTCGCACAACGGCGTCCCGCAGTTCCTGCAATAGGCGATCGCCGCCGCTTCCGGATGTTTTGCACAGTTCATTGTTTTCCCCTCCCGTCCGATCCGTTCCCGGCGGCGCCGTTTTCGCCCGAGCGTGGCGCCGCCTGGTCCTGCTCCGTCCATTCCTTCAGCCGCGACTGAATCTCGATCACCAGCCGCAGATTGTCGTAATATTTCACCGCACGATCCCAACTCCGGTGCGCGCGGTCGTCCAGCGCGCTCCATACCTTTACCGGATCCAGGTCCGAGGGCTTCAATTGCCTCGGCTGGATGCCGGCGAACTTGAAAATCATCGAGAACGAAAGAATCGTCATCGCCATTCCCATCGCATACCGCGGCGACAACAGCGGTCCCAGCCACCCGCCCCGCAGCCGGCGCCACCAGCCCCGGTCTTTCTGCCTCCCCAGGTCCCGCCCCGGGATGTGATGGAGAATCCGCGTCAGCAGCTCGGCCGGCGGGTCGGCCGGCGCCGCCCGCTCCATGAACGCCACCGCGCTCCGCACTTCCGCCCACGTCTCGCTGCAACGGCCGCAGCCGGCCAGGTGCTCTTCCACCGCCTCGCGCCCGGCCGCCGGCAGCGCCCCGTCCAGGTAGTCGCACAACAGGATTTCGATTTCGGCGCAGCTCATAACCGCACCCCCTGCCGCTTCAGAAAGCGGGCCAACTCCGCCCGTCCCCGGTTCAGCCGCGACTTCACCGTTCCCTCCGGCACGTTCAGCACGCTCGCGATTTCTTTATATTCCAACTCTTCCAGATCGCGCAAAATCACCGTCTCGCGCAACTCCGGCGACAGCTTCCCCAGCGCCTGCTGCAAGACTTCGCTCGCCTCCCGGCCCGCCAGGATCCCGTCTGTCCGCCCGATCGACGCCGTTTTCTCCTCCAGCGCCTGAAGCTGGTCTTCAATCGAGTCCGTCGCCCGGTCGTGCCGCGTCCTCCGGTAATGGTCAATCAGCAGATTCCGCGTCAGCCGCGACAGCCACACCGCAAACGTGCCTTCGCCCGACCGGAAGCTCCGCAGGTTCTTGAACACCCGCAGAAATACTTCCTGCGTCAGGTCCTGCGCCTCGGAGTCCTTGCTCGTGAAACGGTAGCAGATGGAGTAAACCCGCCGCGTGTGGGACTTCACCAGGTCCTCCCACGCCATCTCTTCTCCCTTGAGGCACCGTTCTACCAATTGGGCATCAGCATCCAAGCGATCCCCCATCCCCGTGCTCACAGACACCGTCCCGGGTCGCACCCAGTTCCAGGTTGCCGTTCTCGCCGTGACTGTTGCCGCCGTTGCCATCGGAGTCCGTCCTGAGCATCTGCCGGAAGCCTCGGGCCGGCGATCGCCGCCGGATCTCTCTCGCAGTAGGCTTCCAACAGGGAAAACGTAGATTTATCATGAGAAGTTCGCCCGGAACGCAGCTTTCCTCCGGTTCGACGTCCGAAGATATGTCTAGATAGTGTACACAGATCCCCGGCGGTCCGCGCCGGGACGCCCAGAGCCAGGAGATTCACATCCCTTCTCCCAAAGCCGTACGCCTGATCGCGGTGGCCGCCGTGCTGGCCGCGCTCCTCGCCTTTGCCGCCTGGCGCCTCCATTCCGGCCATTTCGACTGGAGCCGCTTTGCCGACTCGTTCCGCGGCCTCCGCTGGCCCTGGTTTGTCCTCGCCATCCTCCTCATTTTTCTCTCCTATTGGGGCCGCGCCCTGCGCTGGGAGGTCATGCTTCGCCCACTCTGCCGCAACGCGTCTCTCCTGGGCCTGTTTCGCGCCACTGTGATCGGTTTCGCAGCCGTCGTCCTGCTCGGCCGCCCCGGCGAGATCGTCCGCCCTTATCTGATCGCCACCCGCCAGGGCGTCAGCTTCCCCTCCCAAATGGCCGCCTGGCTGCTCGAACGCATCCTCGACCTCCTCATGGTTCTGGCGCTGTTCGGCTTCGCCCTCGCCGTCGTCCCCGCCTCCCGCCTCCACCTCGGCCCGGGCCTGCAATTCGTCTTCCGCGCCGGCGGCTACCTCTGCGCCGCCATCGGCGCCCTCTGCGTCGCCCTCCTGCTCGGCTTCCGTCACTTCGCCTCCCAGGCCCAGGACCGCATCGCCGCCGCGCTCACCTTCCTTCCGGCTCGCTTTCAGGACCGCATCCGCGCCCTGGTTTCCGCTTTCGCCGACGGCATGACCACCACCGGAGACGCCAGCTATTTCCGCCTTCTCATCGCCTACAGCCTGCTGGAATGGGCAATACTAATTGCTGCAACATTTTGTTTTTTCAAAGCGATACCGGCAACATCTCATTTCTCACTTTCGCAAGTGACCGTCTTCCAGGGACTGGTCTCCTTCGGTGGCGCCGTCCAGGTGCCCGGCATCGGCGGCGGCTTCCAGGTTGCTTCCATCCTGGTCCTTTCCGAGGTCTTCGGCCTCCCAGTCGAGACCTCGTCCGGCATCTCGCTCCTGCTGTGGGCCGCCTTCTATCTACCGGTCATTCCGGCCGGGCTGGTCTTGGGCTTTCGAGAAGGCGTAGAATGGAATAAAATCAAGCAAATACGGGAGAACATGAATGTATGACTTGTCCCTTCTGCGGCCGTAAGGAAGATCGCGTCATCGACTCCCGGGAAAGCAAAGAGGGCGATACCGTCCGCCGCCGCCGCCAATGTCTGGCCTGCGAACGCCGCTTTACCACCTACGAACGTACAGACGAAATCCCCTACATGGTCGTCAAAAAGGATGGGAGGAGGGAAAAGTTCGATCGCCAGAAGGTCCTGAACGGCCTTCTCAAAGCGTGCGAAAAACGGCCTGTCAGTATGGCGAAACTGGCCGAGGTGGTCGATGAAGTAGAGAGTAAGCTTTCAGACAATCCGGATCGGGAGATGTCGACTCGGGACATCGGGAGTGCGTTGATGGACCGGCTTCGGACGATCGACAAGATCGCCTATGTCCGGTTCGCCTCGGTCTACCGCGACTTCCAGGATGTCGAGACATTCCTCGATGAACTCAGGAATCTGGTCATCCAAAAACGTTCCTGAGCGGCCGTCCGGCCTCGAAAGCTTGAAGTTTCTTTGTAACCAATGGCGAATGGAAACATCTTTTAAATAGAGACTTAACTTGAGTTCGCTTCGATGCTATAATCGAGGCAGCGTTCGGCCGGAGTTTCCTTCGCGAAGAAAAGATGGAGTGTGTCTGGTAAGGCTGAGCGGGTTTTTCGGTCTCAAGTGTCAGACAATGCAGTGCCGGCTGGATGCGGCTGCGCCCCTCGCACTGGCGAGGTAAGGTGATCAATCAGTGGACCATTTCGAAGATCAATTTCTAGGCGACAATCACGGTGCCCTGGGCATCCCGTTCGACGAGGAACCCGGGTTCTTCCATCCCGAGGAGCCCGCCGAGGGTGAAGAGTTCCATGGCCAACCGGTCGTGGAAGAGTCGATTTACACCGACGATCCCGTGCGGGTTTACCTGCGCGAGATGGGCGCCGTACCACTGCTCACCCGCGAGGGCGAGGTCGACCTGGCAAGGCGCATGGAGCGCGGCAAGCTCCGCATGCAGAAAGCCATCAGCCGCTCCGCTCTGGTCCAGTTGATGATTGTAGAAATCGCCGAGGGCATCCGCCACGGCTCGCTCGAGCTCGATAATTACGCCGATCTCGGCGATGTCGAGGAGGGCAGCCCCGCCGATGCCAAGCGCCAGGGCGAAGTCCGCCAGCAGTTCGGCGATGTCGTCGTCCTCCACAAGAAGCTGCAGCAGCTTCAGGAGAAGCTCAACGCCGTCGCCCTCAGCAACAAGAAGATCCGCCGCCGTTGGATCGGCAAGCTGAATCGGGCTAAGGTCGAACTGTCCCAGGCCATCCGCCGCATACCTTTTCTCACCCTCCAGTGGAAGCTGTACGGCAAGGAAATCGAACGCGCCGTCGAGGAGATTAATCATCTCGACGCCGAGCTTCGCCGGCTCGAAGAGCGCGGCGGCGCCCCGGCCCAGGGCCGCATCCGCGAGCTCCGCCGCGAAATCAAAAAGCGCGAAGCCGTCGCCGGCGCCCCGCTGGCCGACCTCAAGCACAGCCTCTCGGTCATCCGCCACGGCGAAATCGAGGCCGAGCGCGCCAAGAAGGACCTCGTCGAGGCCAACCTCCGCCTGGTTGTCTCCGTCGCCAAAAAGTACGTCAATCGCGGCCTCCACCTCCTCGACCTCATCCAGGAGGGCAATATCGGCCTCATGCGCGCCGCCGACAAGTTCGAATACCGCCGCGGCTACAAGTTCTCCACCTACGCCACCTGGTGGATCCGCCAGGCCATCACGCGCGCCATCGCCGATCAGTCCCGCACCATTCGCATCCCGGTGCACATGAACGAGAGCATGAACAAGTTCCTGCGCGCCACCCGCGAGCTCGAAAAGGAACTCGGCCGCGCTCCCACCAACGACGAAATCGGCCGCCGCATGGACATCCCGGTCGAGAAGGTCCAGAAGCTCAAGACCATCTCCCGCGACCCCGTATCGCTCGAAACCCCGGTCGGCCGCGACGGCGAGTCCGCCCTCGGCGACCTCATCGAAGACCGCTGGGTCGGCTCCCCGGTCGACGCCGTCATCGATTCCAACGTCCGCGACGAAACCGCCAATATCCTCAAAACCCTCTCCCCCAAGGAGGAGAAGGTCATCCGCCTGCGCTTCGGGATCGGCTGCGAGCGCGAGCACACTCTCGAGGAAATCGGCCAGGAGTTCGACGTCACCCGCGAGCGCATTCGCCAGATCGAAGCCAAGGCTCTGCGCCAGCTTCGCTCTCCCGAGCGCGCCCGGCATCTCCGGGCTCTGCTGGCCGCCCGCTAAATCCCTTTCTTCCGCTCCCTGTGCCGGCCGGACACCCAGTCCGGCCGGTTGCTTTTTGCGCCCGATTCTTCGCCCACAAAAAAATCGCCGGGTGTCTCATGAACACCCGGCTCAGTTTACAGAATGGGCTCGACTGCCCGGACGGGAACGAGGTCAACCACCCGGACGAAAAACAGTACAATCACCGGCGCGATTTTCTTATCGCCCGGCGCCGCACGCCCCCCGCTAGTTCCGCGACTGCTGGACCTTCGGCGTCGCCAGGTAGCCGGAAATCATATTCTTTTCCACGGAGTTCACCACCAGTTCATACGGCTGGCGCGCTTTGGAAACGTAGAACTGCAGCGGCTCGTTGACCGTGCGGTCCTTCTTCTCCACTTTCTTGTCGTCGGCCGTCAGCTCGATCGTGAACCGGTTGTGCTTGGGATCGGACTTCTTGAGCTGCACCAATACGTCGCCCACCTTCTGCGGCGCCTTGGCCTTGGTGATCTTAAATTCGAAATAGTTCCGCTCGCCCAGCGCCTTCAGCGCCGCCAGTTCCTTGCCGTTGGTGGCGATCAGGCCGCTCTGCACGTTCAAGTCGCCATTGGTGCGCTTCAAATCGGCGATCGTCTTTTCCAACTGCGATTTCGTCGACGCCACGTCGGTCTTCACCCCACTCACTTCGGTGTTCACCGCCGAAATCTGCGTGTCGGCCGACTGCTTCACTTCGGAAAGCTGCGATTTCATCAGCGCCTGCTGCTGCGCCTGCGCCGCTTCGAGCTGCACCCGCGTGGCCTCAATGCTCTTCAGCGCCGTGTCCTTGGCCTGCCCGGCCGCCTGCGCCGCTTGCTTGCGCTGCTCTTCGAGCTTGTGCTGCAGCGCCTCCACGTTGCGGCGGTTCGTCTGATACGTCACCGAGGACGCCTCCCGCACCTTGGCGATTTCCTCAATCAGCGCGTCCCGGGTCTTGCCCATGTCCGTGCGCATATGATCCAACTGCACGTAAAGAAAAACAATCGCCCCCGCTAGAACCGCGATCAGCGCGCCCAGCACCATCGGCACTTTCGATCCAGAGCCGTTCACCGGCGCAGCCGGACTCGTAGGTGTCTCGCTCAGCATTTCAGAGCTCCTTTTCGAAAAACGGGGGTCCGCCTGGACCTCCCTACTTACAATTCAAGCACAGACCGTGCTAATTCGATGGATGGTCGAGCCCCAAGGTGGGGTTTCACAAATCGACGCCCACTCCGCGCCGCGGCCGGTTTTCCCGGATCGCCATGGTGTCCTGCAACGGCTCGGAGTCGCACTCCACCGCGATCGTCGTTACCGGATCGTCCGGAGCCGCCGCCGGCAATCCCTGAAACTCTACCCGGAATTCGGTCTGCTCGAACGACACCTGCCTGCCGCTGGCCAGCAGCCGCGCCGACTTCACCTTGCTCGTCAACCCGCCGATCGACACCGTCTCCCCCGGCCAGAAGTGAACGTGCACGTACAGCGTGTTCCCCTTCCGCGTGAAGTTGGCGAAGGCCGACCGCTTCACCTGGCACGGCTCAATGTCATATACCGACGTCCCGTTCCGCTGCATCCACTGCCCGGTCCGCGTGAGAATCTCCACCGACTCCTCGGGAATCGATCCGTCGGCCCGCGGCCCGATGTTCAACAGATAATTGCCGCCGTCCCTCGCGCAGGTGATCACGTTCCGCACGATCGTTTTCGGCGTCTTCCAGTCGTCGTCGGTCCTCTGGTAGCCCCAACTGTCGTTCATCGTCATACAGGCTTCCCAGGAATGGTTCTTCGCCGCCTCGATGTGCTGTTCCGGCGTCGAGAAATCCTCCGGCAGGCCCGAACGGTTGTTGATGATGATCTCCGGCTGCAGCTCCCTCACCATCCGGTTCATCTTCGCCGACTCCCAGCCCTCCGGCGTCAGCGGCCAGTTCACGTCGTACCACAGCACGTCCAGCTTGCCGTAGTTCGTGCACAGCTCCCGCACCAGTCCCTGCGTGTAGTCCACAAACCGCCGCCGCGCCGCTTCATCGTGGGCGCAGCGGGCGCCATCCGGATGGTGCCAGTCCATCAGCGAGTAGTAGAAGCCCACTCTCAGCCCTTCGCTCCTCGCCGCTTCGACGAACTCCGCCACCAGGTCTCGCCCGCAGGCCTGCTTGGCCGCGCAGTAGTTGGTGAGCTTCGTATTCCACAGGCAGAATCCCTCGTGATGCTTGGTCGTCATCACCATGTACTTCTGTCCGGCCGCCTTGGCCAGCTTCGCCCAGGCCCGCGCGGCGTTGGGCTCCGGCTGGAAACGCTTGGCCAGCAGTTCGTACTCCGCCACCGGGATGCCCTCGTTCTCCATCGCCCACTCGTGCCGCCCCAGCACGCTGTACAGGCCCCAGTGAATGAACATGCCGAAGCGCGCCTCGTGCCACCAGCGCATCCTCGCCGCCTCGTCCGTGCCGCCGCCCGCCGCCTGCGGAGACGCGTAACCGGAAGCCAGCGACGCGCCGGCCCCCATCAGCGCCATCCAGGCGCGCCGGGATAGTTGAGAATCTTCCATGCGGGCGCATTCTATCATGAGCTTCATGACCTCCTGGGCCGTCCGTTCGATCCAGCCCGAACTGCTCGACGACGCTCCCGAGCCCGACCGCGGCGCCAGCCTCGGCGATCTCACCCGCATCAACCGCTTTCTCGGCGGCCACTTCGTCCTCCGCCGCCTCCTCGCCGGCTACCTCCGCCCGGCCGACGCCTTCTCGCTCCTCGACGTCGGCGCCGGCTCGGGCGACATGGCCGCCGCCATCGCCCGCGCATACCCGAACGCCCGCATCGTCAGCCTCGACCTCCAGACCCGCCACCTCGTTGCAGCCCCGCCGCCGCGCGTAGCCGCCGATGCCTTCCAACTCCCCTTCGCTCCCGCCAGCTTCGACTTCGTCTTCTGCTCGCTCTTCCTCCACCACTTCTCCGACGACCGCGTCGTCGCCCTGCTCGCCTCCTTCCACCGCCTCGCCCGCCGCGCCGTCCTCGTCATCGACCTCGACCGCCAGCGCGCCGCCTTCCGCTTCATCCCCGCCACCCGCTGGCTGTTCGGCTGGAATCGCATCACTCTCCACGACGCCCCGGTCTCGGTCCGCGCGTCTTTCCGCCGGCATGAACTCGCCGCTCTCGCCCGAAGCGCCGGCCTGGCGCACGCCGTTGTCCGCCGCCACCATCCCTGGTTCCGCCTCAGCCTTGCCGCCCCGGCGCCCCGTCCCTGAACCGCCATGTTCCAACACCGCGCCGTGCTCCCCTTCGCTCTCCTCCTGTTCAGCTATCTGTTCTTCCTCGAATACCTGCCGCCCGTGCGCGCCGTCCACATCCCCTACGACCTCGAGGGCTACCATTACTCGCTCGCGAATTATGCATTCCAGGCACTCCGCTCCGGCCGCTTTCCCCAATGGGATCCCACGCAATACTGCGGCATGCCCTTCGCCGCCAACGTCAACGCCGCCCTCTTCTATCCCCCGTTGTGGCTGCTCTACCTGGCAAGCTGGCGCCACCGCCATCTCCCCTTCGCCGGACTCGAAATCCTCACCCTGGCCCACGTCCCGCTCGCCTTTCTACTCTGCTTCGGCTGGCTGCGGGGAAGGGCTCTGGCGCCCCTGGCCGCTGTCTTCGGCGCCGGCGTCTTCGCCTTCAGCGGCTACCTGCTGCTCCAACTCCAGCACTTCGGCCTGGTCTGCGGCTACGCCTGGCTACCTCTCGGTCTCGTTGGGATCGACCGTGCCGTCGCCGAACGCCATTGGCGCCCGCTCTGGCGCCTCGCCGCCGCCTCCGCCCTCTGTTTCCTCGCCGGTTACACACCGTTCTGGGTCGCCTTCGCTGCCATCGCGCTCGCCTACTCGCTTGCCGGCCCATGGCGCGCGCGCGCCGCCGCCGGCGTTCTCGGCGCTCTCGCCGTCTCGCTTCTTCTCTCGCTTGTCCAATTGCTTCCCGCCCTCGAGCTCACGCGCCTCAAGCAATCCGCGGTCTCCTACGGCGCGGGAATCCGCGACCCTCTGTTCTACCTTTCGTATCTGGCGCCGAATTTCTTCAATTTCAGCCTGCGCGCCGACGTGCACACCAACTTCGGCAAGGAATATCTCTACCTCGGCGCGCCCGCCGTTTTCGGACTCCTCTGCCTTCTGCGCCGGCACACGGTCCGCGATCTGCTGCCGTCGCTCGCCGTCGCGCTTCTCTGCCTCGCCGTCGTCACCAACCCCTTCGATCTGATCTGGAAAAGCATCGAACATTCGGTGTTCCTCAGGCACGTCCTCCGCTCCTACTACTTCCTCGGTGGACTCACTTTGGCTGCCGCCTCGCTTTCCGCGGCCGGCATCGACGACTTTCTCCGCCGCCGCGCCCGTCCTGTGCCGCCCTGGCTGGCCCTCACCTCGCTCGCCGCCCTCGCCCTTTGGTCGCTGCGTCTCCTGGGCGCCTGGCTTCCTTCGGGGGCCGGCTTCGCCTTCGGCCCCGCTTCGTTCCTCGACCCCGCCGTGATGCTGGTTTTGTTCGCCCTCGGCCTCTCCTGTCTCCGCGGCCAACAGTCTCTCCTCCGCACGGCGCTCGCCGCCGCGCTCGTCCTCGCCACCGGCGTCGATTACAAAGTCTTCGGCACCAGCAAGCGCTTCAATGCCGCCCCGGGCGCCACCACCGCCTTTGACGCCACCGTGTTTCCGGCTCTCAACCCGGACGTCTTCCAGCAGTTCAAGGCTCACCCCGCCTACCGCATCGCCCTCGATCCCGATGGCGGTCCTCAGTCCTGGGAACTCCGCCATTTCGCCCTTCCGACGCCGCAGGGCATGGACCCGTTCCTCTCCCGGCGCTATGAGGAGCTCACGCGCACCTTCGCCACCTACAACCTGCCCTGGCGGTTCGTCCTCGATCCGGCCAACCAGCCCGCCCTGCGCCTGCTCGGCGTCCGCTACTTCATCACCTCCGTCGATGGACCTCAGTTGTCCGCCCTGGCGGCCTCACCTTCCTTCCGTCTGCTCGATCCCTCGCCGGACTACTACAAGGTGTTCGAGCTGATCCCGTCTGAACCCGCCTTCGGCATCGACTCCTCCGACGCCTCCGCGCGCGCCGCGTGCCTCGATTGGCTGCCGGAGCGCCGCTCCTTCCTCACCCGCTCTTCGATCCCCGCGCGCTTTCATCTCAGCGAACAGTTTTACCCCGGCTGGCGCGCCTCCATCGACGGCGTCAGCGTTCCGATCCAGCCTTGGAGCGGCGCCTTCCAGGCCGTCGATGTGCCCGCCGGAGAGCACCGCGT
This sequence comes from Bryobacterales bacterium, assembly GCA_027452065.1. Lineage (GTDB taxonomy): Bacteria > Acidobacteriota > Terriglobia > Bryobacterales > Bryobacteraceae > JAJYKC01. The sequence goes on from DAIDHC010000144.1 coordinate 62,052, forward strand.
GCAGTTCCGCTTCGCCTCGGTCTCGCTCGCCGCGGGCGCCGCCGGCAGCTTGCTCTCCCTCGTCATCTTGGGCGCCGCTCTCTTCGTCACCCGCTCCCGCCGCAAGCTAGACTAGACACTTGCCCCGCCACGCCGCCATCCCGCCCGAGGCCGCCCGCCGCCCATGAAACCGGTCTTCTACGCCCTGTTTGGAGCCCTGTTCACGGCCGGTCTCTCGCTCACCCTCGGCCGTCTTCTCCTGGCCCGCGTCCGCCTCCATCTTTTCCGCGCCGAGGAGTGGCTCTTCGCTTATCTGCTCGGCTCGGCCTCGCTCAGCCTCACCGTCTTCGCCCTCGCCGCTCTCCAGGTCTTTCACAAAGGCGTCCTGCTCGCTCTCGCCGCAGCCGCCGTTGTCGCCGCCTGGCGCACCCACGCCTTCCGCTCCGCCGCGCAGCCCGCCCCGCCGCTGCCGCGCTTCTGGCGCTGGTTTTTCCTGGCCGCCTTCTGGGCTTACGCGGTCCTCTATTTTCCTTACGCTCTTGCGCCCGAGATGAGCCCCGACGGCGCCACTTACCACCTCGGCTTCGTCTCCCAGCTCTATCGCCTCCACGGCTTCCGGCTCATCACCACCGATTTTTACAAGAACATGCCCGCCGGCCTCGAAATGCTCTTCCTGGCCGCGTTCTCCTACGGCAAACACTCCGCGGCCGCGCTCGTCCACCTTCAGTTCCTGCTCGTTCTTCCCTGGCTCATCGTCAGCTTCGGCCGCCGGTTTCAATACCCCGCCGCCGCCGTCTTTGCCGCTCTCGCCGTGCTCTGTTGCCCGGTGGCGGGCATGGACGCCACCAGCGCCTATGTCGATGCCGGCCTCGCCGCCTGTGTCTTCGGCGTCTTCTACCTGCTGGAAATCTGGCGCGGCGAGCGCGACCCCCGTTTACTTGCCGCCGCCGGCGCGCTGGCCGGCTTCGCCTTCTCCATTAAATACACCGGCGCCCTGATACTCCTGTACGCCCTGCTTGCCGCCGCCTGGACTCTGCGCCGCTCTCTCCCGCACCCACTCCGCTACTCCGTTTCCCGCCTCTCCCTCGCCCTCATCTGGATCCTCCCCTGGACCGTCAAAAGCTGGCTCGCCGTCGGCAATCCGCTCACGCCTTTCTTCGATTCGCTCTTCCCCAATCCCTACGTCCACATCTCGTTCCTCGCCGACTGGTCGCACCTGCTCACCCACTACGGCATCACCAATTACGCTCAGCTTCCCTGGGAGCTCTGCGTCCGCGGCGAGCGCGTCTCCGGCGTCATCGGGCCCCTGTTCCTCCTCGCCCCGCTCGCCCTCGCCGCGCTCCGCTCCTCCCTCGGCCGCCGCATTCTCCTCGCCGGCGCCTTCGCCGCCCTCCCCTACGCGGGCAACATCGACCCCCGCTTCCTTCTCCCCGCGCTGCCTTTCGTCTCGCTCGCCCTTGGCATGGTGCTCTCCAGCCTCCATCCGGCCGCCGCCGCCCTCCCTCTGGCCGCCTCGCTCGTCCTCTCGCTGCCCGTCGCCACGCCCCTCTACACGTTTCCCTACACCTGGCGGCTCGACTCCAACTGGCCCTGGAGCGCCGCTCTCCGACGCGTCCCCGAAGGCATCTGGCTCTACCAACACTTCCCCGGCTACCGCACCGACATCCTGATCGAGCGAAACGTCCCGCCGGGCGAGCCGGTCTACTCCCTCTTCCAGGCCGCCGAGGCCTACACCTCGCGCGACATCCTCGTCTCCTATCAATCCGGCCCCAGCGAGGTGCTCAAGGACGCCATCTTCTCCGCCGTCACCTCCACCTGGCAGCCCGCTCTCCGCATGCGCTTTGCCTTCGCTCCGCGCACTCTCTCGCGCCTTCGCCTTGTGCAAACCGCCGCCGCCCCCGGCGAGCAGTGGAGCATCAACGAAATCCGCCTCAGCTCCGGCGGCCGCGAAATTCTTCCCGGCTCCTCCTGGCGCGCCCGCGCGCAGCCTAACCCCTGGGATGCCCATCTCGCTCTCGACAACGTTCCCGTCACGCGCTGGCGTAGCTGGGAGCCCGCCCGTCCCGGCATGTTCTTCGAGCTCGACTTCGCACAGCCCGTCCTGGCCGACGCCGTCCTGGTGACCTTCACCGGCGACGAGCCTCACATCGCCGTCACGCTCGAAGCTTCCGGACCCTCCGGAACCTGGACAAAACTCGCCGGCCCACCGTCAATCGAACCCGCGCCTCCCTTCGGCGACCTCCGCCGCCAGGCGGTCGGCCAACTCAAGAGCCGTGGTCTGCACTGGCTTCTGGCCTCGGACGACAACTACGGCGCCGACGACATCCGCCGCGATCCCTCCGCCTGGGGCCTCGTCCCGGTCGCCGGTATCGACAACGTCTGCCTCTACCGGATCGAATGATGGCATCCTTCTTCCTCGGCGTCGATGGCGGCCAGTCCAGCACAACAGCCCTGATCGGCCATTCCTCCGGCCGCGTTCTCGGCCAGGGCCGCGCCGGCCCCTGCAATCATGCCGCCGCCTCCGAAGGACGCGCCAAACTCACCCGCGCCCTCCGGGACAGCCTTGCCCGGGCCTGCGGCGAAGCGGGCCTCGATCCGGACGGCCTCCGTTTTCAAGGCGCCTGCCTCGGCTTCAGCGGCGGCCCCGAAGACAAGGAATCGCTCGTCGCCGCCCTCATCCCCGCCGATCGCCTTCTGGTCACCAACGACGCCCGCATCGCCCTCACCGGCGCCACCGCCGGCGAGCCCGGCCTCATCGTCATCGCCGGCACCGGCTCCATCGCGCTGGGCCGCAACGGGGCGGGGAAGACCGCCCGCGCCGGCGGCTGGGGCTATGTCTTCGGCGATGAGGGCGGCGGCTTCGATATCGCCCGCCAGGCCCTCCGCGCCGCGCTGCGCTTCGAGGAAGGCTGGGGACCGGCCACCACTCTCCATCGCCGCCTCCTCGAAGCCGCCGCCGCCCCCGACGCCTACACGCTCCTCCACCGCTTCTACACGCCCGAGTTCCCCCGCCCCGCCATCGCCGGCTTCGCCCGCCTGGTCGATGAGGCCGCCGAGGCCGGCGACTCCACCGCCGCTGAAATTTTGCGCTCCGCCGCGCGTTCCCTCGCCGCTTTCGCCGCCGCCGTCCGCGGCCAGTTGTTCACCCCCGCCGAGCGCTCGATCGTCGCCCCCATCGGAGGCGCCTTCCGCAGCCGCACCTTGCACGATGAATTCCGCTCCCTGGTCTCGGCCGGCCCCGGCAACATCTTCCAACTCCCGCGCCTCGGCCCCGCCGCCGGCGCCCTGCTCGAAGCGTACCGCCTCGCCGGACTCGCTCCGGCCCTCCTCGACACGCCGGAAGAGAAGCGCTGACTGCCCCCGCGACCCGCCCCACACTCGCCGCCCGCCATCTCAACTTGTTAGTCTTAAATTTCAGCCATGTCTAAACTGTCCATTCGCGACCTCGATCTGAATAACAAGACCGTCTTCATGCGCGTCGACTTCAACGTCCCCCTCGCCCCCGGCGGCCAGGAGATCACCAGCGACAAACGCATTCGCGCCTCGCTCCCCTCCATCCAGTACGCCCTCGATCGCGGCGCCGCTCTCATCCTGGCCAGCCACCTCGGCCGCCCCAAAGGCAAGCGGAATCCTGAGATGAGCCTGAAGCCCGTCGCCGCCCGTCTGGAACAGCTTCTCGGCCGCCCCGTCGCCATGGCCCCGGACTGCGTCGGAGCCGAGGTCGAGGCGATGAAGCCCAAGCCCGGCGCCGTCCTGCTGCTCGAAAACCTTCGTTTTCATTCCGAAGAAGAGAAGAACGACCCCGGCTTCGCCCGCCAGCTTGCCGCCCTCTGTGACGTTTACGTCAACGACGCTTTCGGTTCGGCCCACCGCGCCCATGCTTCCACCGTCGGCATGATCCAGTTCGTCCCCCAGGCCGCTGCCGGCCTGCTCATGGACAAGGAACTCGAATTTCTCACCAAGGCCACGCGCAACCCCGAGCGGCCTTGCGTGGCCATCCTCGGCGGCGCCAAGGTCTCCGACAAAATCGAGGTCATCGAGAACCTCATGAAGATCGTCGACAAGCTGCTGATTGGCGGTGCCATGGCGTACACGTTTTTCCGCGCCCAGGGCGAGCCGACGGGCAAGTCGCTGGTGGAGGAGGATAAGGTCGAGCTGGCGCGTGAGCTGCTCGCCCGCGCCTCGGGCAAGCTGATGCTGCCGGTCGACCACGTGGTGGCGTCCGAATTCAAGGCCGGCGCCGCTAACCAGACCGTCGCCACGATTCCCGACGGCATGATGGCGCTGGACATCGGTCCGAAGACCATCGCCCTCTATGAGGCCGAGATCGCCAAGGCGAAGACGATCATCTGGAACGGTCCGATGGGCGTGTTTGAAATGCCGCCGTTTGACACCGGGACGGTCGCTCTGGCCAAGGCCGTTGCCGCCTCCGGCGCCATCTCGGTGGTCGGCGGCGGCGATTCGGAGAAGGCCATCAAGTCGGCCGGCGTCTCCGACAAGATCTCGCACGTCTCCACAGGCGGCGGCGCCTCGCTCGAATTCCTCGCCGGCATCGAGTTGCCCGGCGTCGCCGCCCTCACGGAAAAATAACGGCCCGCGGCCGTCAGGCCGCGTGGTGGAACGGATGGCTGGCCGGCGCGTGCCGCGTGATCCGCGGAATCAGCGCCTCCAGCACCTGCCCGATCTCTTCGGCGAAGATGAACTCCATCTCCGCGCGCACTTCGTCGGGCAGCTCCCGCAGGTCCTTCTGATTCGCTTTCGGCAGAACCACGCGCCGGATCCCGGCCCGCCGCGCCGCCAGCACCTTTTCCTTGATGCCGCCGATCGGCAGCACCAGTCCGGTCAAGGTCAACTCGCCGGTCATCGCCGTGTCGGAGCGCGCCGGCAGGCCCGTGTACAGCGAGGCCAGCGCCGTCGCCATCGTCACTCCGGCCGACGGCCCGTCCTTCGGAATCGCGCCCGCCGGCACATGGACGTGTACGCCCGATTTGCGGAACACCATCGGGTTGATGCCGTACTCGGCGGCGTGCGACCACAGGTAGCTCTGGGCCGCCTTCACCGACTCCTGCATCACCTCGCCCAACTGGCCGGTCAGGGTCAGTCCCTTGCCGTCCGGCAGCAGCGTCGCTTCAATGAACAACACGTCGCCGCCCGTCTCGGTCCAGGCAAGGCCCGTGGCCACGCCCGCCGGCATCGAACGCCGCATCTGCTCCGGCGTGAACGGCTCCGGTCCCAGCATCTCGGTCAGGTCGTCCACCGTCAGCGTCACCGGCTGCTCGTTGCCCTCGGCAAAGCGCAGCGCCACTTTGCGGATCACCTTGCCGATGGTCCGCTCCAGCCGGCGCAGGCCCGCCTCGCGGGTGTAGGAGCCGATCAGCTTTCGCAGCGTTTCGTCGGGCAGCGCGGCCTGTTCCGCCGTCAGCCCAGTCTGCTTCAACTGCCGCGGGATCAGATATCGCCGCGCGATCAGCATCTTCTCTTCCTCGCTGTAGCCGCTCAGCCGCAGGATCTCCATCCGGTCCAGCAGCGGCTGCGGAATCGTGTCCAGCGCGTTCGCTGTCGTCACGAAAAGCACCCGCGACAGGTCGAACTCCAGGTCCAGGTAGTTATCGCGGAACGATTTGTTCTGCTCAGGATCCAGCACTTCCAGCAGCGCCGCCGCCGGGTCGCCGCGGAAGTCGCGGCCCAGCTTGTCCACCTCGTCCAGCATCAGCACCGGGTTGTTGGCCCCGGCCCGCCGCATCGCCTGGATCAGACGTCCCGGCATGGCGCCGATATACGTCCGCCGGTGCCCGCGCAGCTCCGCCTCGTCGTGCAGCCCGCCCAGGCTCATCCGCTCGAACTTCCGATTCAACGCCCGCGCGATCGACTGCCCGAGCGAAGTCTTACCCACGCCCGGAGGTCCAACCAGGCACAGAATCGGCGCCTTGGCCTCCGGATTCAGCCGCAGCACAGCCAGGTGCTCGAGAATCCGCTCCTTGACTTCCTTCAGCCCGAAATGGTCTTCGTCCAGCACCTGCCGCGCGTGGGCGATCTCCAGCTTGTCCTCGGTGGAAACCTTCCAGGGCAGTTCGAGTACGTACTCCAGATACGTCCGGATCACGTTGAACTCCGGCGACTGAGGCTGCATCTTCTCCAGCCGCGCCAGCTCCCGCTCGGCTTCCTTGCGCACGTTGTCCGGCAGCTCGACCTTGGTGAGCTTTTCGCGCAACTGCTGCGCCTCGGCCTGCTCGCCGCCCTGCTCACCCAGCTCCTGCTGGATGGCCCGCATCTGCTGCCGCAGCAGGTACTCCCGCTGTTCCTTATTGATCTCGGTACGCGCTTCCGTGGTGATCTTGTTCCGCAGCTCGAGAACCTGCACTTCGTGAGTCAGAAACGTGTGCGTCAGCCGCAGCGCCTCCAGCCGCGTCGGAGTCTCCAGCAGTGCCTGCGCCTTGGCCGCGTCCAGGCTGAACATCGACGCCAGCAAGTATGCCAGCCGTAGAGGATCTTCGTTGGTGGCGAAAGTCCGCGTCAGCTCCGGCGGCGCACCCGGCTGCGCCAGGGCAACTGCGCGTCCGGCCAGCTCAATGAGAGCTCCATGCAGCGCCTCCACTTCCGCTCCGCCGTCCTCCGGCAGCGGCATCGGGGTCACTCTCGCCCGCAGATACGGTTCGCTTTCGTCCAGCTTCAGCAACGCGACGCGCTCGGTGCCGAGAACCAGAATTTCCATCGACTCCGGCGTCGGCCGCGACATCTTCCGGATCGTCGCCTTCACACCCACCGCGTACAGATCGTCGCGGCTCGGATTGTCGACGTTCGAGTCGTGCTGAGCAAACAGCACAACTTCCTTCTCCTCGCTTGCCAGCGCCGCTTCCACAGCCGCCAGCGATTGCGCCCGCCCCACCGACAGCGGCACCATCAGATACGGAAACAGCACCGTGTTCTTTAAGGGAAGTAGCGGCAGCATCTGGACCGTCGTGTTTTCCGGCATTTCTTGTTCCTCTTTCCGGCGCGCCGGCCGCGGCGCACCATCATTCCTCTCTCGCCCTCATGCGCGCCCGCCTGGCGGCGCGCCGTCCTTCTTCTCATTCGATGCGCCGGAGGCGGTTTACGAACCACCCCCGGCGCTGTCGTCCTTACTTATTCGGCACGACGACGAACTGGCTCACCTGGCCGCGCCGCACCAGCAGCAGCGTTCCACCCTGATTGCCGCCCTGACGCACCGCCCGGTCGAACTCGTCGGCGTTTGTCACTACCTGACGATTCACCCGTTCGATCACGTCGTTGGGCTGCAGCCCGGCCTCTGCCGCCGCCGACCCTGCGTCGACGTCGGTCACCACCACGCCCTTGGCGCCCTGCGGCAACCCGAGCTGCTGCGCGATGTCCGGCGTAATCGACTGCACCTGCACGCCGCTCAGCCCGCTCTGCTCGCCGCCGCCCGGCCCGCCGCGCGACCCGCGGCCCGAAGCCTGCATCTGATCGTTCTCGCCCAGCGTCAGCGGAACTTCAATCCGCTGCCCGTTGCGCAGCACTTTCAGATTGATCTTCGTGCCCGGAGGCAGTCTCGCCCCCTGCAGCCGGAACGCCTGCCAGTCGTCGATCTTCTGGCCGTTCAGCGCCAGAATCACGTCCTCCACCTGCAGGCCCGCCTTGGCGCCCGGGCTGTTCGGCAGCACGCCGGAAACGGCCACTCCGCCCT
>DAIDHC010000145.1 GCA_027452065.1 Bryobacterales bacterium
AGCTAGGTCGCCCTTATGCCCGAACTCGTCGGCATCGCCCGCCTCGCCGCCCAGGGTCCACTGCTCGCCGCCAAACGCCGCGTCGAGTATTTTCAGCTCGAGTCGCGCCGCCTCATCGGCCCCTGCGCGAGCCCGCGCGTCCCCTTCGACTGGACCATCAACCCTTACCGGGGCTGCGAGTACGGCTGCAAGTACTGCTATGCGCGGTACACGCACGAGTTTCTCGAGCTGCGCGAGGCGGCGTCGTTTGAACGGATGATTTACGCTAAGGCATTCTCCAGCAATGACTTTCGAGAAGAGCTGCGGCGCGTGCCCCGCCCCGATTCGATCTGGATCGGCACGGCCACCGATCCCTATCAGCCCGCCGAGCGCCGGTTCCGGATCACGCGGCGGATGCTGGAGGTTTTCGCGGGCGACAGCGGGCGCCGGCTCGGGCTCACCACCAAGTCGGACCTGGTGGCCCGGGACGCGGACGTTCTGGCCGCCATCGCCCGCGCCAACGTCGTCTCGGTTCACATGACGATCACCACGCTCGACGAGCCGCTCGCCCGCCGCCTGGAGCCGTACGCTCCGCGGCCGGCGCTGCGGCTGGAGGCGGTGCGGCGGCTGGCGGAGAGCGGAGTGCGGGTGGGCGTGCAATGCGCGCCGGTGATGCCGCTGATCAACGACAGCGAAGAGGCGCTGGAGGCGGTGTGCGCGGCGGCGGCGGAGGCGGGCGCGACATCGTTCCACGCGTTTCCGTTGTTTTTGCGGCAGCCGACGCGGGATTTTTTTCTGGACTTTATCCGCCGCCGGTTTCCGCACCTGCACCGGCGGTACCGCGAGCGGTTCGCGCGATCGGCGTATCTTTCCGGGGAGTATCCCGAGGCGCTGCGGCAGCGCGTCCGGGCGGTGCGCGGGCGCCATGGGATGGACCGGCCGGCGGCGGAGCCGGAGCCGCCGGAATGGCCGCGCGACCCGCAGCTTTCGCTGTTCGCGGAATTATAACTTTACAACGCAAAGTACTTGTGATAATCTCGCTCCATGGGCATCGTGAAGCCGATCCGGCCGCAGACAGCGGCGACGCCTCAGCCCGAGGCGCTCCATGACCGCGCTATGGACAACCTGCGCTTTATCCGGGAGACGATGGAGCAATCCCGATCCTTCACCGCGGTGCCGGGGTTGGGCGGGGCGCTGATCGGGGTGACGGCGCTGGCGGCGGCGTGGCTGGCCTCGCGGCAGATTTCAGCCGGGGCGTGGCTGGCGACGTGGTTCGGCGAGGGGATGGTGGCGATCGCCATCGGGGCGGTGGCGATGAGGCGTAAGGCGGAGCTGGCCGGCGAATCGCTGTTTTCGACACCGGCGCGGAAGTTCGCCCTGGGCTTCGCGCCGCCGATGATCGCCGGAGCGCTGCTGACGTACGTGCTGCTGCTGGCCGGTTTCCGGGGCGCGGTGCCGGGGCTGTGGCTGCTGCTTTACGGAGCGGGGATTGTCTGCGGGGGCGCGTTTTCGGTGGACGTGGTGCCGGTGATGGGCGTGTGCTTCATGGGACTGGGGGCGGCATCGCTGTTCTGCCCGGCAGGGTGGGGCGACCTGTTTCTGGCGCTGGGCTTCGGCGGCCTGCACATCGTATTCGGAATTTTGATCGCAAGGAGGCACGGTGGCTAAACAGAATGCCCTGCGGGCTGACATATCCCCAACGGAAAAGCCGAAGATCGTAGCCGAGCGCTCGGCGGAGTTGGACCGGCTGATACACGAGCGCGTGCGCCTGGGCATCATCAGCGCGCTGGCAGCCAACGCCTCGTTCACATTTTCCGACCTGAAGCGGCTGTTGAAAACGACGGACGGCAACCTGAGCGTGCACGCGCGGAAGCTGGAGGAAGCGGGCTACATCGCCTGCACGAAATCGTTCGAGGGCCGCATCCCGCGGACGGAATACCGCATTACGGATAAAGGCCGGCGGTCGTTGGGCCGATATCTGGATCATATGGAAGCGCTGATTCAAGCGATGCGGGCGAAATAGGTGGCGCCGTTGCGATCCATGCCGGAAACCTCAACGAGCGGCCTGCACGCCGCGGTGATCATGGACGGGAACGGCCGCTGGGCGCAGCGCCGCGGCCTGCCGCGCGTGGCGGGCCACCGGGCGGGAGCCGAGACGCTGCGGCGGGTTGTGGAAGCGGCGCCGTCACAGGGCATCGCCGCGCTGACGGTGTATGCGTTCTCCTCCGACAACTGGCAGCGGCCGAAGGACGAAGTGGACGCGCTGATGAAGCTGTTCCTGCGGTTTCTGCGCCGCGAGCAGCGGCGATGCGTGGAAAACGGGGTGCGGGTGTCGGTGATCGGGCGGCGGGACCGGCTGCCGGGCCTGGTGGCGGGCGCGATCGCGGCGTGCGAGGCGGCGACGGCGGAGGGCGGGCGGCTGCACCTGCGCCTGGCGGTGGATTATTCGTCGCGGGACCAGATCCTGGACGCCGCGCGGCGGCTGGAACGGCCGGCGACGCGAGACGAGCTGGCACAGTCGCTCGGGCTGCCGGACGTGGACCTGCTGATCCGCACGGGAGGCGAGCAGCGGCTGAGCGATTTCCTGCTGTGGGAGTGCGCCTACGCCGAGTTGATTTTCACGCCGAGGATGTGGCCCGACTTCACGGCGGCGGACCTTGAGAACGCGGTGGCGGAGTTCTATTCCCGCGAGCGGCGCTTCGGAGCGGTTCCGGCTGTTGTATCTTCGATGGGATGATGCCTCGCCGCGATTTTCTGGCCGCCGCCGGTCTTTCCGCCGGTCTTTCCGCCGCCCTTCCGGCGGCCGGGGAGACGGCCGCGCCGTCGATTATAGAGATCCGCCGCCTTCAGATGCGGAACAGCCCGGACGGCGAGTTCGAGCACACGCAGGCGTTCTTCGCCGAGACGGTGGTGCCGGGGCTGGCGCGCGCCGGGGCCTCGTCGATCGGAGTCTTTCGCGGGGGTATCGGACCGGACGCGCCGTTCCTGCTGATGGTGACCGAGTTCGCGAGCCTGGCGGCGCTGGACGCGGCGGGGAAGGCGTTCTGGGGCGATCCGGGGACGCTGAAGGCCTACGCGGCTTACACGTCGTCCTCGCCCCGGGTCTATGAGCGCGAGGAGGTTTCGCTGCTGCGCTCGTTCCCGGGCTTCGCGGCTTTGAAAACGCCGGTGGCGAAGAGCTCCGGCTCCCATGTTTTTGAGCTGCGGCGTTATGAATCGCCCAACGGGATCACGCTGGCGCGCAAGATCCGGATGTTCGACAACGGGGAGGCGGGCATATTCGAGCGGCTGGGGATGAAGCCGGTGTTTTTTGGGGAAACGATCGTGGGGACGAACATGCCCAACCTCACCTACATGCTGTGTTTCGACAGCCTGGCGGCGCGCGAGGAGCTGTGGGGCAAATTCGTGAGCGACCCGGAGTGGAAGAAAATCTCGGCTCCGCCGGAGATGCACGATTCCGAGATTGTGTCGAACATCAGCAACTGGATTCTCGAGCCGCTGGCCTGCTCGCGGATCCGCTAAGCGCAGGGGGGGTGCGTATGGGGAAACTGCCTGTTCTGATGATGGCCGCCTGGCTGCCGCTTCTGGCGCAGGAGCCGGCGCGGTTCCACCACATTCATTTGAACAGCGTGGACCCGGGGGCGGCGGCGGAGTTCTACGCGGCGCATTTCGACTGCCAGAAGAGCAGCTTCGCGGGCGCGGTGGCGGTGCGGACGCAGAAATCCTGGCTGCTGTTCAACAAAGTCGACAAGGCGCCGGAGTCGGCGATCGCCTCCTCGTTCTGGCATTTCGGCTGGGGCGCCGAGGACATGAAGAGCACGTACGAGCGGGAGCTTGCGCTGGGGGCGAAGTTTGACACGCCTTTAACCGACATCAGCGACCTGGCCAACCGGCCCGGGTTCTTTTACGCCTACGTGGACGGGCCCGACCACGCCTTGATCGAGCTGAACACGCAGCCGTTCCACCGGCTGGGCCACATCCACCTGATCAGCGCGGACCCGCTGGCGGCGGCGGACTGGTACGGGAAGCATCTGGGGATCAAGCTGCGGCCGCGGACGGCGGCTTCGGGCGAGCCGCGGTATTACAAGGGATACCAGGTGGGGCCGTCGGCGTCGTTCCTGGTGGACAACGTGAACTTCATCATTTTTCCCGAGGGCTATGCGCGGACGGCGTATCCGGAGCAGTGGCGCGAGAGGAAGGACTTTGCGACGACGCGGGGGCGGGTTGTGGATCACATTGCGTTTTCGGTGGCCGACCTCAACGGCACGGTGGAACGGATGGGCCGCGAGGGGGTGAAGATTATGGAACCGGTTTCGGCGGCCGAGGGCGGGGCGTTCCACCACGCGTTTGTGGAAGGGCCGGACCATGTGCTGATTGAGCTGGTGGACGCCCCTCCGCCGGCCGAATAGCGCGCCGCCGCGGCGGGGCGGGGTTCGGGTACAATCAAACCTCCATGGTTTCCGGACGATACCTTCTTCCGCCTTTGCTGGCAGCGCTGGCCGGGCTCGCCGCGGCGCAGGACAAGCCGCTGGCCGTTGTCGGGGCGCACGTGATTCCGATTGCCGGGCCGGAGTTCGACAACGGCGTGCTGGTGGTGGAACACGGCAAGATTGTGGCGATCGGGCCGGCGGCATCGACGCCGGTGCCGGAGGGGGCGGACCGGCTGGACGCGTCGGGGAAAATCCTGATGCCGGGCATTGTGGACTCGCACAGCCATATCGGGGGCGTGGAGGGCGGGGACGGCAGCGCTCCGATCCAGCCCGACGTGCGCGTGCTGGACGCACTGAACGTTCGCGACGCGCGGATTCAGAAAGCACAGGCCGGGGGAATCACGACGGCGAACGTGATGCCGGGCTCGGGGCACCTGCTGAGCGGGCAGACGCTGTACATCAAACTGAAGGACGGCCGGACGGTGGACGACCTGCTGATCCATCTGCCGGACGGGCGGATCGCCGGGGGGATGAAGATGGCCAACGGGACGAACTCGCGCCGGGCGCCGCCGTTTCCGGGGACGCGGGCCAAATCCGCGGCGCTGGTGCGGGAGCAGTACGTGAAGGCCGAGGAGTACCGGGACAAGATCCGGAGGGCCAACGGGGACCCGGCGAAGATGCCGGCGCGGGACCTGAACATGGAGGGGCTGGTTGAGGTTCTGGACGGCAAGCGCGTGGTGCAGTTCCACACCCACCGGCACGACGACATTCTGACGGTGCTGCGGCTGGCGAACGAATTTCACTTCAAAGTGGTTTTGCACCACGTAAGCGACGCCTGGATGGTGGCCGATCAGATTGCCGCGGCCGGCGTTCCGGTGTCGCTGATTCTGATCGACAGCCCGGGCGGGAAGCTGGAGGCGAAGGATACGACTTTTTCCAACGCCGCGGCGCTCGAAAAAGCGGGCGTTCTGGTGGGCTTCCACACCGACGATCCGATCACCGATTCGCGGCTGCTTATGCGCAGCGCGGCGCTGGCGGTGCGGGCCGGCATGTCGCGCGAGAAGGCTCTTTACGGGCTGACCATGGCTAACGCGCGTATCCTTGAGCTGCAGGACCGGGTGGGCTCGCTCGAGCGCGGCAAGGACGCGGACTTCATTCTGCTCTCCGGCGATCCGCTGAGCGTTTACACGCACGTGGCGCAGACGTGGGTGGAAGGAGTGAAGGTGTTCGACAGGAGCGATCCGAAGGATTACCTTTACGCGGTGGGAGGCTATGGAGCGAGCCATGACCAGGAAGAGGCGGATTTTGACGACGACCGGGACGAGGCTCAATAGGATGCGCCCTACGGCGATCGCATGGATGATGCTGCTGGCCGGGGCCGCGCACGCGCAGGTGGCGGTGCGGGCGGCGAAGCTTTACACGATGGCGGGCGCGCCGATTTCCGACGGCGTGGTTTTGATCCGGGATGGCAAGATCGAGCGGGTGGGCGCGGCATCGAGCGTGCCGATCCCTTCGGGCTACCAGGTGATCAATGCCAAGGTGGCGACGCCGGGGCTGGTGGACGCGCACGGGACTGTCGGGCTGACGGGGTATCTGAACCAGCCGCAGGACCAGGACATGCTGGAGAAGTCGGCGCCGATTCAGCCGGAGCTGAGGGCGATTGACGCCTATGACGGGCGGGACCGGCTGGTGGCTTACGTGCGCGGGTTCGGCGTGACGACGGTGCACACGGGGCATGGACCGGGGGAGTTGATTTCCGGCGAGACAATGGTGGTGAAGACGGCTTACGACAACGCCGACCGGGCGGCGATCGTGCCGCTGGCGATGGTGGCGGCGACGCTGGGCAACGAGGCGCGGGCGGAAGGGCCGGGCAAGAGCCCGGGCACGAGGGCGAAGATGATCGCCATGCTGCGCGAGGAATTTTTGAAAGCGCAGGACTATGCGAAGAAGCGGGCGCAGACGGGGGCGGGGAAAGAGCCGCCGGCGCGCGACCTGAGGCTGGAGATGGTGGCGCGAGTGGTGAACGGCGAGACGCCGCTGCTGGTGACGGTGAACCGGGCCAACGATATCGTCACCGCGATCCGGCTGGGAAACGAGTTCCACGTGAAGATGGTGCTGGACAGCGCGGCGGAGGCGTATCTGGCGCTGCCGGAGATCAAGGCGTCGGGCTATCCGGTGATCCTGCATCCGACGATGTACCGGGCCGGGGGCGACACGGAGAACCTGAGCATGACGACGGCGGCACAACTGAAGAAGGCGGGGATTCCGTTCGCGCTGCAGAGCGGCTATGAGGCGTACGTGCCGAAGACGCGCGTGGTTCTGTTTGAAGCGGCGATCGCGGCGGCTAACGGGCTTAGCTTTGACGAAGCGCTGGCGAGCATCACGATCGACGCGGCGCGGATCATCGGCGTGGGAAACCGGGTGGGGTCGATCGAGGCGGGCAAGGACGGCGACGTGGCGCTGTATGACGGCGACCCGTTCGAGTACACGACGCACTGCACGAATGTGGTGATCGACGGCAAAGCGTTTCCGGGCGAGCGGTATTGAGGGCGGTTAATCGGAGGGCAGGCGGTAGCCGCGGAACTGGTCGCGGAGGGCGCGCTTGTTGAACTTGCCGACGCTGGTTTTGGGGATGGCGTCGATGAGGACGATGTCGTCGGGGAGCCACCACTTGGGGACGCGGGAGGCGAGGTGGGCGAGGAGCTCGGCCTTGGTGAGAGCGTCTTCGGCGCCGGGGCGGGCGACGACGCAGGCCAGCGGGCGCTCCTGCCACTTGGGATGGGGCACGGCGATGACGGCGGCTTCGAGGACCTTGGGATGGGCCATGATGGCGTTTTCCAGATCGACGCTGGGGATCCATTCGCCGCCGCTTTTGACGAGGTCCTTGGTGCGGTCCATGATCTGGATGTAGCCTTCGGGGTCGATGGTGGCGACGTCGCCGGTGCGGAACCAGCCGTCCTGGAACGAGCCTTCGCTGCGGTCGTCGCGATAGTAGCCGCTGGTGACCCAGGGGCCGCGGACCTGAAGCTCGCCCATGGTGGCGGCGTCCCAGGGCAGGGCGCTTCCCTCGGGGCCGACGATTCTGACTTCGACGCCGGGGACGGGCATACCGTGGCGGGCCAGGAGGTCGAACCATTCCTTTTGGGGGAGCGACTGGAGATGGCTTTTCGGAGAAACGAAGGTGGCGATGGGGGTGGTTTCGGTCATGCCCCAGGCGAGGCGGAAGGGGACGCCGTTGGCGCGGGCGTACCACTCGATGAGATCGCGCGGCATGGCAGAGCCGGCGACGACGACCATACGGAGGCTGGACAGATCGGCGGAGTGCCGCTCGAGGTGGGCGCGGAGAGTCATCCAGAGCGTGGGAACGCCGGCGGTGAAGGTGACGCGCTCGCTCTCGATGGCGGAGGCGATGGATTCGGGCTGGAGGCCGCGCCCGGCGAGGACGAGTTTGGCGCCGGTCATGACGGCGGCGTAGGGGATGCCCCAGCCGTTGGCGTGAAACATGGGTACGAGCTGGAGCACGGAGTCGCGCTCGCTGAGAGCGAAACTGTCGGCGAGGCACAAGGCGAAGCTGTGGAGGAAGAGAGCGCGGTGGGAATAGACGACGCCTTTGGGATTGCCGGTGGTGCCGGAGGTGTAGCAGGTGGCGGCGGCGGCGTTTTCCTCGAGCCGGGGCCAGGGGAAGGGGTCCTCGGGCTGGGCGGCGAGGAGGTCGTCGTAGTCGAGATCGGGGGCGGAGGGGCGAGTGCCGGTTTCGGCGGCCACAATCACCGTTTGCAGGCTGGGGGTGTTGCCGCGAAACTCGTTGAGGAGCGGGAGCAGGGACTCGTCGACGACCAGGACGGTGTCTTCGGCGTGGTTGACGATGTAGGCGAGCTGATCGGCGCCGAGGCGGAGGTTGAGGGTGTGGAGGACGGCGCCGAGGCAGGGCACGGCAAAGTACATCTCGAGGTGGCGCTGGGTGTTCCAGCAGAGAGTGGCGACGCGGTCACCGGGCTTGACGCCGAGGGAGGCGAGGGCATGGGCGAGGCGGTGGACGCGGCGGTGGAAGTGGGCGTAGGTGTAGCGGGCGGAGGGGTCGCCTGCGCGCCAGACGATGGGTTTGGACGGGTAGAGCTTTGCGGCGCGCTCCAACAGGTGCGGCAGAGTGAGCGGAAAATCCATCATCAGCCCGTGCATGGTGTTTCCGGTTATAGCAAAGGGAAGGGCTGCGCGCACGCTGGGCGGGGGCGGCGCGGGCCGACGAACGAACGCGGGGATTGATAAGATCTTACGGAGGCTCGGGCCGCGCAACGGCGCCAGCGGACCCGGACCGGCGGTGAGCGAGGAAAAGGGGTGGGGCGCCGGAGCCGGTTCCAGGCCGCGCCGCGCGGCCGGAAGATCAGGAACCGGATGAGTACGGGAACTACGATTCGACGGACTTCATTTCGCGCCCATTGCTGAGATGGCAAGCAAGGAAAAACAGCGACACGAATCTTCGCCGACTCGCGACGATCAACTTACCGTGAGCCGGCTGGCGACGCTGCTGGCCAACGGAGTGCCGGTGAGCGCGGGCGACACGTTTCCCAACGGCTGGGAGGACTGCTCGGGCGGGAGGAAGCGGCGCTACACGGCCGCCCGCGAGGAGCACCTGACGGCGGCGCGCAGGCTGCTGGGCTGGGAGCGGTACGACGACCGGCCCAAATCGGCGTCCTGAGCGGGGGCGGAGGGCGGGGGTGTCATCATGAAGAGCGGTGGCCATCAAGAAGAGCGGCGGAAGGCGGCCTTTGAAGACGCTGGAACGGGTGTTGTCCAAAGCCGGCGTGGGGTCAAGGACCGAGGCGCGGAGCTGGATCGGGCAGGGGCGCGTACGGGTGAACGGTAAGCTGATCCAGACACCCGACCACTGGGTGGACCTGGAGCGCGACCGCGTGAGCCTGGACGGCAAGGAACTGCAGGCGGAAGCGAAAGTCTATGTGCTGCTCTACAAACCGAAGGGCTACCTGACGACATACCGGGACCCGGAGGGGCGGGCGACGGTGTACGACCTGCTTCCGGAGTCGCTGCCGTATGTTTTCCCGGTGGGCCGGCTCGACCAGGACACCAGCGGCCTGCTGCTGCTGACCAACGACACGCAGTTCGCCGAGAGGGTGACGAACCCGGAGCACAAGGTCCCGAAGACGTACCTGGTGAAGGCGGCGGGCAGTCTCGAGGAGGCGCAGATCCAGAGCCTGCGCGACGGCGTGACGCTCAGCGACGGACCGACACAGCCGGCGCAGGTGAGCCTGCTGCGCAAGACGGGAAGCTGCACGTTTGTTGAGATGGTGATTCGGGAAGGACGCAACCGGCAGGTGCGGCGAATGCTGGAGGCGGTGGGGAGCAAGGTG
The DNA here is from genome assembly GCA_027452065.1 of Bryobacterales bacterium. Lineage (GTDB taxonomy): Bacteria > Acidobacteriota > Terriglobia > Bryobacterales > Bryobacteraceae > JAJYKC01. The sequence goes on from DAIDHC010000145.1 coordinate 9,776, forward strand.
CTGAAGCTGGTGCGGACGGCGATCGGCGGAATCGAGATCAGCGGCCTGGCGATCGGCAAGCATCGGCTTCTGACGCCTGCCGAAGTGCGGGGCCTGGCGCCGGCGGCGCGGCGGCCGAGGCGGCACTCAGCCGGCTAGACCGGGAACGCCGCCCATGCCTTTGGCGAGGGTGACGGCGCGGAGGATGGCCTTTTCCAGCGCCTCGGCACCGGCGGCGCCGAGAGTGTTGATTTCGCCTTCGGCCGTGCCGGTGGACAGGGCGATGACGACGTCGCCGTCGAAGGTGGTCCAAACGGGGGCGATGGTCCGGGCCATGGCGGCGCCGCTCAACTGGGCCAGCTTGGTGGCGCCGACTTTGGAGAGCCGGGCGTTGGTGGCGACCACGCAGAGCGTTGTGTTGGTGCGGCCGAAGCCGGCCCGGCGCGCCAGGGCTCCGCGCTTGACGGCGGCGAGGGTATCGGCGAATTCGCGCGAGCCCTCGGCGGTGCGCGCGCCGGCGAGGATCTTGCCGGTTTGCGGATCGCGGACGTCGCCGAAGGCGTTCACGGCGGCCAGCGCCGAGACGAGGACGCGGCCGCCGGCGTCGACGGTGGCGGTACCGAGGCCGGATTTCATGGCGCGCTTCATGCCGAACAGCTTGCCGACGGTGGCTCCGGTGCCGGCGCCGACGGAGCCTTCGGCGACGTGCTCATCGGTGGCCGCGGCGGAGGCGGCCTCGCCCATTTCGCGGGTGGGCCGGGCGGTGGCCTTGCCGATGGCGAGGTCGAACAGAATGGCGCCGGTGACCAGGGGCACCTTGGCGACGCCGGTGTCGAAGCCGATGCCTTTGTGCTCGAGGAAGCGGCGGACGCCGCTGGCAGCTTCGAGCCCGAACGCGCTCCCGCCGGCAAGCATCACGCCGTGGAGGCGCTCGGTGAGATGCAGGGGGCTCATGAGGTCGAACTCCTCGGTGCCGGTGGCGGAGCCGCGGATGTCGACGCCGGCGACGGCACCGGCCTCGCACAGGATGACGGTGCAGCCGGTGAGGCCGTCGAAATCGGATGCGTGGCCCACCCGAATGCCCGGTATGTCTGTGAGTCCCTTCATTTCCGGCCCCTCGCAGCCTGTATGGTAGCATCGGATTTCATGATGGAGCGTACAGCGCGCAGCGCCCTCGGCCGCCCGGGGCGGAGATGGTGTGCGGCGCTCCAGAGCGCAGGGCAGGAGCAGGCGTGCTCGACTTCCTGAAGGCCCCGGTAGCGGAGTGGCAGGATTTCTGGCACCTGGCCGGGAGCGCCTTTAAGAACGTTTTCCGCTCGCCTCATTACTGGGACGACGTGGCGATCCAGATGGACGTGATCGGCATCGGGAGCCTGCCGATCGTCATCCTCACGGGCTTCTTCAGCGGCTTCGTCATCACGATGCAGATGTCGCGGGCTCTGAATACGTATGGCGCGATCGGGCAGGTGGGTCCGATCGTGATGATCACCCTGGTGCGCGAGCTGGGGCCGGTGTTGACGGCGCTGCTGGTGGCGGGCCGGAACGCGTCGGGCATCGCCAGCGAGATCGGCTCGATGAAGGTGAGCGAGCAGATCGACGCGATGCGCGCGCTGGGCACGGACCCGGTGCAGAAGCTGGTGACGCCGCGCCTGATCGCCACCTGCTTCATGCTGCCGCAGCTCACGGTGGTAGCCGATTTCGTGGGCATGATCGGCGGCTGGAGCATCGCATATTTCAGCCTCCGGCTGACGTCGCCGCAGTACTGGACACCGGCCTACCAGATCCTGGAGACGAACGACGTGGTGCAGGGTCTGCTGAAGCCATTCATTTTCGCGATCGTAATCTCGCTCGTCGGCTGCTTTTACGGGATCAAGACGTCCGGAGGCACACAGGGAGTGGGGCGGGCCACGACCAAGGCCGTCGTCGTCTCGAGCGTGTGGATCTTCGTGCTGACGGCTTTAGTGACCAGAATCTTCGTCAACCTGTGACCGTGCCCGAATCCAGCCTTGCCTCGCCCAACGGTTCCGACGCACCCGTTCTCGAGTTCCGCTCGGTGACGCTGTCCTTCGACCGGCCGGTTCTGGAAGGGGTGTCGTTCGTGATGTACGCGGGGGAGACGCGCATTGTGCTGGGAGCGGCGGGGAGCGGCAAGAGCGTGATGCTGAAGGCGGCGATGGGGCTGCTGCCGGTCGATTCGGGCCAGGTGCTGCTGTTCGGGCAGGACATCACGAAGATGAGCGAGCACGAGCTGTTTCCGCTTCGCTCGCGCGTGGGTGTGCTGTTCCAGGAGGGCGGGCTGTTCGACTCGCTGACGGTGGGCGACAACGTGGCCTACCCGCTCGAAAACCGGCAGACGGGCGAGAGGCTGGAGCCGGAGGCGATCGAGGGGAAAGTGGTGGAGGCGCTGCGCTTCGTGGAACTCGATCAGACGCTGGAAAAGTTTCCCAGCGAGCTTTCCGGCGGCATGCGGCGAAGGGTGGGGATCGCCCGGGCGGTGGTGACCGAACCGCCGCTGGTACTCTACGATTCGCCGACGGCGGGTCTCGATCCGATCACGGCGAACACGATCATGGCGCTCATCGCGAAAGAGCGCGACAGCCAGAATACGGCCAACGTGATTGTGACGCACCGATATCAGGACGGACGGCTGATGGCCGATTTTCGCTACAATCCCGAGAAAGGGAGGCTTGAGCACCTTTCGAAAGAGCAGCCGGAAGCCACCAGAACGGTATTCATGGTGATGAAGGACGGCCACATCGTATTCGAAGGGTCCATGGCGGACCTCGAATCGTCCACCGATCCATACGTTGATAAGTTCGTGCACAGGTAACGATACATGCCAGTACAGAGCAAAGCCAATTGGGCGCGTTTGAAAGTCGGCCTTCTCACGATCGCCGCCTTGGCCATCGTTGCCGTGTTGATCTTCCTGATTACGGGAGACAGGAGTTTTTTCGAAGGCGAGTCGGAAGTGTACACGTATCTCGACGACTCGGCGGCGCTGGCCGACGGTGCCGCGGTGACGCTGAACGGAATCACAATCGGCAAAGTGAAGCGCATTGTGCTTTCGGGGCTTTCGGACCCGCAGAAGCAGGTGCGAATCGATATGGAGATCCGGGACCGGTTTCTTTCGCGGATTCCGATTGACTCGGTGACCGCGCTGAGCGCCGCCAATCTGCTGGGCACCAAGTTCATCAACATCACCCGCGGCACAAGCCGGCGCACCATCAAGCCCCGCGACACGCTGCCCAGCCTGAATACGGCGGAGTTCGAGGACGTGGTGAAGCAGGGCTACTCGGTGCTGGCCTCGCTGCAGGAGACGGTGACGAAGGTCAACAACATCGTCGCCCTTGTGGAGGCGGGCCACGGAAGCATCGGCAAGCTGCTGGTGGACGAGGAGCTGTACGACCGCATCAACGACATCGCCAAGCAGGTGCAGATCATCACCAATGCGCTGAACTCGAATCAGGGGACGCTGGGCCAGCTTCTCTACAGCCCGGACATGTACAACGACGTCCGCGGCTCGCTGGCGCGGATCGACAACCTGCTCGCCGAGGTCCAGCAGGGGAAGGGTTCGGCGGGGAAGTTTCTCAAGGATCCGGCGCTTTACGACAACCTGAACAGCACGGTGACCGATCTTCGCAGGATCCTCACCCAGGTGGAGTCGGGCAAGGGCTCGGCGGGGAAGCTGCTCTACTCGGATCAGTTACACGACCAGGTGTCGGCGACGTTGACGAAGCTCAACACGACGCTCGACAAGGTCAACTCGGGGCAAGGCACAATCGGGCAGCTTCTGGTGAATCCCGAGCTTTATGAGAGCCTGAACGGATCGACGCGGGAGCTTGAGGGGTTGATGAAAGATTTCCGGGCGAACCCGAAGAAGTTTCTGCGCATCAAGCTGGCGCTGTTTTGAGAACGCTGATCGTCAACGCCGACGACTTCGGATTCACGAGGGACGTCAACGAAGGAATCGTACACGCGCACCGGGCGGGGATCCTGACATCGACGACGCTGATGGCCACGGGCGCGGCGTTTTCGCAGGCCGTGGAGCTGGCGCGCGAGAATCCGTCGCTCGACATCGGCTGCCACCTGGTGCTGGTGGGCGGGCCGGGGATGCCGCCGACGGTAGGGCAACTGATTCGCGCGCTGGCGCTGGGGCGGATCGAGGTGTATGAAACGCTTGCCGCGCAGGTGAAGCGGATTCTGGACGCCGGAGTACGGCCGACGCATCTGGACACGCACAAGCACACGCACCTGCTGCCGCCGGTGCTGGACGCGGTGATCCGCATTGCGGAGGAGACGGGCATCCGGTGGGTGCGGCGGCCGTTCGATTTTCCGCTCCATGCCGGCGGCGCGCCGATGAAGGCGAGGCTGGCCCATCGCGCCTTCGGCCTGATGCGGCCGGCGTTCTCGGGCGTTCTGCGGCGGCGGGGCTGCCGCGTCACCGACCACTTTGCGGGCTTTCGCGTCACGGGGCGATTCGACGCCGGCGAGCTGGCGCGGTTGATCCGTTCACTGCCGCCGGGCTCGACCGAGTTCATGTGCCACCCGGGGTACTGCACGGATGAGCTTCGGGCGGCGCGAACGCGGCTCAAGGAAAGCCGGCGGCAGGAGCTGGACGCGTTGACGTCGCCGGAAGTGCGGCGGGCGCTGGAGGAGGCCGGCGTGAGGCTGGCCTCGTTCGGGGAACTCGATCGCGCCGGCTCTTAGTCGAGCAGGTGCCCGAGCTTCTCTTTCTTGGTCTGCATGTAACGCTCGGTGGAACCGGTTGACTCGACGATGGCGGGGACGCGCTCGGCGACCTCGATACCGGCGCGCTCGAGCGCGGCGATCTTGTCCGGATTGTTCGAAAGCAGGCGGACGCGCTTGACGCCGAAATAGCGAAGGATCTCGGGCGGCATGGCGTAGCTGCGGAGGTCGGCCTCGAAGCCCAACTGCTCGTTCGCTTCGACGGTGTCGGCGCCGGCGTCCTGAAGCTCGTAGGCGCGGAGCTTGTTCAACAGGCCGATGCCGCGGCCTTCTTTCTCCTCGTAGATGATCAAGCCGCGCCCGTCGGCGGCGATCCGTTCGAGCGCCTGCTCCAACTGCTGGCGGCAGTCGCAGCGCAGGCTGTGGAAGACGTCGCCGGTGAGGCACTGGGAGTGGATGCGCACCAGCGGCGCGGGGCCGGCCGAGATGTCGCCCATTTTGAGGGCCACGGATTCTTCCGGCGTGCCGCCTTCGCGGCCGCGGAAACCGTAGATGCGGAAGTGCCCGAAGCGAGTCGGGAAGTCCGCCTCGGCCACTTTGTCGACACCGGGAGCCGCCGCTGAGGATGCGTGCATGAAGGGAGTTTCTACACTTTCATTATAATGTTGATTCATCCCGGTTCCCCGGCCGGGCCGCTTTGTTCGAGCAACAACATCTGGTAACGCTGCTGGTGAAGCTGGCTGTGGCGGCTTCCTTCGCGAGCATACTGGTGCGCTTCGCGGCGTTCCAGCGCATGCTGATGCGCGAGGAGCGGACGCTTCTGCAGCGCGTGAAGCTGGCTCTCGGATGTTCGGCGATGTTCGGCTCCGGCGTGTTCCTGCGCGTGGTGACGCCGGCCTACACGGCGGTGGATCTGGGCATGGAGGGTTCGATGCTGTCGGGGCTGGTGGGCGGCTACGTGAGCGGGCTGCTGGCCGGCGTCCTCATTTCGATTCCGGCGCTGTTCAACGGCGAGCTGATGTCGATGCCGCTGTTCGCGGGCGTGGGCGTACTGGGCGGCCTGCTGAGAGACGTCGCGCCGGAGAAGGAGGACGTGTGGCGATTCTCGCCGTTCTTCGATCTCAGCCTTTATCGATCGTTCCGCCAGCGGCAGGACTGGGGGCGCACGGCGTTCCATTTCGCCTGCGTCTCGGCCGCTGTTTTTGCCGAGTTTCTGCGCCTCAGCGTGTCGCGGCTGTTCGGCGCCAAGGGGGTCTTCAGCCTGGAACAGCACTGGGGCCGTCCGGCGCCGCTGACCGTGGGCGCGATCTATCTCACGACGCTGCTCTGCGTTTCGATTCCGCTCAAGATCTGGAACAACACGCGGAATGAAAAGAAACTCGAAGAGCAGCAGCACCGGCTGAACCAGGCGCGCCTGGCCGCACTCACCAGCCAGATCAATCCGCACTTCCTCTTCAATACGCTGAACTCGGTTTCCTCGCTGATCCGCACCAATCCGGAGCAGGCGCGGAGCGTCGTCTACCGGCTGTCGAGCATATTGCGCCGGCTGCTGCGGCAGTCCGAGAACCTGTCGCCGCTGAGAGACGAGCTGGCGTTCATCGACAACTACATGGCGATCGAACTGGTCCGGTTCGGCGACAAACTGCGCTTCGTCAAGGAAATCGACGCGGCGGCGGAAGACCGGCTGATTCCCAGCATGTTGCTGCAGCCGATCATCGAGAACAGCATCCGGCACGGGCTGGGGAACAAAGTGGAAGGCGGCACGATCCGCGTGCGCGCGTGGCTGGAGCCGCGGCGGCTGCATATCATGATCGAGGACGACGGCGTGGGCATCTCCGAGGCGCGCCTGGCGACGCTGTTCGATCAGGGAATCGGGGTGAGCAACGTGAACGAGCGGCTGAAGGTGCTGTTTGGAAACGATTACCGGATGTGGATCGAGAGCAAGCCCGGGGAAGGCACGCGAACGGGGATCGAGATCCCCGACCAGCCGTCCTACAGAGCCGCGTCCGCGTGACGAATGGCAAGCCATGAACCAACCTGAACCAATCCGGCTCGCAGAAAAATTCGCGCTGTTTTCCGAGCTGTGGCGGCCCAAGACGGTGGCCGAGGCCAATGGGCAACAGATGCGCCTGGTGAAGCTGAAGGGCGTTTTCCCGTGGCATCACCATGAGAGCGAGGACGAGATTTTCCTGGTGTGGCGGGGCCGGCTCCAGGTCGAGTTCCGGGACCACGCGGTGGAGTTGGACCCGGGCGATGTGCTGGTTGTGCCGCGCGGAGTCGAGCATCGCACGGCGGCCGAGGAGACGGCGGAGGTGATCCTGATCGAGCCCGCCTCGACGCGAAACACGGGCAACGTGACGGACGCGGACTTCACGGCGCCGGCGGACGCGCGGATCTGATGCCCGCGCGCCTCGATCCTGTTACGGTAAAGAATTGAGCGCATCGGAAACGCCAGTGGTGGTGAAAGGATCGGGTCTGGCCGCGTGCTGCTGCTTGCGGCTGCTGCGGGAGGGCGGCGTCGCGGCAACAGTCCAACATGCGCTGCGGCCGGGCGTGCCGGTGATCCTGCTTTCGGCGCAGACGTGCCGTTTATTTTCCGGGCTGTTCGACGACCCGGGCCTGTTCGACTCCTGCCACACCATCCGCCGCCGCATCGTGGCCTGGGGCGCGGGCGCGGAGCCGCGCGAGCTTCCGCATTTCGCACGGGCGGTTCCGGAGTCCGATCTGCTGGACCGGCTGTGGGCGGCGATGCCCGAGGCGGCGTTTGAAGCGCGTGCCGAGGTAGCGCGGTGGTCCGTAGTCTCGATGCCTGATGAGGCGACGCGGGCGATCGAGCAGCATTTCGGGACTCGCTGCGCGCATGCCGTGCCCGTTGTGCTTGCGCCGTCGGCCCACGAGGACGCCTGCTGGGTGGAGTCGGTGCCGGCGGGCTGGCTGTTTCTCACCGCGGCGCCGGGCCGGCGCGCGTGGCTGCTCGCGGTGGGCGCGGATCTCGACTCGGTGTTCGCCCAAAGCAGCCTGGTGGCCGGGCAGATTGCGGAATTTGCCGGAACGGCATCCGCATTCCCCTCATACCCGAGGATTCTGAGCCGCCTTCACGGGGAAGACTGGCTCGCCTGCGGGACGGCCGCCATGCGCTTCGATCCGATTTGCGGCGAGGGATCGGCGCATGCGCTGCGCGAGGCGATTCTTGCCGCGGCGGTGGTCCGACGGCTGGCGGGAGGCGACGACCCTTCGGGCCCGCTCGAGCATTATTCGAGCCGGCTGTACGCCGGGTTTCTGCGGCACATCGAGGCATCGCGGGCGTATTACGAAACGGGCGGAGACTCGGCGTGGTGGAAGGGGGAGCTCGAAAGCCTGCACCGCGCCGCGGCCTGGACCGGAGCGCAACTGGCGCAGACGCCGCCGCGCTACGCTCTGCGCGGCCTCGATCTCGTTCCGCTCGGCGCCGTTTAGCCGGCGGCCACGGCCGCTTGTGCCTCGAGCGGTCCGAAATAGCGTTCCAGGCCGCCGCCGCGGCGCAGCAGGTCTTCGGGGCGTCCCTGGAAGGCGACACTGCCGTTGTCGAGCACAAGCACCTGTCCGGAGGCCTCGACGAGTGAGCGGCGGTGGGTCATGATGATTGTCGTCTGGCCGCCCAACAGGGCCGTCAGCGTGTCGGCGATCTCCAGCTCGGAGCCGGGATCGAGCGCGGCGGTTGGCTCGTCGAGGACGAGGAGTTGCGGGCGGCGAAGGAGAGCGCGGGCGATGGCGATGCGCTGGCGCTGGCCGGCGGAGAGCGTGGCGCCGCGCTCGGCGACTTTGGTCTCGTAGCCCTCGGGCAGGGAGGCGATGAAGTCGTGGATGGCGGCTCCGCGAGCGGCCCGTTCGATGTCGCCGGGACCGGCATCGAGATTTCCGTAGCCGATGTTTTCCCGGATTGTGGCCGCGAAGAGGAAGGGATTCTGATCGACGAGCGCCACGGCGCCGCGCAGGGACGCCAGCGTCAGCTCGCGCAGGTCGATGCCATCGAGGAGCACCTGGCCGCGATCGGGGTCCTGGAAGCGCAGGATGAGGTCGGCGATGGTCGACTTGCCGGCGCCGCTGCGGCCGACGATGGCGCAGATCGAACCGGCCTCGACGCGGAAGGAGATGCCCTCGAGCACGGCGCGCTCGGGTTCATGCCGGAAGCTCACGCCGCGGAATTCGAGCGTTCCCCGCGGATGATCGAGTGGGCGCGCGCCGGGGATTTCGGCGACCGCGGCGGGCGTATCAAGAATGGCGAAGACGCGCTCGAGCGAGACGGCGCAGGTGAGCACGGCCGTCCAGGTGCCCATCAGGCTTTGCACGGGCGAGAGCAGGCGCGCGTGATAGGCCATGAACGCCACCAGCCCGCCGACGGTGAGCTTGCCGCCGATGACAAGCGAACCGCCGTAGAGGAAAACCGCGGCGCTGGCCAGGGCCAGGAGGGTGCCGGGGAAGGCGCCGGCCATGAAGGAGGTGAGCTGCATGTCGAGCACGGCGCGCACGAAGCGTTCGTTGAGGCGGCCGAAGCGGGCGGCCTCGCGCTCCTCGGCGCCGGAGGAGACGACGAGCCGCATTCCGAGAATGGTTTCGATGAGAAAGCTTCCGATGTCGGCGCTGCGCTCGCGGAGCGTTTTGACGTGGCGAGCCAGGCGCGCCTGAAAGCGCCGCAACACCATCACGCTGAGGGGCGCCAGCACGACACCGACCAGAAAGAGCTTCCAGTTCAACATCAGCATAGCGGCCGCGCTGCCGAACAGGAACAAAACGTTCGAGGCAACCGAGAGCAGCGTGTCGGTCAGCACGCGCTGCACCTCGCCGATATCGCTGTTCAGGCGCGAGACGATCTCGCCGAGCTTGGTGCGGGCGAAATAACGCGGGGGCAGCCTTTGTAGATGGCGGTACACGGCGAGGCGCATGTCGAAAAGAGCGCGGGCCGAAACGCGGACGTAAAAGTAGCTGGAGACAATGTTGAGCGCGAAGCCGACGACCGCGGCGCACACCATGAATCCGGCGGCGATCCACAACATGCGCCGCTGATGCTGCATGAGGGCGCCATCGATGAGGAATTTCGACAGGTAAGGCTGTGCGAGACCAGCAAGAGTGGCCAGCAGGTTGACGAAGATGATGAGGCCCATGCGCGCCCGGTAGGGACGCAGAAAGGGGAGGGCCCGCCGGTATTGGCGCCAGACGTCGCGGCCGGTCATCGCGTTCCTTCGTGGCGCGGACGCACCGCCGTCTCCGCGGCGTCGCGCGCGGCCTCCAGCAGACGGGCGCACAAATAGCCGCTGACATTGGCAACGGCGAAGCTGATGCCCGAGAGGTTGCGCTCCGGGGGCACGCCGGGTATCGGACGCGGGTAGGGCGCGGCCACGGCGCAATCACCGTCGAACCACACGCGGTGGCGCGGAAGGGTCGCGTCCGCCCGAACACCGATGACGCCGGCCATCGAACCAGGATAGCTCGGCGTTCCTCCCATGGTGCGTGCGCTGACGATGCGGCAGCCGGCCAGCAGCGCCCGCGCAATGACGGGCTCCAGTTTCTCCCGATGGGCGGGATTCGCCGTCCCCAGGCTGAGGTTCACGACGTCGGCGCGGTGGTCGAGCGCCCACTCGAGGCCGGCGACAAGCTGGCCGATGGTGGTG